>CP052876.1:928634-1238179 GCA_020881835.1 Kineosporiaceae bacterium SCSIO 59966
CCCGGCCGCAGCACGGAAGGAGTGCGTCGGCATGGCCGTCGTCACGATGCGCCAGCTCCTCGAGAGCGGCGTCCACTTCGGGCACCAGACCCGCCGCTGGAACCCGAAGATGAAGCGCTACATCTTCACCGAGCGCAACGGCATCTACATCATCGACCTGCAGCAGACGCTGAGCTACATCGACCGCGCCTACGACTTCGTCAAGGAGACCGTCGCGCACGGCGGCAGCATCCTGTTCGTCGGGACGAAGAAGCAGGCTCAGGAGCCGCTGGCCGAGCAGGCCACCCGGGTCGGCATGCCCTACGTCAACCAGCGCTGGCTCGGCGGCATGCTGACGAACTTCCAGACGGTCTCCAAGCGCCTCCAGCGCCTCAAGGAGCTCGAGCAGATCGACTTCGACGACGTCGCCGCGAGCGGCCGGACGAAGAAGGAGCTGCTCATGATGCGCCGGGAGAAGGAGAAGCTCGAGCGCACCCTCGGCGGCATCCGCAACATGGCGAAGGTGCCGAGCGCCGTCTGGATCGTCGACACGAACAAGGAGCACCTCGCGGTCGACGAGGCCCGCAAGCTCGGCATCCCGATCGTCGCCATCGTCGACTCCAACTGCGACCCGGACGTCGTGGACTACCGGATCCCGGGCAACGACGACGCCATCCGCTCGGTCACCCTGCTCACCCGGGTCATCGCCGACGCGGTCGCCGAGGGCCTCATGGCCCGCTCGCGCGGCAGCGAGTCCGGAGCCGACGGCGCCGTCGCCGAGGAGCCGCTGGCCGAGTGGGAGCGCGAGCTGCTGGCCGGCCAGGAGGCTGAGCAGGCCCAGGGCGGGCAGGCCCAGAGCGAGCAGGCGGCCGGCGAGGCGACCGTGGGCGGACAGCCGGACGCCGGCCCGGAGCAGGTTGCGCAGGACGTCCAGGAGGGCGCCGCCGAGGCCGAGCAGGTCGTCGAGCAGCAGGCGCACCAGCTGGCGGAGCCGGCCGAGCCTGAGTCTGAGCCTGAGTCTGAGCCTGAGCGTGAGTCTGAGTCTGAGTCTGAGTCTGCGCAGGCCTGAGCCCGGCTACACCAACCGAGAGGGAGTACCACCTTCCATGGCGAACTTCACCGCCGCCGACGTCAAGAAGCTCCGGGAGCAGACCGGCGCCGGCATGATGGACTGCAAGAACGCGCTCGCGGAGAGCGACGGGGACCTCACCAAGGCCGTCGAGCTGCTGCGGGTCAAGGGCCTCAAGGGTGTGACGAAGCGTGAGGGCCGCACCGCGTCCAACGGGCTCGTCGCCGCGTCGGTGGCCGACGGCGTCGGCACGATGGTCGAGGTCAACTGTGAGACCGACTTCGTCGCCAAGGGGGACACGTTCCAGGCGCTCGCCCAGCAGGTGCTCGACGCGGCGGTGGCCACTGGTGCGCAGGACGTCGACTCCCTGCTGACCGCCCAGGTGGACGGCAAGGACGTCAAGACCCTGCTCGACGAGGCGAGCTCCACCATCGGGGAGAAGATCGAGGTCCGCCGGGTGGCCCGGCTGCAGGGCGGGCACGTCGCCTCCTACCTGCACCGCACCAGCCCCGACCTGCCGCCGCAGATCGGCGTCCTCGTCGTCACCGACGTCGAGCACGAGGTCGCCCGGGACGTCGCCATGCACATCGCGGCGATGTCCCCGACCTTCCGTGCCCGGGAGGACGTCCCCGCCGAGACGGTGGAGAACGAGCGTCGCCTGGCCGAGGAGACCGCCCGGGAGGAGGGCAAGCCCGAGCAGGCCCTGCCCAAGATCATCGAAGGCCGGGTCAACGGCTACTTCAAGGACGCCGTGCTGCTCGAGCAGCCGTTCGCGAAGGACCCGAAGAAGACGGTCTCGGCCGTCCTCGCCGACGCCGGGGTGCAGCTGAGCGCCTTCGCCCGGTTCCGCGTCGGCGCCTGAGCCGACCCGTGCTGCACGGCCCCGTCCCGGCGTCCGGGGCGGGGCCGTTGCACGAGCGGTGCAGTGCGGCAGACTGCCCCGCACAGCCGCCCACCACCAGGGGAGACCGATGAGCCAGACCGACGAGCTGGACCCGACCCCCCACGGGGGGACCCGCTACCACCGGGTGCTGCTCAAGCTCTCCGGTGAGTCCTTCGGCGGCGGCAGCGTCGGCGTCGACCCGGACGTCGTGGCCCGCATCGCCCGGGAGATCGCGGCCGTGGTCGCCGAGGGCGTCGAGGTCGCCGTCGTCACCGGCGGCGGCAACTTCTTCCGCGGGGCCGAGCTGTCCCAGCGCGGGATGGACCGGGCCCGGGCCGACTACATGGGCATGCTCGGAACGGTGATGAACTGCCTGGCCCTGCAGGACTTCCTCGAGCAGGGGGGGACCGACACCCGGGTGATGACCGCGATCACCATGGGGCAGGTGGCCGAGCCGTACATCCCGCGCCGGGCGATCCGGCACATGCAGAAGGGCCGCGTGGTGATCTTCGGCGCGGGCGCCGGGCTGCCCTACTTCTCCACCGACACCGTCGCCGCCCAGCGGGCCCTGGAGATCCACGCCGACGTCGTCCTGATGGCCAAGAACGGGGTTGACGGGGTGTACACCGCCGACCCCCACGTCGATCCCACCGCCCGCCGCCTCGAGCGGATCACCTACACCGAGGCGCTCCAGCGGGGGCTCAAGGTCGCCGACGCGACCGCGTTCAGCCTGTGCATGGACAACAAGCTGCCGATGATCGTCTTCGGTCTGGAGCGCGAGGGCAACGTCCTGGCCGCGGTCCGGGGTGAGAGGATCGGGACCCTGGTCGTCGCCGAGTGACGTCCGCGGGTACGACACGACGAAGGAGCGAGGCGTGATCGACGAGACCCTCCTCGAGGCGGAGGAGAAGATGGACAAGGCCGTGGAGGTCGCCAAGGAGGAGTTCGCGGCGATCCGCACCGGCCGTGCGAACCCGGCCATGTTCGCCCGGATCACGGTGGAGTACTACGGCAGCCCGACGCCGCTGCAGCAGCTCGCCTCGTTCCAGACCCCGGAGGCCCGCACCGTCCTCATCACCCCGTACGACCGGTCCTCGATGAGTGCCATCGAGAAGGCGCTGCGCGACTCCGACCTGGGCGTCAACCCGGCCAACGACGGGAACGTGATCCGGGTGAACCTGCCCGAGCTCACCCAGGAGCGGCGCCGCGACTACATCAAGATCGCGCGCGCGAAGGCGGAGGAGGCCCGCGTGTCGGTCCGCAACATCCGCCGCCGGGCCAAGGAGGAGCTGGACCGCATCGCCAAGGACGGCGAGGCCGGCGAGGACGAGGTCGCCCGCGCCGAGAAGGAGCTCGAGCAGCTCACCAGGCGCCGGGTGGACGCCGTCGACGAGCTCCTGCGGCACAAGGAGAGCGAGCTGCTCGAGGTCTGAGCATGGACATCCTGCCGTCCTCGCCGACCCTGCCCCCGCCCTCCCGTCGCGCCGCCCGCACCCGGGGGCGGGCCGGGCGCAACCTGCCGGTGGCGGTCGGCGTCGGCGTCGGCCTCGCCGGCCTGGTGCTCGCCTCCCTGCTCGTCCGCAAGGAGGCCTTCGTCGCCGTCGCCGCGGTCGCGATCGTCCTCGCCGTCTGGGAGCTCGGGCAGGCCTTCGCGGCCCGCCGGATCACGGTCCCCCTCGTGCCGGTCCTCGTCGGCAGCGTGGGCATCCTCGTCTCGGCGTACGCCGCCGGCGAGGAGGCGCTGCTCGTCGCCTTCGGCCTCACCGTGCTGGCCGTCGTCGTGTGGCGCGTCCTGGAGGGCGTCGACGGTGCCGTGCGGGACGTCGCCGCCGGGATCTTCAGCACCGCCTACGCGCCCTTCCTGGCCGGCTTCGCGATGCTCATGCTCGCCGCGGACGACGGACCGGCCCGGGTCATCGTCTTCGTGCTGGTGACCGTGGCCAGCGACATCGGCGGCTACGCCGTCGGCGTCCTGCTCGGGCGCCACCCGATGGCGCCGTCGGTGAGTCCCAAGAAGTCCTGGGAGGGGCTCGCCGG
This sequence comes from Kineosporiaceae bacterium SCSIO 59966, assembly GCA_020881835.1. Taxonomy (NCBI): domain Bacteria; kingdom Bacillati; phylum Actinomycetota; class Actinomycetes; order Kineosporiales; family Kineosporiaceae; species Kineosporiaceae bacterium SCSIO 59966. The sequence goes on from CP052876.1 coordinate 932,603, forward strand.
CTCGGCCGTCGCCGCCCTGCTCGCCGGCGCCCTCGGCGTCGTCCTGCTGCTCGGGGGCACCTGGTGGGCGGGCGTCGTGGTCGGCGCCGCCGTCCTGGTCACCGCCACGCTGGGCGACCTGGCCGAGTCCCTGCTCAAGCGGGACCTCGGCATCAAGGACATGGGGTCCCTGCTGCCCGGCCACGGCGGCGTCATGGACCGCCTGGACTCCCTGCTGGCCACCGCACCTGTCGTCTACCTGCTGCTGGCCGCCCTCGTGCCGGTGGCCTCCTGAGGAGCTGCACCACCTGATGGCCCTGCACCTGGTGCGCCACGGCCCCCCGCTCATCGACCCGACGACGCCGGCGAGCAGCTGGCACCTGGACCCCGACGAGGTGGGCCGGGTCCGCGAGCTCGCCGAGGCCGGGGTGCTCCCGGAGCGGGCCCGCTGGGTCAGCTCGGACGAGCCCAAGGCGGTCGAGACGGCGCGCATCCTGGCCGGCGACGCCGACGTCGAGGTTCTCGAGGACCTGCGTGAGCAGTACCGCCCGGCGGGCTGGGTCGACGCGTACGCCGTCCGCGTGCACCGTTCGGTGATCCACCCCGACGAGCCGCCGGAGGAGGGCTGGGAGACGGCCGGCGCCACCCGGGTACGGGTGGCCCGGACCGTGCGGGCGCTGGTCGAGGAGACACCGGGGGACGTCGTCCTCGTCGGGCACGGCACGGCGTGGACGCTGGCGGTCGCGGAGCTCACCGGCAGCCCGGTCGACCTCGTCGCCTGGGAGCGGATGCAGCTGCCCGACCACTGCGTCATCGACGGCGGGGAGGTGGTGCGCCCGTGGGGCGCCTGGCGGTCGGGCTGAGCCGTAGGGGACCGGCCGGGCTCGTGCGACCATGGGCCGGTCATGCCTGAACCGCTGCCCCTCGTCGGACGCCGACCCGCGGCCGGCGAGCTGACCTTCACCGCACCGCGCCGCGGCAAGCCGCCGCGGCACCTCGCCGACCTGTCCCCGGCCGAGCGAGCCGACGTCGCCGCCGAGCTGGGGGAGCGGCCGTTCCGGGCCCGCCAGCTCGCCGTGCACTACTTCGAGCACCTCACCCGTGACCCGGCCCGGATGACCGACCTGCCGGCCGCGGGCCGGGAGCGGCTCGTCGGCACCCTGCTGCCCGAGCTGCTCACCCCGGTGCGGGTCCTGACCGCCGACGCCGGGGCGACGGTCAAGACGCTGTGGCGGCTGCACGACGGGGCCCTCGTCGAGAGCGTGCTGATGCGCTACCGGGACCGGGTGACCCTGTGCGTGTCGAGCCAGGCCGGCTGCGGGATGAACTGCCCGTTCTGCGCCACCGGGCAGGCCGGGCTGACCCGCAACCTGTCCGCCGCCGAGATCGTCGAGCAGGTCGTCGCGGCCGCCCGGTCGCTGCGGGACGGCGAGGTCGCCGGCGGCGCGGTGGCCGCGCCGCTGCGGGTGAGCAACGTCGTGTTCATGGGCATGGGCGAGGCGCTGGCCAACTACCGGGCCGCGATGACCGCCGTCCGGGCGATGACGGCGCCGCCTCCGGACGGGCTGGGCATCTCCGCGCGCGGCGTCACGGTGTCCACCGTGGGCCTCGTCCCGGCCATCGACCGGCTGGCCGGCGAGGGCGTCCCGGTGACGCTGGCGCTGTCCCTGCACGCCCCGGACGACGAGCTGCGCGACGAGCTGGTGCCGGTCAACACCCGCTGGCGGGTCGGGCAGGCCCTGGACGCCGCCCGCCGGTACTTCGAGGCGACCGGACGGCGGGTCAGCATCGAGTACGCACTCATCCGCGACGTCAACGACCAGGCCTGGCGGGCCGACCTGCTCGCCGACGAGCTGCTGGCCCGTGGCCGCGGCTGGGTGCACGTCAACCCGATCCCGCTCAACCCGACGCCCGGCTCCCGGTGGACCGCCAGCGACCCGCAGGTCGAGGCGGAGTTCGTCCGCCGGCTGCGGCGCCGCGGCATCCCCACCACCGTGCGCGACACCCGGGGCAGCGACATCGACGGCGCCTGCGGTCAGCTGGCAGCCGCCCCGGTCCCTGGCCTGGCACGATGAGCGCCGTGCCGAGCAGCGTCTCCCGCAGCAGCTTCTCCCGCACCGGCCGGTGGGCCCGCGGGTACCACGTCGAGCAGGTCGACGAGTTCTTCGACCGTGCCCGGGTCGCCTACGAGCACGCCGAGGCCGGTGCCGCCGTGACGTCCGCGGACGTGCGGCGGGTGGGCTTCGACCTGGTCCGTGGCGGCTACGACGTCGGGCAGGTGGACGCCGCCCTGGACCGGCTGGAGGACGCGTTCGCCCGCCGGGAGCAGGAGGGCCTGCGGGCGCGGGTCGGTGCGCAGGCCGCCCTGGAGAACCTCACCACCCGGGCGCGCACCCTGCGCGGGCGGCTGCTGCGTCCCGACGGGGACCGGTTCGAGCGGGCCACCGGGTTCGCCCCGGCGTACGACCCGGACGACGTCGACGAGCTGTGCCACCGGGTGCTCGGCTACCTCGACCACGGCGACCCGATGTCCGTCGACGAGGTGCGCCGCGCGGTCTTCCGGACCCGGCGCGGCTCGCGCGGCTACCGGGAGGAGCAGGTGGACGCCTTCCTCGACCGGGTGGTGGAGGTCATGGTCGCGGTCGAGTGAGCACCGGCGGGCCGGGGTGCGCGGCGTCACCGAGCGCGGCGAGCACCCCGTCGGTGTCGGAGGCGTCGTCGAGCAGGTGGACGCGTGCGGCCATCGGCCGCCCGGCGGCCAGCGCGCCGAGCAGGTCCCACGCAGGCAGGCGGCGCGTCCAGTGCTCGCGGCCGAGCAGGACCAGGGGAACCCCGCCGCCGGGGGAGTAGTACCCCGGGGTGGCCGCCTGGAACAGCTCCTGGAGCGTCCCGGCCGCGCCGGGCAGGTAGACGATGCCCGCGGTGACCGTGACGAGCAGGACGTCCTCCCGCAGGGCGTTGGAGAAGTACTTGGCCACCAGGCCCGGGAACACGTTCGGTGGCTCGTGCCCGTAGAACCACGTCGGGATCCCGATGCTCGCCGGGGAGTGCGGTGCGGGGTGGTCCGCCAGCACGTCGAGGCCCGCTCTGGCCCACGCGGCGACGTCCGGCGCGAAGTCCGGGACGGTTCCGAGGTGGTCGAGCGCGTCCTGCAGGGCCGCGTCGTCCGCACCGGCCAGCCGGGCACCGAGGTTGGCGGCCTCCATCGCCCCAGGGCCGCCGCCGGTGAGCACGAGGTGGCCGGCGCGGGAGAGCGCCCGGGCCAGGTGAGCCGCCTCGGCGTACTGCGGGGTACCCCGGCGCAGCGCGTGGCCGCCCATCACGCCGACCACGCTGCGCCCGGCCAGCACCTCCACGAGCGCGTCGGACACCGCGTCGTCGTGGACGGCCCGGACCATCGTGGCCAGGACGTCGTGGCGCGTCGTGGCGTCCCGCGACCACGCGTAGCAGCGGGCGTCAAGGGTGTGCTCGTAGCCGTCCTGCAGACCGGCGTACAGCTCCTCGGCCGTGTACAGCCGGTTGCGGTACGGGTCGACCGGGCACTGCGGCAGCGCCGGGAAGACGAGCGCCCCGCCGCGGCGCAGGTGCTCCTCGAGCCGCTCCCCGACCCGGCCGCCGAGCACGACGGCGCCGCGCGGGTCGGCCGCCAGCAGCTCCTCCTCCACCTCGGTGAGATCGAGGCCCTGCAGGCGCATCCCGTCCATCGGGGTCCCGGCGGCGAGCAGGGCGCGCAGGGTCTGGACGCTCTCGATCTCCATGCCGGCATCCTGCCTGGTGGCAGCACCCAGCGCCCTCGCGTGCTCACGGTCCCCTCGAAGCGGCCACCGACGCAGGGGTGGCCAAGCGCCGACGAGGTGGCCAGGATGCGGGTATGAGCACAGGCGCGTACGAGCAGGCGTACCGGCGGTCCCTGCAGGACCCTGAAGGCTTCTGGGGCGAGGCCGCCGCCGGCGTGGACTGGATCCGCAGGCCCACCAGGGTGCTGGACGACGACAACCCGCCCTTCTACCGATGGTTCTCCGACGGCGTCCTCAACACCTGCTACAACGCGCTCGACCGGCACGTGGTCAACGGTCGCGGCGACCAGCCCGCACTCGTCCACGACTCCCCGGTGACCGGGACGAAGCGCGTCCTCACCTACGCCGAGCTGCTCGAGCTCGTCGCCCGCTTCGCCGGCGTGCTGCGGGACCTCGGCGTCGTCGCCGGGGACCGGGTCGTCATCTACATGCCGATGGTGCCCGAGGCGGTCGTCGCGATGCTCGCCTGCGCCCGGATCTGCGCCGTGCACAGCGTGGTGTTCGGCGGCTTCGCCCCGAGCGAGCTGGCCGCCCGCATCGACGACGCCCGGCCCCGGGTCGTCGTGTCCGCCTCGTGCGGCATCGAGCCGAGCCGCGTGGTGGAGTACAAGCCGATGCTCGACGCGGCCATCGAGCGCAGCGGGCACAAGCCGGAGCGGGTCGTCGTCCTGCAGCGGCCGCAGGCCGAGGCCGCCATGGGTGAGCGCGACCTCGACTGGGCCGAGCTCATGCGCCCGGGTGTCGTCGAGCCCGCCGAGTGCGTGCCGGTCGCCGCGACGGACCCGCTCTACGTGCTGTACACCTCCGGGACCACCGGCCGGCCGAAGGGGATCGTCCGGGACAACGGCGGCCACGCCGTGGCGCTGCACTGGTCGATGCGCAACGTCTTCGGTGTCGAGCCCGGTGAGACCTGGTGGACGGCGAGCGACGTCGGGTGGGTCGTCGGCCACTCCTACATCGTGTACGCCCCGCTGCTGGCCGGGTGCACCACCGTGCTGTACGAGGGCAAGCCGGTCGGCACCCCCGACTCCGGCGCGTTCTGGCGGGTGGCCGCCGAGCACGGGGCCGTCGCGCTGTTCACGGCGCCGACGGCGATCCGGGCGATCAAGAAGGACGACCCGGAGGGCACACGGATCGCCGAGCACGACCTGTCCCGGCTGCGGACCCTGTTCCTCGCCGGCGAGCGGCTCGACCCCGACACCTACCACTGGGCGGCCGACCGGCTCGGCGTCCCGGTCATCGACAACTGGTGGCAGACCGAGACCGGCTGGCCGATCTGCGCGAACCTTCGCGGACTGGAGCCGATGCCGGTCAAGCCCGGTTCCCCGACGGTGCCGGTACCGGGCTACGACGTGCAGGTGCTGGGGGAGAACGGCGAGCCCCTGCCGCCCGGCACCGAGGGCGCCATCTGCATCCGCCTGCCGCTGCCACCGGGCACCCTGCCGACGCTGTGGGGCGACGACGAGCGGTACGTCGCGTCGTACCTGTCGGCGTTCCCCGGCTACTACCTCACCGGTGACGGCGGCTACAAGGACGAGGACGGCTACGTGTTCGTCATGGGGCGCACTGACGACGTCATCAACGTCGCCGGGCACCGGCTGTCCACCGGGTCCATGGAGGCCGCGATCGCCGGGCACCCCGCGGTCGCCGAGTGCGCGGTGATCGGCGTCCACGACGAGATGAAGGGCCAGGTGCCCCGGGGGCTGGTCGTGCTCAAGGGCGGGCAGGAGTACACCGACGCGGACGTCGAGCGGATCACCCGCGAGTGCGTCCAGCGGGTGCGCGACGAGGTGGGCGCGGTCGCGGCGCTGCGGCAGGTCGACGTCGTGCCGGCGCTGCCGAAGACCCGCTCGGGCAAGATCCTGCGCAAGACGATGCGGGAGATCGCCGACGGCCGGACGCCCGCGGTGCCCTCGACGATCGAGGACCCCGCCGTCCTCGACGCGCTGGCGTCGACGCTGCGGCGCTGACGCGGGGAGCCGCCGGCCGGGCTCGGTGGCTGGTGGGTTCGGTGACTGGCTGGGCTCAGTGACCGGTGAGGGCGGCCAGCGGCCGGGCCAGTACGGACGGCCGGCCGGTCACCCGCTCCTCGGCGTCCGCCCAGGACGCCAGCCGCAGCCCCGCGTTCACCCCCAGCCACCGCAGCGGCTCGGGCTCCCACCGCCGGGTCGGGTGCTGCACCCAGGGCAGCGCGGTGAGCTCGCTGTCCCGGCCCAGGACGAGGTCGGCCAGCGTGCGGCCGGCGAGGAAGGACGTCGTCACGCCGTCCCCGACGTACCCGCCGGCGGTGCCGACGCCGGTGCCGGGGTCGAACCGGACGGCGGGGTGCCAGTCGCGGGGGATGCCGAGCGGCCCGCCCCAGGCGTGGGTGAACCGGGCGCCGGCCAGCACCGGGAACATCGTGCGGGCCGTGCGGCGCAGGGCCGTGAACACGCGCTCGTCGTGGTCGTGCTCCGGGGCGATGCGGGACCCGAGGTGGTACGGCGCGCCCCGGCCGCCCAGGACCAGCCGGTCGTCCGCCGTCCGCTGCCCGTAGAGGACGACGTGCCGGTGCTCCCCGAGCGTCTCCCGCCCGGCCAGCCCGACCTGCTCCCAGGTCGCCGCGTCCAGCGGCTCGGTCGCCACCAGGAGCGAGTACACCGGGACGACGTCCCGGCGGCGGCCCGGCAGCCCGGCCGTCCAGGCCTCGGTCGCGACCACGACCGCCTCGGCCGTCACCGTGCCCCGGTCGGTCCGCACCCGCCGCGGGGCGACGTCCAGGGCCCGGGTGCGCTCGAGCACCGTCCCGCCGCGCGCCTCCACGGCGGCGGCGAGGCCGGTGACCAGGCGGGCCGGCTGGATCCGCGCACAGTCCGGCGTCCAGGTGCCACCGAGCGCCCCGCGGACCCGGACGCGGCGGGTGACCTCGTCGGCGTCGAGCAGGTGCACCTCGTCCCCGCCGGCTGCCGCCGCCTCGGCCTCGGCGCGGGCCCGCGCGAGCTGGGCGGGCCCGCGGGCGACGGTGACCGTGCCGCCCCGGACGTAGTCGCACTCGATGCCCTCGGCCGCGGTCACCTCGCCGAGGTCGCGCACGGCGGTGCGCATCGCCCGGCGCACGGCGAGCGCCGCGTCCCGGCCGTGGCGGCGCACCAGCGCCGCCGTCGAGACCGGGAACAGCGCCGACGCCCACCCGCCGTTGCGACCGCTGGCACCGAACCCGACGTGCTCCGCCTCGAGGACGAGGACGCGCAGCGACGGGTCGAGGACCAGCAGCCGGTGCGCCGTCCACAACCCGGTGAACCCCGCCCCGACGACGCACACGTCGGCGTCGGTGTCGCCGTCCAGCGGGTCGCGTCTCGGCTGCGGCCCGACCTGGTCGAACCACAGCCCGGGCGCGGCCAGGCTCACAGCCGCTCCCAGGCCTCCGTGAGGACGCCGCGCAGGATCTGCTCCATCGTGTCGAACTCGGCCTGACCGCTGATCAGCGGCGGGGCCAGCTGGACCACCGGGTCCCCGCGGTCGTCGGCGCGGCAGTACAGGCCCGCCTCGAACAGGGCCCGGGACAGGAAGCCGCGCAGCAGCCGCTCGGACTCCTCCTCGTCGAAGGTCTCCCGGGTCGTCTTGTCCTTGACCAGCTCGATCCCGTAGAAGAAGCCCTCGCCCCGCACGTCCCCGACGATCGGCAGGTCGAGCAGCTTCTCCAGCGTCGCCCGGAACGCGGGGGCGTTGCGCCGGACGTGCTCGTTGAGGCCCTCGCGCTCGAAGATGTCGAGGTTCGCCATCGCCACCGCCGCGGACACCGGGTGGCCACCGAAGGTGTACCCGTGGGAGAACGTCGTCTGCCCGTGCCGGAACGGCTCGAAGAGCCGGTCGGAGGCGATCATCGCGCCGATGGGCGAGTAGCCGGACGTCATCCCCTTCGCGCAGGTGATGATGTCGGGGGTGAAGCCGAAGTCGACGCAGGCGAACATCGAGCCGATCCGGCCGAACGCCGTGATCACCTCGTCGGACACGAGCAGCACGTCGTACTCGTCGCAGATCTCCCGGACCCGCTCGAAGTACCCGGGCGGCGGGGGGAAGCAGCCGCCGGAGTTCTGCACCGGCTCGAGGAAGACGGCGGCGACCGTGTCCGGGCCCTCGAACAGGATCGCCTCCTCGATCCGGTCGGCAGCCCAGCGGCCGAACGCCTTGGGGTCCTCCCGCAGGTGCTCAGGCGCGCGGTAGAGGTTGGTGTTCGGCACCTTGAACGCGCCGGGCACGAGCGGCTCGAAGGCCTCCTTCGCCGCGGGGATGCCGGTGATGGACAGCGCCCCCTGCGGGGTGCCGTGGTAGGCCACCGCGCGGCTGATCACCTTGTGCTTCGTCGGCTTGCCGACGAGCTTCCAGTACTGCTTGGCGAGCTTCCACGCGGACTCGACCGCCTCGCCGCCGCCGGTGGTGAAGAACACCCGGTTGAGGTCCCCGGGGGCGTAGTGGGCCAGCCGCTCGGCGAGGTCGATGGCCTGCGGGTGGGCGTAGGACCACAGCGGGAAGAACGCCAGCTCCCGCGCCTGGCGGGCCGCGGCGTCCGCGAGCTCGGCGCGGCCGTGCCCGACCTGGACGACGAACAGCCCGGACAGCCCGTCGAGGTACCGCTGGCCGGCGGCGTCCCAGACGTGGACGCCCTCGCCGCGGACGAGGATCGGCACCTCCGCCCCCTGCTCGTAGGGGGAGTGCCGGGTGAAGTGCATCCACAGGTGGTCTCGGGCCGCGTGGCTGCGATGAGTTCCCCGCGGGGTGTCGGTGGGCTGGTGGTGGGCGGCCGCGAAGTCGGCCGGTGTCGTGGTCATCGGGTACCCCAGTTGTAGAGCTGCTTGCGCAGCCGCAGGTAGACGAACGTCTCGGTGCTGTCCACGCCCTCGAGCCGCCGGATCCGGTCCCCGACGAGTCCCAGGAGGTGGTCGTCGTCCTCGCAGACGACCTCGGCGAGCAGGTCGAACGAGCCGGCGGTGATGACGACGTAGTCGACCTCCGGCATGTCGGCGAGCTCGTCGGCGACCCGCTCGAGCGGCCCGGAGCACCGCACGCCGACCATGGCCTGGCGGGCGAAGCCGACCTGGACCGGATCGGTCACGGCGACGATCTGCACGACGCCGTCGCCCAGGAGCTTCTGCACCCGTTGCCGGACGGCCGCCTCGGACAGCCCGACCGCCTTGCCGATGGTGGCGTACGGCCGGCGGCCGTCCTCCTGCAGCTGCTCGATGATCTGCTTGGAGACGTCGTCGAGGTGGTTCGGCCGGCCTCGGGTGCTCACCGGGCCGATGGTGGCCCGGTCCGGCGAGGAAATCAAGTGAATCCGCGCCGGGAGGGGCCTTCGGCAACCGATTCGTGCTTCGCGGGTTCGTAGTTCTACCGGATCTGGCCGTCACCGCGTTATCGTCACCGCGGGCGCCCCGTCCGTCGGTGGCGCTCCCGGACCGCACCCCGCCCGTGCAGCCCCGTCAGCAGCTGCCCGTAAGGAGAGCCACTGTGACCTCGCCGGACGTCCCCGCCCCCCGCCGCCTGCGCCACGTCGTCGACGGCGAGCTCGTCGACCCGCTGGGTGACCGGACCACCCCGGTCGTGGACCCCTCGACGGGTCAGGTCGTCGCCGAGTCGCCGGTGGGCACCGAGGAGGACGTCGACCGGGCCTACCGGGCCGCTGCCCGGGCGTTCGAGCAGTGGCGGGACACCACCCCGTCGGAGCGCCAGCTGGCCCTGCTGCGCCTGGCCGACACGATCGAGGCCCACGCCGACGAGCTCGTGGAGATGGAGGGCCGCAACACCGGCAAGCCGAACGCGCTGACCGCCAGCGAGGAGATCCCGCCGATGGTGGACCAGCTCCGGTTCTTCGCCGGTGCCGCGCGCCTGCTCGAGGGCAGGTCCGCGGGGGAGTACATGCGCGGGCACACGTCCTGGATCCGGCGGGAGCCGGTCGGCGTCGTCGGCCAGGTCGCGCCGTGGAACTACCCGATGATGATGGCGGTCTGGAAGATCGGCCCCGCCCTGGCAGCCGGCAACACCGTGGTGCTCAAGCCCAGCGACACCACGCCGGAGACCACCTTGCGCATCGCCGAGCTCGCGGCCGAGTTCCTGCCGCCGGGCGTGCTCAACGTGATCACCGGCGACCGGGACACCGGCCGGGCGCTCGTCGCGCACCCGACACCCCAGCTCGTGGCGATCACCGGGTCGGTCCGGGCCGGCATGGAGGTGGCCGGCGCGGCCGCCCGCGACGTCAAGCGGGTCCACCTGGAGCTCGGCGGCAAGGCCCCGGTCCTGGTGTTCGACGACGCCGACGTGGCCGCTGCCGCCGAGGGCATCGCCGCGGCCGGCTACTTCAACGCCGGGCAGGACTGCACCGCCGCCACCCGCGTCCTGGCCGGCCCGCGGGTGCACGACGACGTCGTGGCCGCGCTGACCGAGCAGGCCCGCCGGGTCAGGGTCGGGCGGCCCCAGGACGCCGAGGCGGACATGGGTGCCGTCAACAACGCCGACCAGCTGCGGCACGTCACCGGCTTCCTCGAGCGGCTCCCGGACCACGCCCGGATCCAGGCCGGCGGGCACCGGATGGAGGGCATGGGCGGTGGGTTCTTCGTCGAGCCGACGGTGGTGGACAACCTGCGCCAGGACGACGAGATCGTCCAGCGGGAGGTCTTCGGCCCCGTCATCACCGTCCAGCGGTTCGACGACGAGGAGCAGGCGGTGCGCTGGGCCAACGGCGTCGAGTACGGCCTCGCCTCCAGCGTGTGGACGACGGACGTCGGACGGGCGCTGCGGGTCAGTCGCCGGCTCGACTTCGGCACGGTGTGGATCAACACCCACATCCCGCTGGTGGCCGAGATGCCGCACGGCGGCTTCAAGCACTCCGGGTACGGCAAGGACCTGTCGGTGTACGCGCTCGAGGACTACACCCGCATCAAGCACGTGATGGCTGCCATCGAGTAAACCCAGGTCACGATTTCGTTGCGAGTCCTCGCAGACGCGACGGAAAGCGTCGCGACACTCTTGTTCCGCACGCGTGTCGGTGTCAGGATTCCGCGCACCACGTCCACCACACCCACTACGCCCATCACGTCCACGGCCAGTACGGCCACCACGGCCACCGTGCCGGTGGGCGCCGCCCGAGTCGTCGAGGAGGAACGGTGACCGACCGTCGGCACGACGTCATCGACCCGGCCACCGGCGAGGTCGTCGACTCCCTGCCGCTGGCAGGTGCCGCCGAGGTCGACGCCGCGGTCGCCCGGGCCCGCCGGGCCGCGCCCGAGTGGGCAGCCGCCACCCCGGCCGAGCGCTCGGCGGCGCTGCACGCGCTGGCACGCCGGCTGGCGCAGACCGCCGAGGACCTGGCCGGCACCGAGACACGGCAGACCGGCAAGGCGATCCGGCTGTCCCGCGAGTTCGACGTCCCCGGCACCGTCGACAACGCCGCGTTCTTCGCCGGTGCCGCCCGCGTGCTCGAGGGGAAGGCCGCCGGGGAGTACTCACCGGACCACACCTCCTACGTGCGCCGCGAGGCGGTCGGCGTGGTCGGCTCGGTAGCGCCGTGGAACTACCCCCTGCAGATGGCGGGCTGGAAGATCCTGCCGGCCGTCGCGGCCGGCAACACGATCGTGCTCAAGCCGAGCGAGCTCACCCCGTTGACCTCGCTCATGGTCGAGCAGGCGTGCCGGGACGCCGGGATGCCCGACGGCGTCGTGTCCGTCGTCGTCGGGACCGGGCCGGAGGCGGGGGAGGCCCTCGTCGGGCACCCGGACGTCGACATGGTGTCGTTCACGGGGTCCACCGCCGTGGGCCGGCGGGTGATGTCGGTCGCGGCCCGGCGGGCGGCCCGCGTGCACCTGGAGCTCGGCGGCAAGGCGCCGTTCGTCGTCCTCGACGACGCCGACCTGCAGGCGGCCGCCCACGGCGCCGTGGCCGGTGCCCTGATCAACGCAGGTCAGGACTGCACGGCCGCCACCCGCGCGATCGTGCCCCGAGCGGTGCACGACGAGTTCGTCGCCGCGGTCGCGGACCTCTTCGCCGGCGTCCGGGTCGGCGACCCCACCGACCCGGCCACCGACATGGGCTCGCTGGTGTCCCGCCGGCAGCAGCAGCGGGTGCACGGCTTCGTCGAGCGGGCCCGCGCGGACGGCGCCACGGTGCTCACCGGCGGGCGCCTGCCCGGTGGTGAGCTGGCGCGGGGCGCCTTCTACGAGCCGACGCTGGTCACCGGGGCCGCACGGGACTCCGAGATCGCCCGTGAGGAGGTGTTCGGGCCGGTCCTCGTCGTGCTGGCCCACGACGGGGACGACGACGCGCTCGAGGTCGCCAACGACACCGAGTACGGCCTGGCGGCGTCGGTGTGGACCCGGGACGTCGTGCGGGCCCAGCGCTTCACCCGTGGCATCCGTGCCGGTGTCGTCTGGGTCAACGACCACATCCCGATCATCAGCGAGATGCCGCACGGGGGCTACAAGTCCTCCGGCTTCGGCAAGGACATGAGCTCGTACTCCCTGGAGGAGTACACGAACGTCAAGCACGTCATGACCGACCTGACCGGCGCCGCGCGCAAGGCGTGGCACCGCACGGTCTTCACCGCCCGAGAGGACCTCCGATGACTCCACCCGTCCGCCGGCCCCGCCGGCCCCGCCGTCCGCTCACCGCCGGCGACCTCGCCGCCGTCCCGCCGCACGTCCGCCCCCTCGTCGCGGCCCAGCTGACCCGCCGCGGGGTGCTGCGCGGTGCCGGGGTGCTGGGCGTCGGAGGACTGCTCGCCGCCTGCGGCACGGGCTCCGGGACCGAGGGCACCTCCACCGCGGGGACCCTCACCCCCGCTCAGGACCGTTCCGACACCGAGAAGGTCGTCAACTGGGCCAACTGGACCCTCTACCTGGACCAGAGCGAGGACGGGCAGAGCTACCCCACCCTCGAGGCGTTCACCGAGCAGACCGGCATCGAGGTGACCTACAGCGAGGACATCGACGGCAACGACAGCTACTACGGCAAGATCCAGGGCCAGCTCGCCAACGGCCAGGACATCGGCCAGGACATCGTCACGTTCACCGACTGGATGGCCGCGCGGATGATCCGCCAGGGGTACACCCAGGAGCTCGACGAGGCGAACGTCCCGAACAAGAAGAACATCCTGCCCAACCTCGCCGACGTCGACTTCGACCCCGGCCGGCGGCACTCCCTCACCTGGCAGTCCGGCTTCGCCGGTCTGGCGTGGAACACCGAGAAGGTCCCCGAGATGCGCAGCGTCGAGGACCTGTGGCGGCCCGAGCTCAGGGGCCGGGTCGAGGTGCTCGACGAGATGCGGGACACGATGGGGCTGATCATGATGTCCCAGGGCGTCGACATCTCCGGTGACTGGGGCGAGGACGAGTTCGCCGCCGCCCTCGCCGTCCTGGAGGAGCAGATCGCCAGCGGCCAGATCCGCCAGGTGCGCGGCAACTCCTACAAGGAGGACCTCATCTCCGAGGACGCGCTGGCCGTCATCGGCTGGTCCGGGGACATCACCCAGATCAACTTCGAGAACGGCGACAAGTGGGCCTTCGCCCTCCCGGAGTCCGGCGGGACGCTGTGGAGCGACAACCTGCTCGTGCCGATCGGCAGCCCGCACAAGAAGAACGCCGAGACGCTGATGAACTACTACTACGACCCCGAGGTCGCCGCCCAGGTGGCCGCGTGGGTGAACTACATCAGCCCGGTCCAGGGGGCTCGGGAGGCGATGGAGGCGATCGACCCCGAGCTCGTCGACGACCCGCTGATCTTCCCCACCGACGAGTACCTGCAGAACGTCCAGGTGTTCCGCTCCCTGGAGCCGGCCGAGGAGCAGCAGTTCAACGCCGACTTCCAGGCGGTGATCGGCAACTGATGGCGGGCCCCGCCGGCGCCGAGGGTGGCGCCGACCTCGAGCTGGACCGGGTGACGAAGGCCTTCGGGACCTTCACCGCGGTCGACGACCTGTCCCTGACCGTGCCCGCCGGGTCGTTCTTCGCCCTGCTCGGACCCTCCGGGTGCGGCAAGACGACGACGCTGCGGATGGTCGCCGGCCTCGAGCAGCCGACGTCCGGGGCGCTGCGGATCGGCGGACGGGACATCACCGCCGCCAAGCCCCACAAGCGACCGGTCAACACCGTCTTCCAGAACTACGCGCTGTTCCCGCACCTCGACGTTCTCGACAACGTCGCGTTCGGGCTGCGGCGCCGTGGGGTGAAGGACGCGCAGCAGCAGGCGGAGTCCGCGCTCGACCTCGTCGAGCTGCGCCACCTCGCCCGGCGCCGGCCGGCGCAGCTCTCCGGCGGTCAGCAGCAGCGGGTGGCGCTTGCCCGGGCGATCGTCAACCGGCCGTCGGTGCTGCTGCTCGACGAGCCGCTCGGCGCCCTGGACCTGAAGCTGCGGCGCCAGATGCAGGTCGAGCTCAAGCGGATCCAGACCGAGGTCGGCCTCACCTTCGTGCACGTCACCCACGACCAGGAGGAGGCCATGACGATGGCCGACACGGTCGCGGTGATGAACGCGGGCCGGATCGAGCAGATGGGCGCGCCGGCCGAGCTGTACGAGCTGCCCCGCACCGTGTTCGTGGCCAACTTCCTCGGCCAGTCCAACCTCGTCCCGGGCACCGTGGCGGGGCGCCGCGGGGACGCGCTGGAGGTCGAGCTGCTGGGCCGCCGGGCCCTCGTGCCGACCGCGCGGTCCGTCGTCCACGACGGCCGGGTGCTCGTCGGCGTCCGGCCCGAGAAGGTGCACCTCGTCACCGAGGCCGAGGAGGTGCCCACGGACGTCAACGTCCTGGGACCCGGCCGGGTCGTCGACGTCTCCTTCGCCGGGGTCAGCACCCAGTTCCTCGTCGACGTGCCGGGGGCGGGGCGGCTCACCGTGTTCACGCAGAACCTCGAGGTGTCGCCGACCGCCCGCGTCGGCGACACGGTGCACCTGGCCTGGGCCCCGCAGCACGGCTTCGGCCTGGGCGGTGACGAGAACACCCACGCCGGGCTCGAGGAGCTGGAGGCCGAGCTGCGTCCCAGCGGGGTGGGCTGATGGCCCTCGCCGGTGCGCTGCACACACCCGGCGCCGGGGCGGAGGTGTCCCCGCAGCGCCCGGGCCGGCGCGTGCCCTACCTGCTGCTGCTCCCCGGGACCCTGTGGCTGCTCGTCTTCTTCGCGCTGCCGATCGTCGTGCTGTTCAGCACCTCGCTCATGGTCCCGGTGCCCGGCGGCGAGATCGGCGAGTACGCACCGGGGCTGCGGTTCGCCAACTACACCGAGGCCCTGGCCCAGTACTGGCCGCAGTTCCTGCGGTCCTTCGGCTACGGGTTGACCGCCACCGTCCTGGCGCTGGCGATCGGGTACCCGCTGGCGTACGTGATCGCCGTCCGGGCCCGGGGCCGTCCGCTGCTGCAGCAGGTGATGCTGCTCATGGTCATCGCGCCGTTCTTCGTGAGCTTCATCCTGCGCACCCTGGCCTGGCGGCAGATCCTCGCCGACGAGAGCCTGGTCGTGACGACCCTCAAGGCCGTCTCGCTGCTGCCGGACGACGCCCGCCTCACCGCGACGCCGGTCGCCGTGATCGCCGGCCTGACCTACAACTTCCTGCCGTTCATGACGCTGCCGATCTACGCCAGCCTCGAGCGACTGGACCTGCGTCTCATCGAGGCCGGCCAGGACCTGTACGCCAGCGCCGTCGGGACGTTCCGGCGGGTGACGCTGCCGCTGTCCATGCCCGGTGTGGTGGCCGGCACCCTGCTGACGTTCATCCCGGCGACCGGCGACTACGTCAACGCGGCCCTGCTCGGCACCTCCCGGACGGCGATGATCGGCAACGTCATCGACTCCCGGTTCTTCCGGGTCGTCGACTACCCGACCGCCGCGGCCCTGTCGTTCATGCTGATGGGGACGATCGTCGTCCTCGTCGCGCTCTACGTCCGCCGGGCCGGGACGGAGGACCTGGTATGACCGCGGGCGAGGTCGCCGCCGGCGGGGTCGCCGCGGCCCGGGTCGAGCCACCCGTGCGGCGTCGCCGCCGGTTCGCGCTGGGGGACTACCTGCTGCCCGCGTTCGCGGCGCTCGCGTTCGTCTACCTGTTCGTCCCGATCGCCTACACGTTCGTCTTCTCCTTCAACGACTCCGGCAAGAGCAACCTCGTCTGGCAGGGCTTCACCCTGGACAACTGGGCCAACCCGTGCGGGGCGCCGGGGGTGTGCGGCGCGGTCGTCAACAGCATCCAGATCGGGCTGATCGCCACCGTGGCCGCGACGGCGATGGGCACCCTGATCGCCGTCGCCCTCGTGCGCTACCGGTTCCGGTTCCGGTCCACGATGAACCTGCTGATCTTCCTGCCGATGGCCACCCCGGAGGTCGTGCTCGGTGCGTCGCTGCTCGCGCAGTTCCTCAACTTCCGGGTGAACCCGGGGTTCTGGACCATCGTCATCGCCCACACGATGTTCTGCATCAGCTTCGTCGTCGTCACGGTCAAGGCACGAGTGGCGAGCCTCGACCCGCGGCTCGAGGAGGCCGCGGCCGACCTCTACGCCTCGCCGGTGCAGGCGTTCTGGCGGGTCACCTTCCCGCTGCTGCTGCCGGGGATCGCCGCAGCGGCGATGCTCGCGTTCGCCCTCAGCTTCGACGACTTCATCATCACGAACTTCAACTCCGGCAACACCGACACGTTCCCCAAGTTCGTCTACGTCTCGGCCACCCGCGGCATCCCGGCCCAGGCCAACGTCATCGGGTCGGCGATGTTCCTCCTGGCCCTGGGGGTCGTCGTCCTCGGCCGGGTGCTCAGCAGGAGGCGACGGGCCGCGTGAGACGGATGCTCGCGGACGCCGCGCCGACGCCGTACTGGCTGGACCGGCCCGAGCGGCCGGACCCCGCCCCGCGGCTCGTCGCCGACACCGAGGCCGACCTCGTCGTCGTCGGGGGCGGGTTCACCGGACTGTGGGCCGCCCTGCAGGCGGTGGAGGAGGACCCGGGACGCGACGTCGTCCTGCTCGAGGCCGACCTCGTCGCCGAGGGGGCCACCGGACGCAACGGCGGGTTCTGCGCCGCGAGCCTCACCCACGGGCTGGCGAACGGTCTGGACCGGTTCCCCGAGGAGCTGCCCGAGCTGCTGCGCCTGGGCTTCGGCACGCTGGAGGCCATCGCCGCCGCGGTCGAGCGGCACGGCATCGCGTGCGACCTGGAGCGCACCGGCGAGCTCACCGTCGCGGTCCAGCCGTGGCAGGTCGACGAGCTCGCCCGGCTGCACGCCGAGGCGGACCGGCTCGGGCTGCGCTGGCGGCTGCTGGACGGCGAGACGGTGCGGGACGAGGTCGCCTCACCGACGTACCTGGCCGGGCTGGAGGACCCCGACGGGGTCGCCCTGGTCGACCCGGCCCGTCTGGCCTGGGGGCTGCGCGCCGCCTGCCTGCGCCTCGGCGTACGGGTGCACGAGCGGACCCCGGCGACCGCACTGGCCCGGGACCCGTCCGGTGTCCGGGTCAGCACCCCGTACGGCACGGTGCGCGCCGCGAAGGTGCTGCTCGCGACCTCGGCGTTCCCGCCGCTGCTGCCCCGCATCTCGCGGTACGTCGTCCCGGTCTGGGACTACGCGCTGATGACCGCGCCGCTGAGCGCCGAGCAGCGCGCCGCGATCGGCTGGCGTGGGCGGCACGGGATCTCGGACGCCGGTAACCAGTTCCACTACTACCGGCTCACCGCGGACGACCGGCTGCTGTTCGGCGGCTACGACGCGATCTACCACCTGGGCGGCAGCACCGACCCGCGGCACGCCCAGCGCCCGGAGACGTTCGCCCTGCTCGCCGACCACCTCGTGCGGACCTTCCCGCAGCTGGACGGGATCCCGGTCACCCACGCCTGGGGCGGTGTCATCGACACCTGCACCCGGTTCAGCCCGATGTGGGGGACGGCGATGGGCGGCAGGGTCGCCTACGCGGTCGGCTACACCGGTCTCGGGGTCGGCGCGTCCCACTTCGGTGCCCGGACCGCGCTGGACCTGCTCGACGGCAGGGACACCGAGCGGACGCGGCTGTCGATGGTGCGGCGCCGGCCCCGGCCGTTCCCGCCCGAGCCGGTCCGCTGGGGCGGCATCCAGATGACCCGCCGGGCGCTGGCGGCCGCCGACCTGCACGGTGGGCGGCGCGGCCCGTGGCTGCGTCTGCTCGACGCCCTCGGTCTCGGTTTCGACTCGTGAGCGCCGCCTGCCCGGGCGTCCGGTCGGTCCAGGACCGCACGGTGAACGGACGACGATGACCAGGTACGGATCCCAGTTCGGCCCGGACGTGACGTTTCTCGGGGTGCCACGGTGCGACTGGCGCGACCCCACGTCGATGGAGGGCGCCGACGTCGTCGTGCTGGGGGCTCCCTTCGACGGCGGAACGTCGCACCGGCCGGGCACTCGGTTCGGGCCGCTGGCCATCCGCACCGCCGACTACCTCGCCCACGACGGCTCCCGGCCGTCCCTGGCCCTGCGCACCGACGCGCTGCAGGACCTCGACGTCCGCGACGCCGGGGACGTGGAGATGCCACCCGGCCACATCGAGCGCTCCCTGGCCGCCCTGGAGGAGGCGGTCGGCGCGGTGGCCGCCGCCGGGGCGGTGCCCGTCGTCCTCGGCGGGGACCACAGCGTGACGTACGCCGACGCCCGTGGCGTCGCGGCCCACCACGGCGAGGGCCGGGTGTCGATGATCCACTTCGACGCGCACGCCGACACCGGTGACATCGAGTTCGGGTCGCTGTGGGGTCACGGGCAGCCGATGCGCCGCCTCATCGAGTCCGGTGCGCTCCGCGGCGACCGCTTCCTGCAGATCGGCCTGCGGGGGTACTGGCCGGGGCCGCAGACGCTGCGCTGGATGGCCGAGCAGCGGATGCGCTCCTTCGAGATGAGCGAGATCGGCGCCCGCGGGCTCGCAGCCTGTCTCGACGAGGCCTTCACCATCGCGGTCGACGACTGCGACGGGGTCTTCCTGTCCGTCGACATCGACGTCGCGGACCCCGGTCACGCACCCGGCACGGGCACCCCCGAGCCCGGTGGTCTCACCGCGCGCGAGCTGCTCGACGCGGTGCGGCGGACCTGCCTGGAGGTGCCCGTGGTCGGGGTCGACGTCGTCGAGGTGTCCCCGCCCTACGACCACGCCGACATCACCGCCGCGCTCGCCAACCGGGTGGTCCTCGAGGCGCTGTCGGCGACCGCCCGACGCCGCCAGGACGCCGCCGCCGGCACCACCTGGCAGCCCGCCCGGCCGCTCCTGGACGGTCGGCTCGACCCGGACCCCGAGGAGGCCCCCTGATGCGCATCCTGCTGGTCGGCGCCGGAGGCGTCGGCGACGCCTTCGCCAGGATCGCCGCCCGCCGTGACTTCTTCGAGCGCTTGGTGGTCGCCGACCAGGACCCGCGGCGGGCGCAGCGCACCGTCGCCGCGGTGCGGGAGCGGCACCCGGGCGAGGACCGGCTGGTCGCCGCCCGGGTCGACGCCTCGTCCGCCGCCGAGGTCACCGCGCTGGCCCGCGAGCACGGCGTCACCCACGTGCTGAACGCCGTCGACCCCCGCTTCGTGCTGCCGGTGTTCGAGGGTGCCCTGGCCGCCGGTGCCGACTACCTCGACATGGCGATGTCGCTGTCCCGGCCGCACCCGGAGCAGCCGTGGTCCCGGACCGGGGTCAAGCTCGGGGACGAGCAGTTCGCGGCCGCGCCGCGCTGGGAGCGGGCCGGTCGGCTCGCGCTGGTCGGGATGGGGGTCGAACCGGGGCTGTCCGACGTCTTCGCCCGGTACGCCGTCGACCACCTCTTCTCCGACGTCGACGAGCTGGGTACCAGGGACGGGTCCAACCTCACGGTCGACGGCCCGGACGGGCCCGCGTTCGCGCCGTCCTTCTCGATCTGGACGACGATCGAGGAGTGCCTCAACCCGCCGGTCGTCTGGGAGCGGGACCGCGGCTGGTACACCACGGAGCCGTTCTCCGAGCCCGAGGTGTTCGACTTCCCCGGTGGGATCGGCCCCGTCGAGTGCGTGCACGTCGAGCACGAGGAGGTCGTCCTCATGCCCCGCTGGCTCGACGCCCGGCGGGTGACGTTCAAGTACGGACTCGGGGCCGACTTCATCGAGGTCCTGCGCACCCTGCGCCGGCTCGGGCTGGACCGGACCGAGCCGGTGCGGGTCGGTGGTGTGCAGGTGTCCCCGCGGGACGTGGTCGCCGCCTGCCTGCCGGACCCGGCCACGCTGGGTGACCGGATGCGCGGCGCGACCTGCGCCGGGCTGTGGGTGACCGGGACGGGCCGGGACGGGGCACCGCGGGAGGTGTACCTCCACCACGTCGTCGACAACTCCTGGTCGGTGCGCGAGTACGGCGTCCAGTGCGTCGTGTGGCAGACCGCGGTCAACCCGGCGGTTGCCCTCGAGCTGCTGGCCCGAGGCACCTGGCGCGGGACGGGCGTGCTGGGGCCGGAGGCCTTCGACGCCGTGCCCTTCCTCGAGCTGCTCGCGGCGCCGGACGGCTACGCCTCCCCGTGGGCACTGCAGGAGCGCACCCCGTCCTGACGGCCGCCAGCCCCGGGGCACCGGGTGCGCGCACGCCGCCGGCCGGGCAGGATGCCGGCGTGCAGGCGGCCGGTGACAGCGAGGTGTGGCTGGTCCGCCACGGGGAGACCCGGTGGAGCCGGGAGCACCGCCACACGTCGGTGACCGACCTCGAGCTCACCGCCGCGGGCGTGGCCGCCGCGAGGGCGCTGGGACCCCGCCTGCGCGGGACCGCCTTCGACCTCGTGCTGACCAGCCCGCTGCGCCGGGCCCGGGACACCGCCCGGACCGCCGGGTTCGCCGACGCCGTCGTCGACGACAGGCTGCACGAGTGGCGGTACGGCGACGTCGAGGGCGTCAGCACGGCGGCGATGCGCCAGAGGGTCGCCGGCTGGACGGTCTGGACGCACGAGGTCCCCGGCGGGGAGCAGGTGGACGACGTCGCCCGGCGCGCCGACGGGGTCGTCGAGCGGCTCCGTGACGCCGGCCGGTCGCTGGTGTTCGCCCACGGGCACCTGCTGCGGGTGCTCGCCGTGCGCTGGCTGGGCCTGGACGCCCGCGCCGGGGCCCACCTGCGCCTCGACACCGGCACCGTGTCCGTGCTCGGCTGGGAGCGCGAGACGCCGGCCGTCGTGCGCTGGAACACCTGACGGGGCTCAGGTCGGCGGCTCCACCGGCTCGGCGCCGCGGTGGATGGGGACACCGGTGAACTCCACGTCGACCGGCGCGGTGAAGCGTCGTCCGTTGATCTCGTCGTGGCGCATGAACGTGGGCGGCTCGACGTGCACCCGGAGGGTGTACTCGCCGTCCTCCGGCAGCGACCAGTTGCGGGCGTAGTGGTAGAGCATCGGGTGCCACACCAGCTCCTGGGGGAACGGGCCGAGCTCCTGCCCGCTCGGGCTGACCAGGGTCGCGCTGACCTCCAGGCCGGGGATGAACCGGCCGTCGGCGGCGTCGCACACCGCGACCTCGACGTGGGCGTTGGTGTCGCCGGGGTTGTGCCACACCAGCTCCCCGTCGGTGAGCTGGTACATCCCTTCGGCCTCCTCGATGGCGTACCCGACGAGGTACTCACCGACCTGCTGGATGCCGCCGGTGTCGGCGACCTCCTGGGCCATGTGCTCCAGGGCCCGCCGGTAGGCCTGGCCCTGCGCGACGGCGAGCTCGAGCTGGCGGTCGGTGGCCTCCGAGGAGGTCGGGTCCATGGGCGGTGTGCCCGGTGCGCTGGTCATTCACCCCTCCTGTGCCGTGCGGTCTCCTCCGAGGGTGCCCGGTGGCCCGGCGCCGCGCATCCCGGGAGCCGGCCCAGCGCTGGACGGGTCACCCCAGCGACTGCAGGGCCCGTCCGAACGACGCGGTGTGCCGGTCGACGTCCTGCGCCGAGGTCTGCGGGGACATCAGCGCCATGTTGTGGAAGGGGGTGAGCAGCACCCCGTCGTTGAGGGCGGCGAGGTGCAGGTACTGCTGGAGGGCGAAGTCGTCCGCGGCGGCGGCCTCGGCGCCGGTGCGCGGTGGCTCGGGGGAGAACGCGTACTCCGCCCGGCACCCCAGCCGGGTGACGTGCCAGGGCACCCCGTGCTCGGCGAGGGACTGCTGCACCCCCGCCGTCCAGCGGACCGCCATCTGCTCCATGTGCCCGAACGCCTCGTCGGTGAGCACCTCGGTCAGCGTCGCCCGGACCGCGGCGAGGGACAGCGCGTTGCCGGCCAGCGTGCCCCCCACCCCGCCGACGTCGACGTCCTCCAGGTCGACGGAGGAGCGCACCCGCTGGGCCAGCTCGGCGGTCATCCCGAACGCCCCCGCCGGGACGCCGCCCCCGATCGTCTTGCCGACGACCACGGCGTCCGGCTGCAGGTCCCAGGCCCTGGTGCAGCCGCCCGGCCCGGCGCACAGCGTGTGCGTCTCGTCCAGGACGAGCAGCACGCCGTAGCGCGTGCACAGGTCACGCAGCGCCTCGTGGTACCCCGGCTCCGGCAGCACGATGCCGATGTTCGTCATCGCCGGCTCCAGCAGCGCGCACGCCACCTCACCGGTCGACAGCGCGGCCTCCAGCGCGTCCACGTCGTTGAACGGGACGACGACGGTCGTCACCGCGGGGTCGACCGGGGGGCCGATGCTGCCGCGCCGGGCCACGACCCGGCCGGTGCCCGGGTCGAGGGTGGCGAAGGTCTCGTCGACGGTCCCGTGGTAGCAGTAGTCGACCACCAGCACCTTCGGGCGGCCCGTGACGTGCCGGGCGTAGCGGATCAGGTGCCGGTTCGCGTCGGTCGCCGAGAGCGTGAACTGCCACTGCGGGACGCCGAAGCGGCGGCCGAGCTCCTCGGCTGCCAGCGCCGCGTCCTGCGTCGGCAGCATCGCCGTGATCCCCCGCCCGACCTGCTCGCGGACGGCGGCGACGGTGGCCGCGGGGGAGTGCCCCACCATCGCGCCGGTGTCGCCGAGGCACAGGTCCACGTGGTCGATGCCGTCCACGCAGGTGAAGTGCGCACCGTGCGCCTCGTCGACGAAGACCGGGAACGGTCCCGGCCACTTGGCCATCCACGACATCGGGACGCCGCCGGGCATCGACTCCTGCGCCCTCGCCGCGAGCTCCCGCGACCGCGGCCTGGCCGCGACGAACCGCTGCGTCTCGGCCGCGGTCAGCTCGGCGAGCCGGTCGGCGTTCACGCGAGACTCTCCGCCACGGCTGACTCGAGGACGTCCAGGGCCTCGTCGAGCAGCCGGGGGGCGATCGTCAGCGGGGGCAGGAACCGCAGGACGTTGCCGTAGGTGCCGGCGGTCAGCGTGACCACACCGGCGGCGTGGCAGGCCGCGCTGATCCGCGCGGCCTGCGCGGCGTCCGGCTCGGTGGTCCCCGGGTGGACCAGCTCGATCGCGAGCATGGCTCCGCGACCGCGGACGTCGCCGATCGCCGGGTGGTGCTGCGCCAGGGCGCGCAGCCGCGGCAGCATCTGCTCCTCGACGGCCCGGGCGCGGGCCGGCAGGTCGTCCTCGACGAGGGTGCGCATGGCCGCCAGCGCCGCGGCGCAGGCGACCGGGTTGCCGCCGTACGTCCCGCCCAGGCCGCCGGGGTGGACGGCGTCCACCACCTCGGCCCGCCCGACGACGCCGGCCAGGGGCAGGCCCCCGGCGACGCCCTTGGCGACCGTCATGAGGTCGGGCACGACCCCTTCGTGCTCGCAGGCGAACACCCGGCCGGTGCGCCCGAACCCGGTCTGGATCTCGTCGGCGACGAGCAGCACCCCGTGCTGGCGGCACCAGCGCTCCACCGCGGGCAGGAAGCCGGGAGCGGGGACGACGAAGCCGCCCTCGCCCTGGATCGGCTCCACGACGACGCACGCGACGCGGTCGGCGCCGACCTGGGTGGTGACGGCGTCCAGCGCCCGGGCAGCCGCCTCCTCCCCGGTGACCGGGACCGGCTCCCGGAACGGGTAGGACGTCGGCACCCGGTAGACCTCGCCCGCGAACGGCCCGAACCCGCTCTTGTACGGCACGGCCTTGGCGGTCATCGCCATCGTGAGGTTCGTGCGGCCGTGGTAGGCGTGGTCGAGGACGACGACGGCGTCCCGTCCGGTGGCGTGCCGGGCGATCTTCACCGCGTTCTCCACCGCCTCGGCGCCGGAGTTGAACAGCGCCGCCCGCTTCGGGTGGGACCCCGGTGACAGCTCCGCCAGGCGCTCGCAGACCGCGACGTAGCCCTCGTAGGGCGTGACCATGAAGCAGGTGTGGGTGAAGGCTGCGACCTGCTCCTGCACGGCGTGGACCACGGCCGGCGCGGCGTGCCCCACGTTGACGACGGCGATCCCGGAGCCCAGGTCGATGAGGTGGTTGCCGTCGACGTCGACGATCACGGCTCCGCCGGCGCGCTCGACGTAGACCGGCAGCGTCGTGGCGACGCCGCGGGCCACGGCGGACTCCTTGCGGGCGGCGAGCTCCCGCGAGCGCGGGCCGGGGACCGGGGTGAGGAGTCGGCGGACCTGCTCGACGCCGTTGACGACGTCAGGTGCGGGGGCGGTTGTCATGCCGGCATGGTAGTGACGGATACGCCTGTGTCACCAGGTCTCAGCGACGGATTCCGTGGGTCGAGCCGGCAACGCCCCCGGCATCCGTGGTCCGCACCGACGGTCGACTCGGTAGAGTCGGTGCCCATGACCGGACTCTCGGAGCGCGAGCGCGCGGTGCTGGACGCGGTCCCCACGGGACTGCTCATCGGCGGGACCTGGCGGGAGGCCGCCTCCGGCCGGCGGCTGGACGTCGAGGACCCGGCGACCGGGCAGGTGATCGCCACGGTCGCGGACGCCGACGTCCAGGACGGGGACGCCGCACTCACCGCGGCGGTCGAGGCGCAGGCGGGCTGGGCCGCCACCCCGCCCCGGGAGCGCGCGGAGATCCTGCGCCGCTCCTTCGAGGCGGTGATGGACCGCCAGGAGGACCTGGCGCTGCTGATGACCCTGGAGATGGGCAAGTCGCTGGCGGAGTCCCGCGGCGAGATCGCCTACGGCGCGGAGTTCCTCCGCTGGTTCTCCGAGGAGGCGGTGCGCGTCCACGGCCGGTACTCGGTCGCCCCCGCCGGGGGCAGCCGTCTGCTGACGATGAAGCAGCCGGTCGGGCCCTGCCTGCTCATCACCCCGTGGAACTTCCCGCTGGCGATGGGCACCCGAAAGATCGGCCCGGCGGTCGCCGCCGGCTGCACGATGGTGGTCAAGCCGGCGTCGGCGACACCGTTGTCGATGCTGGCGCTC
The DNA here is from genome assembly GCA_020881835.1 of Kineosporiaceae bacterium SCSIO 59966. Classification (NCBI taxonomy): domain Bacteria; kingdom Bacillati; phylum Actinomycetota; class Actinomycetes; order Kineosporiales; family Kineosporiaceae; species Kineosporiaceae bacterium SCSIO 59966. The sequence continues at coordinate 957,612 of CP052876.1, forward strand.
GCGGCCGTCATGCAGGAGGCCGGCCTGCCGCCCGGAGTGCTCAACGTCGTCACCACCTCCTCGACAGGCGCGGTGATGGAGCCGCTCATCCGCGACCCGCGGTTGCGCAAGCTGTCCTTCACCGGCTCCACCGAGGTGGGCCGGCGGCTCGTCGAGCAGTCCGCCGACCAGCTGCTGCGGGTGTCCATGGAGCTGGGCGGCAACGCACCGTTCCTCGTCTTCGCCGACGCCGACCTCGACGCCGCGGTCGACGGCGCCATGCTGGCGAAGATGCGGAACATCGGCGAGGCGTGCACCGCCGCCAACCGCTTCCACGTCCACGTCGACGTCGCCGAGGAGTTCTCCCGCCGGCTGGCCGAGCGGATGGCCGCCCTCACCCTCGGCCGGGGCACCGACGACGGCGTCCAGGTCGGACCGCTCGTCGACGAGCGGCAGCGCAGCACCGTGGACGAGCTGGTCCGCGACGCCGTCGCCCGGGGAGCCACCGTGCTCACCGGCGGCGAACGGGTCGGGGACGCCGGCTACTTCTACGCGCCGACCGTCCTCGGCGACGTCCCGGCCGGTGCCCGCATCCTCGCCGAGGAGGTCTTCGGGCCGGTCGCCCCGGTCACGACGTTCCGCACCGACGACGAGGCCGTCGCAGCCGCCAACGACACCCCCTACGGGCTCGTCGCCTACGTCTTCACCCGCGACCTCGACCGCGCGCTGCGGGTCGCCGAGCGGCTGCAGACGGGCATGGTCGGGCTCAACGCCGGCGTGGTGTCGAACCCGGCCGCGCCGTTCGGCGGGGTCAAGGCCAGCGGCTTCGGCCGGGAGGGCGGCTTCGAGGGGATCGAGGAGTACCTCGAGACCAAGTACGTCGGCATCTCCCTGCCCTGAGGCCGCGCGCGGCGTCCGGCCACGGTCCCACCAGTCCCCGGGGGTGGGGGACACTGACCCGGTGACGCCCCGTGACGTGGTCCTGCTCGGCTCCACCGGGTCCATCGGCACCCAGGCCGAGGACGTCGTCCGGCGCAACCCCGACCGGTTCCGCGTCGTCGGCGTGGCCGCCGGCGGGCGGGACCCGGTCGCGCTCGCCGAGCAGGCGGTCCGGCTGGGGGTGCAGACGGTCGCGGTCGCCGACCCGGGGGCCGCGGCCGCCCTGGGCGAGGCCCTGCGCACCGCCCGCGCCAGGGTCCCCGACCCCGGTCCCGTCCCGGAGGTGCTGGCCGGCCCGCAGGCCGCCACCGAGCTCGCCGCCCGGCCGTGCGACGTCGTCCTCAACGGGATGACCGGCTCCGTCGGCCTGGCGCCGTCCCTGGCCGCCGTGCAGGCGGGACGCACCCTGGCCCTGGCGAACAAGGAGTCCCTCGTCGTCGGTGGCCCGCTGCTGAGCCGCGCCGCCGCAGCGGACCAGATCGTGCCGGTGGACTCCGAGCACTCCGCGCTGGCGCAGTGCCTGCGGGCCGGACGCCGCGACGAGGTGCGTCGCCTCGTGCTCACCGCGTCCGGCGGGCCGTTCCGCGGACGCTCCCGGGCCGAGCTCGCCGACGTCACCCCCGAGCAGGCGCTCGACCACCCGACCTGGTCGATGGGCCCGGTGGTCACCGTGAACTCCGCGACCCTCGTGAACAAGGCGCTCGAGGTGATCGAGGCGCACCTGCTGTTCGACGTCGGGTACGAGGCGATCGACGTGGTCGTGCACCCGCAGTCGGTGGTGCACTCGATGGTCGAGTTCGTCGACGGCTCGACCCTCGCCCAGGCCTGCCCGCCCAGCATGCTCATCCCCATCGCGCTCGGGCTGGCCTGGCCCGACCGGGTCCCGGGTGCCGCGCCCGGCTGCGACTGGTCGGCGGCGACGTCCTGGGAGTTCCTGCCGCTGGACGAGGAGGCCTTCCCCGCCGTCCGGCTGGCCCGGGACGTCGGACGCGCCGGCGGCGCCCTGCCGGCGGTCTACAACGCGGCCAACGAGGAGGCGGTCGCGGCCTTCCTCGCCGGGGGCCTGCCCTTCCTGGGAATCGTCGACACGGTCCAGCGAGTTGTGGACGACGCGGTGCGCGACGAGGCGGTGCCCACCGGCGACCAGGTGGTGCTCGGTGACGTGCTCGCGGCCGAGACGTGGGCCCGCAGCCGGGCGCACGGGCTGCTCGAGGGGAGGGTGGGACGATGACCGAGGTGGTCGCCTACACCGTCGGCGTGCTCGTCGTCGTCGTGGGGCTCGCGCTGTCCATCGCCCTGCACGAGATCGGGCACCTGGTGCCGGCCAAACGCTTCGGGGTCAAGGTCACCCAGTACATGGTCGGGTTCGGGCCCACCCTGTGGGCGCGCCGGCGCGGGGAGACCGAGTACGGCGTCAAGTGGGTCCCGCTCGGCGGCTACATCCGGATGATCGGCATGTTCCCCCCGGCGCCCGGCTCGGACGACCGCCACCTGCGGGCCTCGTCCACCGGCCCCTTCCAGTCCCTCGCCGACGAGGCGCGGCGGGCCAGCGCCGAGGAGATCGAGCCCGGTGACGAGGACCGGGTCTTCTACCGGCTCCCGGTCGCCAAGCGCTTGGTGATCATGCTGGGTGGCCCGGTGATGAACCTCGTGCTGGCCGTCGTCTTCCTCGGGGCCACCGTCGTCGGCATCGGTCTGCCCACCCTCACCCCGACCGTGTCCGCGGTCTCGGAGTGCGTCGTCCCGGTGACCCGGGCGGACCAGACCTGCGGGCCCGGGGACCCGGCCGCCCCGGCCGCCGAGGCCGGCATCCGGGCCGGCGACGTCATCCTCGCCGTCGACGGCCGCCCCACCCCGGACTGGCGCTCGGTGCAGGAGGCCATCCGCGGAGCCGCCGGGCGCACGGTCCCCGTCGTCGTCGAGCGCGACGGGCAGCGCCTCGAGCTGTCCGCCCCGATCATCGCCGACGACCGGCCCGCCCTGGACGCGGCCGGCGAGCCGGTCCTGGACGCCGACGGTGAGCCGGTGCTCGAGCAGGTCGGCTTCCTCGGGGTGTCTCCCAGCCAGGAGCTCGTCCCCCAGCCGGTCACCGAGGTGCCGGCCGTCGTCGGCGACGCCGTCGTCCAGACCGCCGCCATCATCATCGACCTGCCGGCCCGGATGGTCGACGTCGCCGAGGCCGCCTTCGGGGACGCCGAGCGCGACCCGCAGGGGCCGATCGGCGTCGTCGGGGTCGGTCGGCTCTCCGGTGAGGTCGCCACCAGCGACCTGCTCGCCAGCACCCAGGAACGGGTGGCGGTGATGCTCTCGCTGCTCGGGTCGCTCAACGTCGCGCTGTTCGTGTTCAACCTGCTGCCGCTCATGCCGCTGGACGGCGGGCACGTGGCCGGCGCCCTGTGGGAGGGTGCCCGCCGCCAGCTGGCCCGGCTCCGCGGGCGGCCCGACCCCGGCCCGGTCGACATCGCCCGGCTGCTGCCGCTGACCTACGCGGTCGCCATCGTCCTCGTCGGGATGTCCGGCCTGCTGCTGTACGCGGACGTCGTCCGACCGGTCACCCTCGGGGGCTGAGATGTCCTGCCCACGGGCCGGGCGGCCCAGGCTGCCCTGATCGCGGATACTGGAGCCATGTCGAGTCCTGCCAGCACGCCGACCCCCGGACGCCCCGCTGCCCCCGGCACCCCGGTAGGGCTCGGCATGCCGGCCCTGCCACCGCCGGTGCTCGCCCCCCGACGTCGCAGCCGCACGATCCGGGTGGGGTCGGTCGAGGTCGGCGGCGACGCGCCGATCAGCGTCCAGTCGATGACGACGACGCCCACCGCGGACGTCAACGCGACCCTGCAGCAGATCGCCGAGCTCACGGCCGCCGGCTGCGACATCGTCCGGGTCGCCTGCCCCAGCCAGGACGACGCGGACGCGCTGCCAGCCATCGCCGGCAAGTCCCAGATCCCGGTCATCGCCGACATCCACTTCCAGCCGAAGTACGTGTTCGCCGCGATCGAGGCCGGGTGCGCGGGCGTCCGGGTCAACCCGGGCAACATCCGCAAGTTCGACGACCAGGTCAAGGAGATCGCCCAGGCGGCCAAGGACCACGGCACCTCCATCCGGATCGGCGTCAACGCCGGGTCGCTCGACAAGCGGCTGCTCGACAAGTACGGCAGGCCGACCGCCGAGGCGCTCGTGGAGTCCGCGGTGTGGGAGGCGTCGCTGTTCGAGGAGCACGACTTCCACGACTTCAAGATCTCCGTCAAGCACAACGACCCGGTGGTCATGGTCCGCGCCTACGAGATGCTGGCCGAGCGGGGGGACTGGCCGCTGCACCTCGGTGTCACCGAGGCGGGCCCGGCGTTCCAGGGGACGATCAAGTCCGCGGTCGCGTTCGGGGCGCTGCTCAGCAAGGGCATCGGTGACACGATCCGGGTGTCGCTGTCCGCACCCCCGGTGGAGGAGGTCAAGGTCGGGCTGCAGATCCTCGAGTCGCTCAACCTGCGCCCGCGCCGTCTGGAGATCGTCTCCTGCCCGTCCTGCGGCCGCGCTCAGGTGGACGTGTACAAGCTCGCCGAGGAGGTCACCGCCGGGCTCGAGGGGATGGAGGTGCCGCTCCGCGTCGCCGTCATGGGGTGCGTCGTCAACGGGCCCGGCGAGGCCCGCGAGGCCGACCTGGGCGTCGCCTCCGGCAACGGCAAGGGCCAGATCTTCGTCAAGGGCGAGGTCATCAAGACGGTGCCCGAGTCGCAGATCGTCGAGACGCTCATCGAGGAGGCCATGCGGATCGCCGAGGAGATGGGCGAGGACGTCGAGGGCACGCCCTCCGTGAGCGTCGGCTGAGGTGCTGCGCCAGCCCGTGACGGTGCTGGACGACGCCGCCGCCGGCGCCGTCCTGGAGCTGTGCGAGCAGGACCCCGTCGCCAACGTGTTCGTGTCCTCCCGGGTCGCCGCCGTCGGCTGCGACCCGCGCCGGCTCGGCGGGGAGCTGTGGGGGTACTGGCGGCGGGGTCGGCTGCGGGCCGCGTGCTGGGCGGGCGCCAACCTCGTCCCGGTCGGGGTCGACGACGTCGCGGTCGACGCGTTCGCCGCTCGCGCGCGGCGCCAGGGTCGCCGGTGCTCCTCGCTGGTCGGCCCGGCCGAGGGCGTGCTCGCGCTGTGGGACCGGCTCGAGCCCGCGTGGGGGCCGGCGCGCGACGTCCGGCCCGACCAGCCGCTGCTCGCCATCGCCGCCGACCCGCTGGTCGCGCCGGACCCCGCCGTCCGGGCGACCACCGAGGCCGACCTCGACCTGCTGTACCCGGCCTGCGTGGCGATGTTCACCGAGGAGGTCGGGTACTCCCCGGAGACCGGGGACGGCGGCGCGACCTACCGGCGCCGGGTCGCCGAGCTCGTCCGGCTCGGTCGCTCGTTCGCCCGCATCGACGAGGTGGACGGCCGCCGGCGGGTCGTGTTCAAGGCCGAGCTCGGCGCGGTCGCCCCCGGCGTCGTCCAGGTCCAGGGCGTGTGGGTGCACCCGGCGCTGCGCGGTCGCGGGCTCGCCGCACCGGGGATGGCCGCGGTCGTCGCGCTCACCAGGGAGCGGTTCACCTGGGCCGGCCGGGACACCGTCGTCAGCCTCTACGTCAACTCGTTCAACCGGCGAGCCGTCGCCGCCTACGAACGGGTGGGGATGCAGCACGTCGGGCGCTTCGCCACCGTCCTGTTCTGAGGCCCCCGGCCCTGTTCTGAGGACCCCGGCCCTGTTCTGAGGACCCCGGCGGTGATCGCCACCGGGGGAGGAGTCGCAGCCCGCAGCGGCCTCGCGCACGCCCTGGCGGGCTCCGACTCCTCCCCACCTGGCGATCAGCCCGCGACGTCGCGCAGCACCCCGATCACCCACTCCTGGTCGAGCATGACGTCCTCCCAGGCGAACCGCCGCACCGTCCACCCGGCGCGCACCAGCTCGTCGTAGCGGCGGGCGTCCCGGCGCAGCGCCCTGCGGTCGCCGTGCCACTCGAAGGAGTCCGCCTCGAGCACGACGCGTCGCCGCCGGTCGGCGAGGTCCACCCGGGCCGGGCGCCCCGCGTCGATGCGGACCTGCGGCTCGAAGCCCGTGCAGCCGGCGCTCAGCGCGAGCCCGCGCAGGGCCGACTCGAACGGGTTGGCCGCCCGGCCGTCGGCGTGCTCGGCGACCCAGCAGGCGGCGCGCCGGCCCCGACGTCGGCGAACGGCCGCCGCCAGGAGGTCCTCCCGGTGGACGAGCCCGAGCCGCAGCGCCCCGTCGGCCACCGCAAGAGCCTCCAGCCGGTCGAGGTCGGCAGCACAGTCCAGCACCGTCCGCAGCGGGGTCGTCACCGCTGCGCGCCGCTCGACGTCGGCGGGGGCCAGCGACCGCCAGCGGTACACGACGTCCGACCGGGGCGGGGGGTGGGCGTTGGGCGGCACCGTGACGGACGCGGTCTCGGGCGGCAGCAGCAGCGGCAGCCGGTGCTGCTCGGCGGCGGACAGGTGGCTCACCACCCCGCCGCACCGCGCCGCCACCTCTCGGGCGGTGGGCAGCTCGGGCAGGGCGTACACGCCGCGCGCCGCGCGCAGCACGAGCCCGGCCTGCAGCGCCGAGCGCAGCGCGTGCTGGGTCACGTGCTCCGCCAGCTGCGTCCACGTCGCCGTGCCGCCGTGCCGGCGCACCACCATCTCGGGGGTCAGGCCCGTCCGCACCCGGCTGAGCGTGCCGCGCGCCGCAGGGTCCCCGCGCTCGTCGTCCACAGGCGATCGCCACCGCAGGAGGTGGAACCGCGGAGCGCGCGCCGCGGTTCGGGGCCGGCAGCGCGGAACTCCTCCTGGCGTGGCGATCACCCGAGCCGGGCCGGGCAGGTGCAGGGCGGCGGGGCGGCAGGGTGGCGGGGGAGCCGGGGCGGCGGGGCGGCGGGGCGGCGGGGCGGCAGTGCGGCAGGGCGGGGCGGGCTCGTCGCTAGGCTCCGGCCCATGATCCTGCGGATGTCGTCCCTGTTCCTGCGCACCCTGCGCGAGGACCCGGCGGACGCCGAGGTGCCCAGTCACCGGCTGCTCGTGCGGGCCGGTTACATCCGCCGTGCGGCCCCGGGCATCTACAGCTGGCTGCCGCTCGGCGTCCGGGTGCTGCGCAACGTGGAGCGGATCGTCCGCGAGGAGATGGACGCCATGGGCGCCCAGGAGGTGCACTTCCCGGCGCTGCTGCCCCGAGAGCCCTACGAGGCCACCGGGCGCTGGACCGAGTACGGCCCGAACCTGTTCCGGCTCACCGACCGCAAGCAGGGCGACTACCTCCTCGGCCCCACCCACGAGGAGATGTTCACCCTGCTCGTCAAGGACCTGTACTCCTCGTACAAGGACCTGCCGCTGTCCCTCTACCAGATCCAGACCAAGTACCGGGACGAGGCGCGTCCCCGTGCCGGCCTGCTGCGCGGCCGCGAGTTCGTCATGAAGGACTCCTACTCCTTCGACGTCGACGACGCCGGCCTCGAGCGCTCCTACCGGGCCCACCGCGACGCCTACGTGCGGATCTTCGACCGGCTCGGCATGGACTACGTCATCGTCACCGCGATGTCCGGGGCGATGGGCGGGTCGGCCAGCGAGGAGTTCCTCGTGCCGGCCGTCAACGGCGAGGACACCTACGTGCGGTGCACGCGCTGCGACTACGCCGCGAACGTCGAGGCCGTCCGGGTCCCCGTCCCCGAGCCGGTGCCGGCCGGCGACGCACCCGCCGCCCACGTCGAGGACACCCCCGGTACGCCGACCATCGACACCCTCGTCGACCACCTCAACGAGCGGTTCCCCCGCGCGGACCGGCCGTGGACCGCCGCCGACACGCTGAAGAACGTCCTCGTCGTCCTCGTCCACCCCGACGGCCGGCGCGAGCCGCTCGCCGTCGGCCTCCCCGGCGACCGTGACGTCGACGAGAAGCGCCTGGCGGCACAGGTGGAGCCCGCGGTCGTCGAGCCGTTCACCGAGGCCGACTTCGCGGCGAACCCCGTGCTGCGCAAGGGCTACATCGGCCCCGGCGTGCTCGGGACCGACCGCGCCAGCGGCGTCCGCTACCTCCTGGACCCCCGGGTCGTCGACGGCACACGGTGGGTGACCGGCGCCGACCAGGACGGCCGGCACGTGCTCGGCCTCGTCGCCGGCCGTGACTTCACCGCGGACGGCACGATCGAGGCGGCCGAGGTCCGTGACGGCGACCCCTGCCCCCAGTGCGGCGGGGCGCTGGAGTCCGCCCGGGGCATCGAGATGGGCCACGTGTTCCAGCTCGGCCGCAAGTACGCCGAGTCCCTCGGGCTGCGGGTCCTCGACGAGAACGGCAAGCTCGTCACGGTGACCATGGGGTCCTACGGGATCGGCGTGTCCCGTGCCGTCGCCGCGATCGTCGAGAACAGCCACGACGACCTCGGCATCGTCTGGCCCCGCGCCGTCGCGCCGGCCGACGTCCACCTCGTCGCGGCCGGCAAGGACGCCTCGGTGCTCGAGGCCGCCGCAGCCCTCGCCGACGACCTCGACGCGGCCGGCCTCACCGTCCTGCACGACGACCGGCCCCGGGTGAGCCCCGGGGTGAAGTTCAAGGACGCCGAGCTCATCGGCGTCCCGACCGTCGTCACGGTCGGACGCCGGCTGGCGGACGGCGTGGTGGAGGTCACCGACCGCGCCACCGGTGAGCGCTCCGACGTGCCGGTGGCGGACGCGGCCGCGCACCTCGTCGCCGTGTGCCGCGGCTGACCCGGCCACCGTGGAGCTGACCGACCTCGGCGCCGGCACCGTCATCCTGCTGCTGCTCGCGGCCCTGTCCGCCGGCTGGGTCGACGCCGTCGTCGGCGGCGGAGGGCTCCTCCAGCTCCCCGCGCTGCTGCTCGTGCCCGGGATGACCCCGCTGAACGCCCTGGCGACGAACAAGGTCGCCAGCATCTTCGGCACCGCGACGAGCAGCATCACGTACTACCGCCGCGTCCACCCGGACCTGCGGACCGCGCTGCCGATGGCCGGACTGGCCCTGGTCGGAGCGGCCGGCGGGGCGCTGTCGGCCAGCCTGCTGCCCGAGCAGGTGCTGCAGCCGGTCATCGTCGTCGCCCTGCTCGCGGTCGCCGTCTACACCCTGGCCCGGCCCGCGCTCGGGGAGGCCACCGCGCTGCGCTGGCACGGACGCCGCCACCACCTGGCAGCCGGGGCCGCCGGAGCGGCGATCGGGTTCTACGACGGCATCCTCGGACCGGGCACCGGGTCGTTCCTCGTCTTCACCCTCGTCGGGCTGCTCGGCTACGCCTTCCTCGAGGCCAGCGCCAAGGCGAAGATCGTCAACTTCGCGACGAACCTGGGCGCGCTGCTCGTGTTCGTCCCCCAGGGGGCGGTGCTGTGGGGGCTGGGCCTGCTCATGGGCTCGGCGAACCTGCTCGGCGGCTACCTCGGCGCCCGGACGGCGGTCGCCCGCGGCAGCGGCTTCGTGCGGGTGGTGTTCCTGCTCGTCGTCGGCGCGCTCATCCTGCGGCTCGGCTGGCAGGTCGTGACCGGCGGCTGACCCCGCGCGGGTACTCAGTGCAGCCCGGGCAGGGCGGTGGGCGTCCCGGTCCACCGGACCTCCCGGACGGCGGTCCCCACGAGCAGGTCCGCGCCGAGCAGCCGGACGCTGCCGGTCGCGGCCGCCACCGGGGCGTAGTGGCCGGCGAGGCGCCGCTCGATCCCGGCGGCGAGCTCCACCAGCTCCGCAGGCGTGCCGGCCGGGCCCGGCAGGGCGTAGGCGACCTCGGGCACCGGCGGTTCGTGGCCGGCGCCGACGAGCACGTCACGCAGCTGCGCCACCGCCGCCTCGTGGTCGGCCAGCGCGGCGCGGGCGGCCTCCTGGGCAGCGCCGGTCAGCCGGGCGGCGACGACGCCGTACCCGTAGACCGCGGCGTGCGCGGCCTCGGTCGCGGCGGTCAGCGCGGTGACGGCGTCGGCGTCCAGGCCCTCGGACCAGGTGGTGCGCGTGGCCTCGGTGACGAGGGCCGGTGTCGCCGGGGGCGGCGTCCCGGCGGTCCGGGCCACGACGTCGGCGCAGGCCGAGCGGGCCGCGCCCACGGCGGCGAGCAACCGGGCCATCCCCCCGGACACCTCCGGCACGTGGCCGAGCGCCCGGACGGCCGCCGCGGACTCCCGGCCCGGCAGCTCACCGACCGGTGGCGGGACCGGTGGCGCGGTCGTCGGCGCGGCTGACGGCGCGGCTGTCGGCGTCCGGGCGGGCTCGCGGGCGGCGAGCGCCTCGAGGTGGACGGCGTGCACGTCGGCCACCTGCTTGAGCAGCCCAGCCAGCGCCGGGTCACCGGCCGACGCCGCGGCGGCGCCGGCGGCGTCGCGCAGCACCCGCGCGTCGGCCACCGCGGCCCTCCGGGCCAGCTCGTCGGGGCCGGGCACCGGGGGCGGGACCGTCTCGTCGTCGTCCAGCCGGACGTCGCCCAGGCGCGAGAGGTCCGCGCACCCGGTCAGACCGAGAGTGAGCCCGGCCACCAGCGAGGCGAGAACCGCCCGGCGCGGCGGGCCGGCGGCCGGGGAGGGACGCATGGTCGAGGATCCTCGCACGCCGGTTCCGGCTAGGGTGCGCGGTGCAGGTCCGTCGCAGCGCACAACTGCAGAGCCGCCGGGAGGTCACCGTGTCGTCGTCCGACCGCGTCCGCGCCCTGCTCGAGCCCGTCGTCGGCGGGACCGGGCACGTCCTGGAGGACGTGACACTCACACCCGCGGGCCGTCGCCGGGTGCTACGGGTGGTCGTGGACCTGCCCGCCGAGGCCGAGGGCAGCCTCGACCTCGACGCGGTCGCCGAGGTGTCCCGGGCGGTGTCCGAGGCGCTCGACGCCTCCGACGTGCTCGGCGGCTCGCCGTACGTCCTGGAGGTCACCTCGCCCGGCGTCGACCGTCCGCTCACCGAGCCTCGGCACTGGTCCCGCGCCCGCGGCAGGCTGGTCAGGGTCGAGACCGCGCCGGACGCCGCGACCGACGACCTGACCGGCAGGGTCACCGGTACCGACGCGGACGGCGTCACCGTGGAGGTGGACGGCGAGCAGCGGCACCTGCCGTGGGGCGCGCTGCGCCGCGGCCGGGTGCAGGTCGAGTTCGACCGTCCCGGTGACACCGACTCCGACACCGACTCCGACACTGACTCTGACTCCGACACCGACGCGGAGGACTGAGGTGGACATCGACCTCACCGCGCTGCGGATGCTCGAGCGCGAGAAGGAGATCCCGTTCGACGTCCTCGTCCGGGCGATCGAGCAGGCGCTGCTCATCGCCTACCACCGCACCGAGGGGGCCCAGCGGCACGCACGGGTCGAGCTCGACCGGCGCACCGGTCACGTCGTGGTCTGGGCGGCCGAGGTGGACGACGAGGGGGCCGTCGTGCGCGAGTATGACGACACGCCCACCGGCTTCGGCCGGATCGCCGCGACCACGGCCCGCCAGGTCATCCTGCAGCGGCTGCGGGACGTCGAGGACGAGGCCGTCCTCGGTGAGTTCCGCGGCCGGGAGGGCGACGTCGTCGCGGGCGTCGTCCAGCAGGGTCCCGACCCCCGGGTGGTGCACGTCGACCTCGGCACGGTGGAGGCCGTCCTGCCGCCGGCCGAGCAGGTCCCGGGCGAACGGTACGAGCACGGGGCGCGGATCCGCTGCCTCGTCGTCGCCGTCCGCAAGGGACCCAAGGGACCCTCCATCACCCTGTCGCGCACGCACCCCAACCTCGTCCGTCGGCTGTTCGCGCTGGAGGTGCCCGAGGTCGCCGACGGCACCGTCGAGATCACCGCCGTCGCCCGGGAGGCCGGGCACCGCACGAAGATCGCCGTCCGGTCCACGGTCCCCGGCGTCAACGCCAAGGGCGCCTGCATCGGTCCGATGGGGCAGCGGGTCCGGGCGGTCATGGCCGAGCTGCACGGCGAGAAGATCGACATCATCGACCACAGCGACGACCCGGCGGAGTTCGTCGGCAACGCCCTGTCGCCGGCACGGGTGTCCTCCGTCGAGGTCGTGGACGCCGCGGCCCGGGCCGCCCGTGTCGTCGTGCCGGACTACCAGCTCTCGCTGGCGATCGGCAAGGAGGGCCAGAACGCGCGGTTGGCCGCCCGGCTGACCGGCTGGCGGATCGACATCCGGCCGGACACCGCCCCTGGGGGCGGCACGTCGGGGAACACTCCCGGTGCCGGGTGACGCTAGACTGACTGAGGCCGGACGCTCCGTCCGGCGGTCTGCGCGCCCCGCTGCCCCCCAGCGGACCTGCGTCGGCTGCCGGGTGCGGGACGACCGGTCCCGGTTGCTGCGGGTCGTCGCGGAACCGGGTCCTGCCACCGAGATGGCGCTGGTCCCGGACCCACGTGGCAGGCTTCCGGGCCGGGGTGCGTGGCTGCACCCGGACCTGGACTGCCTCGACCTCGCCGAGCGCCGGCGGGCGTTCGCCCGGGCCCTGCGCCTGCAGGGACCGGTGGACACCGCCGCCGTGCGGGAGCACCTCGCCACGGCGGGGGGCACACAGGGCCGGTAGCGCCGGTAGCAGAGCACCACGTCAGAGAACCAGCCGTCGAGTCGGAAGCGGGTCAGCGTCTGATGGGCACCCGATGAGCACCCAGCGATGAGCACCCCCCAGCACTAACGACGGTCCGCGCCTGTCTGCCAGGGCCCGGACCGAGACAGGAGAGATGTGGCAAAGGTCCGGGTCTACGAGCTCGCCAAGGAGCTCGGAGTCGAGAGCAAGGTCGTCCTGACCAAGCTCCAGGAGCTCGGTGAGTTCGTCCGTTCCGCCTCCTCCACGGTGGAGGCCCCGGTCGTGCGCCGGCTGCGCGAGGCGATGCCTCCAGCCGCGGACGGTGCAGGGAACGGCGCGAGCACCGACACGAGGTCGGCCAGGCCGGCGAAGCCGTCCGCCAGGCCGGGGAGGACGTCCGCGTCTGCGGGCGCGCCACCGGCAGGCGAGCTGCCGGCCGAGGCCCCCCAGGCGCCCCAGGAGTCCCAGCAGCCCCAGCAGTCCGAGCGGCCAGAGCCGATCGAGGCTCCCGCTGCCGACACTGCACAGCAGCCCGCCGCCGCGGCCCCGTCCGCGCCGGCCGGTGACGCGTCGGCCGGTGACGCACCGGCCCGGCCGGGCCCGAAGCCCGCGCCGAAGCCGGCGACGCCGCAGGCCCCCGCGGCCGGCGAGGAGGGCCGCAGCGGTCGTCCGGGTCCGGCCCGCCCGGGGAACAACCCGTTCGCGCCGAGCCAGGGGATGCCCCGGCCCGGTCAGCGTCCGCCGCGTCCGGGGAACAACCCGTTCGCGCCGAGCCAGGGCATGCCCCGGCCCGGTCAGCGCCCGGCGCCCGGTGCCGGTGCGCCGGCTGCCGGGGGCGAGCGCCCCGGCGGTCCTCGCCCGGGTGGTCCGCGTCCGGCTGCGCCCCGCCCCGGCGGTCCGCGTCCGAACCCCGGGATGATGCCCGGGCGCTCCTCGGTCGCCCGCCCCGGTGCGCCCGCGCGTGGCGGGGGTCGTCCTGGCGGCGGCCGTCCCGGGGGTGCCCCTGGCGGTCCTCCCGGTCGTGGCGGGGGCCCGGTCGGCGGCGGCTTCGGCAAGGGCAGTCGCGGTCGCGGTGGCACCCAGGGCGCGTTCGGCCGCGGTGGCGGCCGGCCGGTCCGAGGGCGCAAGTCCAAGCGCGCGAAGCGCCAGGAGTTCGAGGCCATGCAGGCGCCGTCGGTCGGAGGCGTCCAGGTCCCCCGCGGGGACGGCTCGACCGTCGTCCGGATCCGGCAGGGTGCCTCGCTGACCGACTTCGCCGAGCGGATCGACGCCAACCCGGCGAGCCTGGTCACCGTGCTGTTCCACCTCGGTGAGATGGCGACGGCGACCCAGTCCCTGGACGAGGACACCTTCAAGCTGCTCGGTTCCGAGCTCGGGTACGACGTCCGGATCGTCTCTCCCGAGGACGAGGAGCGCGAGCTCCTCGGTGCCTTCGACATCGATCTCGCGGCAGAGCTCGAGGCCGAGGACGACGAGGACCTGCAGCCGCGCCCGCCGGTGGTGACCGTCATGGGTCACGTCGACCACGGCAAGACCAAGCTCCTCGACGCCATCCGCTCCACCGACGTGGTCGCCGGTGAGGCCGGTGGCATCACCCAGGCCATCGGCGCCTACCAGGTGCACACCGAGCACGAGGGTCAGGACCGTGCGCTGACGTTCATCGACACCCCCGGTCACGAGGCGTTCACCGCCATGCGTGCCCGCGGCGCTCAGGTGACCGACATCGCCATCCTCGTCGTGGCCGCGGACGACGGTGTGATGCCGCAGACCATCGAGGCGCTCAACCACGCCCAGGCGGCCGGTGTCCCCGTGGTCGTGGCGATCAACAAGATCGACAAGGAGGGCGCCAACCCGGAGAAGGTCAAGCAGCAGCTGACCGAGTACAACCTGGTGGCCGAGGAGTACGGCGGCGACACCATGTTCGTGCCCATCTCCGCGCTGAAGCGCCAGGGCATCGACGACCTGCTCGAGGCCGTGCTGCTCACCGCGGACGCCGAGCTCGACCTGCGGGCGAACCCGAACAAGGACGCCCGCGGGGTGGCCATCGAGGCCCACCTCGACAAGGGTCGCGGTCCCGTCGCCACGGTGCTCGTGCAGTCCGGCACGCTGCACGTCGGTGACGCCATCGTCGCCGGTAACGGCTTCGGCCGGGTACGGGCGATGCTCGACGAGCACGGTGAGACCATCGAGGAGGCCGGTCCCTCGCGGCCGGTGCTCGTGCTCGGCCTCACCGCCGTCCCGGGAGCGGGCGACACGTTCCTCGTCGCCCCGGACGACCGCACCGCCCGGCAGATCGCCGAGCGCCGCGAGGCCGCCCAGCGGGCCGCGAGCCTGGCCAAGCGCCGTAAGCGGATCAGCCTCGAGGACCTCAACGAGGCGCTCGCGGCCGGCAAGGTCGAGACCCTCAACCTGATCATCAAGGGTGACGGGTCCGGCTCGGTGGAGGCGCTCGAGGACGCCCTGCTCAAGATCGACGTCGGCAACGAGGTCGAGCTGCGGATCATCCACCGCGGCGTCGGGGCGATCACCCAGAACGACGTCAACCTGGCGACCGTCGACAACGCCGTCATCATCGGTTTCAACGTGCGGCCGGCGGAGCGGGTCGCCGAGCTCGCCGAGCGGGAGGGCGTCGACCTGCGGTTCTACTCGGTCATCTACCAGGCGATCGAGGACGTCGAGAACGCGCTGCGCGGCATGCTGAAGCCGGAGTACGAGGAGGTGCAGCTCGGCACCGCGGAGATCCGCGAGGTCTTCCGCTCCTCCAAGTTCGGCAACATCGCCGGTGCGCTCGTGCGCTCCGGGGTGATCCGGCGCAACGCCCGGGCCCGGTTGCTGCGGGACGGCGTGGTCGTCGGGGACAACCTCACCATCGAGTCGCTGCGCCGGTTCAAGGACGACGCGACCGAGGTCCGTGAGGGTTTCGAGTGCGGTATCGGTCTGGGGTCGTTCAACGACATCAGGGTCGGCGACGTCATCGAGACCTTCGAGATGCGCGAGAAGCCGCGCGACTGACACGCGGCCGGCAGTCGCAGCGGCGCGGTGGCCACCGGCTGCCGCGCCGCTGCGACGCCGGGGGAGGAGGCGGGGTGTTCGTCGGCACGCTGACCCTCGACCTGCTGCTCGGGGACGTCCGCTCCCTCAAGCAGAAGCGGGCGGTGGTCCGTCCGCTGGTGGCCGAGCTGCGACGCCGTCACGACGTGGCCTGCGCCGAGACCGGCCACCTCGACCTGCACCGCCGCAGCGAGGTGGCGGTGGCGGTGGTGGCGGCGGACGCCACGCACTGCCGGGAGGTGCTCGACGCCTGCGAGCGCCTCGTGGCCGGCCGTCCGGAGCTCGAGCTCCTGTCGGCCCGCCGACGGGTCCTCGGCGACGGGGACCTGGACGACCGACCCAGCGACAGTGAGGACGGACCATGAGCGACCCAGCGCGCGCCCGCAAGCTCGCCGACCGGATCAAGGTCGTCGTCGCCGAGACGCTCGAGCGCCGGATCAAGGACCCGCGGCTCGGGTTCGTCACGGTGACCGACGCCCGGGTCACCAACGACCTGCAGCACGCGACGGTCTTCTACACGGTGCTCGGCGACGAGACCGAGCGGGCCGGGACCGTCGCGGCGATGGAGAGCGCCCGCGGGGTGCTCCGCTCCGAGGTCGGGCGGCGGACCGGCGTCCGTCTCACCCCGACCCTGGAGCTCGTCCTGGACGCCGTCCCGGAGACTGCCGCGCACATCGACGACCTGCTGCGCCGGGCGGCCGAGCAGGACGCGGAGGTGGCGCGGCGTGCCAGCGCTGCCGGCTACGCCGGCGACCCCGACCCCTACCGGCGCCCGGACGACGAGGACGGCGGGGACGACGAGGACGCCGAGGACGTCGAGGACCCGGGCGACGACGGGGACGCCGGCCGGTGAGCCGCCCGGAGGGCCCCTCCGGGATCGTCGTGGTGGACAAGCCGGCCGGCTGGACCAGCCACGACGTCGTCGCCCGGGTGCGTCGGCTGGCGGGCACCCGCCGGGTCGGGCACGCCGGCACCCTCGACCCGATGGCGACCGGGGTACTCGTCCTGGGCGTCGAGCGGGCGACCCGGCTGCTGACCTTCCTCGTCGGGGCGGACAAGTCCTACACGGCCACGGTGCGCCTGGGGACCGCGACGGTGACCGACGACGCCGAGGGCGACGTCGTCTCCCGCGCCGACGCCAGCGGCGTCACCGACGACGCGCTGGCGGCCGCCGTCGCCCGGCTGACCGGGCCGATCGAGCAGGTGCCCAGCGCGGTCAGCGCGATCAAGGTCGACGGCCGCCGCTCCTACGCCCGGGTGCGTGCCGGTGAGGACGTCGAGCTGCCGCCGCGGGCGGTCACCGTGCACCGGTTCGCGGTCGTCGCCACCCGGGCGCTCACCGTCGACGGGGTGCCCCAGGTGGACGTCGACGTGGAGGTCGACTGCAGCAGCGGCACCTACGTGCGCGCACTCGCCCGGGACCTGGGCCGCGACCTGGGGGTCGGGGGCCACCTCACCGCGCTGCGCCGGACCCGGGTCGGCGGCTACGGCCTCGAGACCGCCCGCACCCTCGACGATCTGGAGGGGTCGTTCTCGGTGCTCCCCCTGGCCGAGGCGGCGCGCGCGGCCTTCCCGGTGCGCGAGCTCGACGCCGAGGAGGCCCGACGGCTCGCCCGCGGGCAGCGACTCACCGTGGCCGGAGGCCCCGGCGACGGGGTCCCGGTCGCCGCCTTCGCCCCCGACGGCACCCTCGTCGCCGTCGTCCAGGACGTCGGGCCGACGACGCGACCTCTCGTCGTCCTCGCCCCGGCCTGAGCGCGGCGCCCGCGGCCGGGCTGGCACAGTTGTCGCGACCCGAGCCCCGCCGGGGGGCCGCGGAAGGAGGCACGCGCGTGCAGCGCTGGAACGACCTGGCCGAGGTCCCCGCCGACCACGGCCCGTCCGTCGTCGCGATCGGCAACTTCGACGGCGTGCACCTCGGCCACCGGAGCGTCCTGACCCGGCTCGTCGAGGAGGCCCGCGCCCGCTCCGCCGCCGCCGTCGCCATCACCTTCTGGCCGCACCCGCTGCACGTGCTGCACCCCGACCGTGCCCCCGAGCTGCTCACCGGCCGGCAGGACAAGCTCGACCTGCTCGACTCCACCGGGCTCGACGCCGTCCTGGAGATGCCGTTCACCCGTGAGCTCGCCGGCTGGAGCCCCGAGCGCTTCGTCGAGGACGTCCTGGTCCGCGCCCTGCACGCCACCGCCGTCGTCGTCGGCCGCGACATCCGGTTCGGGTACCGCAACTCCGGTGACCTGTCCACGATGCGTCGCCTCGGCGAGCAGCACGGTTTCGACGTGATCGTCCTCGACGACGTCGGTGCCGGCGGGGCCGGGGAGGGGAGGTGGTCCTCCACGATCGTCCGGCAGCGGCTGGCCGCCGGGGACGTAGCGGGCGCGGCCGAGGTCCTCGGACGCCCCCACCGACTGCGCGGCACCGTCGTCCACGGGGACCACCGGGGCCGCGAGCTGGGCTTCCCGACCGCGAACCTGGGCCCGGACCAGACCGGGATGCTGCCCGCCGACGGCGTCTACGCCGGCTGGATGGAGCGCCTCGACCTGCCCGCCGGGGCGCCCGACCGCCGGCTGCCCGCGGCGATCTCCATCGGCACCAACCCCACCTTCGACGGGCACGGCCGGCGGGTCGAGGCGTACGTGCTCGACCGTGACGACCTCGACCTGTACGGCGAGACCGTCGCGCTCGACCTGGTGGAGCGGCTCCGGGACACCGTCCGCTACGACGGTCCCGCGTCGCTCGTCGAGCAGATGCGCCGGGACGCCGAGCAGGCCCGGCGGGTCCTCGATTCGGGACGACGGGCCTGACGCTGATAGCCTGAGCGACGCCGTCCGATCGGCCGCGGACCCACAGAGCCCGGGTGAACAGGCCCCGGCGCGCCGCGCAACGACCCACGAAGGAGAGCCAGTGCCGCTCGACAGTGCCACCAAGCAGAAGATCATGTCCGAGTACGCCACGCGCGAGGGCGACACCGGTTCCCCCGAGGTCCAGGTCGCGATGCTCACCCAGCGGATCAAGGACCTGACCGAGCACATGAAGGAGCACAAGCACGACCACCACAGCCGTCGTGGTCTGCTCCTGCTCGTCGGCCAGCGCCGCCGGCTGCTGAACTACCTGGCGAAGAAGGACATCGATCGCTACCGCTCGCTCATCGAGCGGCTCGGTCTGCGCCGCTGACA
Organism: Kineosporiaceae bacterium SCSIO 59966; assembly: GCA_020881835.1. Lineage (NCBI taxonomy): Bacteria > Bacillati > Actinomycetota > Actinomycetes > Kineosporiales > Kineosporiaceae > Kineosporiaceae bacterium SCSIO 59966. The sequence continues at coordinate 976,245 of CP052876.1, forward strand.
CCACCGGCCGCGGTCCCCTCAGGGGCCGCGGCCTTCGTGCACGGCGCCGCAGGAGCACCGAAACGGCACCACAACCGAATACACACCACACCAGGAGCGCAGGCCCGATCCGTCGCGCCGGTCCTCGGTAGTGGCTCCCGGGAGCCGCCGGCAGGCGAGAGCCCGAGGGCTTCAATCGATGACCGGACACCCGCCCGGACCGCGCGCCGATGCTCCGTGAACCAGAACGGAGTTCCCGTGGAGGGTTCCCAGCACGACGGCGTCGCCGTCACCGAGGCCGTCATCGACAACGGCTCCTTCGGCACCCGCACCGTCCGCTTCGAGACCGGCCGGCTGGCCCGGCAGGCCGCCGGCTCGGTGGTCGCCTACCTCGACGACGAGACGATGCTCCTGTCGGCCACCACGGCCGGCAAGCACCCGAAGGAGCACTTCGACTTCTTCCCGCTCACCGTTGACGTCGAGGAGCGGATGTACGCCGCGGGCCGGATCCCCGGCTCGTTCTTCCGCCGCGAGGGCCGGCCGAGCACCGACGCCATCCTCACCTGCCGCCTCATCGACCGGCCGCTGCGGCCGTCGTTCGTCTCCGGGCTGCGCAACGAGGTCCAGGTCGTCATCACGGTGATGGCGCTGCACCCCGACGACGCCTACGACGTCGTCGCGATCAACGCCGCCTCGGCGTCCACCCAGCTGTCCGGCCTGCCGTTCTCCGGCCCGATCGGCGGCGTCCGGGTGGCGCTCGTCGAGGGCCAGTGGGTGGCCTTCCCGCGGCACTCCGAGCTGGAGCGCGCGGTGTTCGACATGGTCGTCGCCGGCCGCGTCGTGTCCGGCTCCGGCGCGGACGCCGACGTCGCGATCATGATGGTCGAGGCGGAGGCCACCGAGACCTCGTGGGACCTCATCTCCGAGGGGGCCACCGCGCCGACCGAGGAGGTCGTCGCCGAGGGCCTCGAGGCGGCCAAGCCGTTCATCGCCGAGCTATGCCGGGCTCAGCAGCAGCTCGCGGACGCCGCTCGCAAGGAGACCGTGGAGTTCCCGCGGTTCCTGGACTACACCGACGACGTGCTGGAGGCCGTCACCGAGCTGGCCGCCGACGACCTGGCGCAGGCGCTGACCATCGCCGGCAAGCAGGAGCGCGAGAGCCGGCTCGACGAGCTGAAGGCGTCGGTCCGCGAGCGGCTCGCCGACCGCTTCGAGGGCCGCGACAAGGAGGTCGGCGCCGCGTTCCGCGCGCTGACCAAGAAGCTGGTCCGTCAGCGGATCCTGCGGGACAAGGTGCGCATCGACGGCCGAGGCCTGGAGGACATCCGGCAGCTGTCCGCCGAGGTGGACGTCGTCCCGCGGGTGCACGGGTCGGCCCTGTTCGAGCGCGGCGAGACCCAGATCCTCGGCGTCACCACGCTGAACATGCTCCGGATGGAGATGCAGCTCGACACGCTCTCCCCGGAGACGCGCAAGCGGTACATGCACAACTACAACTTCCCGCCGTACTCGACCGGCGAGACCGGCCGGGTCGGCAGCCCCAAGCGGCGAGAGATCGGCCACGGCGCGCTCGCCGAGCGGGCGCTCGTGCCGGTGCTGCCCACCCGCGAGGAGTTCCCCTACGCGATCCGGCAGGTCTCCGAGGCGCTGGGGTCCAACGGGTCGACGTCCATGGGGTCGGTCTGCGCCTCGACGATGTCGCTGCTCAACGCCGGCGTGCCGCTGCGCGCCCCGGTCGCGGGCATCGCGATGGGACTGGTGTCCGACACCGTCGAGAACGCCGCCGGCGAGACCGAGACCGCGTACGCGGCCCTGACCGACATCCTCGGCGCCGAGGACGCGTTCGGTGACATGGACTTCAAGGTCGCCGGCACGAAGGACTTCGTCACCGCGATCCAGCTCGACACCAAGCTCGACGGGATCCCGGCGTCCGTGCTCGCCTCTGCGCTGACCCAGGCCCGCAACGCCCGGCTGCACATCCTCGACGTCATGGCCGAGGCGATCAGCGAGCCGGACGAGATGTCCCCGAACGCCCCGCGGGTCATCTCCGTCAAGGTCCCGGTCGACAAGATCGGTGAGGTCATCGGCCCGAAGGGCAAGATGATCAACCAGATCCAGGAGGAGACCGGGGCCCAGATCTCCATCGAGGACGACGGCACCGTCTACATCGGCGCCACCGACGGGCCGTCCGCCGAGGCCGCGCGCTCGCAGATCAACGCGATCGCCAACCCGCAGATGCCGGAGGTGGGGGAGCGCTACGTCGGCACGGTCGTCAAGACGACGACGTTCGGCGCGTTCATCTCGCTGACCCCCGGCAAGGACGGCCTGCTGCACATCTCCAAGATGCGCCAGCTCAACGGCGGCAAGCGGGTGGAGAACGTCGAGGACGTGCTGTCCGTCGGGCAGAAGGTCCAGGTGGAGATCGCCGAGATCGACGCCCGCGGCAAGCTCTCGCTCGTCCCGGTGACCGAGGGCGGTCAGGACGGCGACACCGCTGGTGACGACGCGGACGCCGCTGGGGACGACGCCTGAGGTGGGCGTCCCGCTCCCGCTGACCACCGGCCACCCCGACGGCCGGACGTCTCGGCTCGCCGGGGAGGCGGGCGGCGCCGAGGTGCGCCGCTCCGTCCTCCCCGGCGGGGTCCGGGTGCTCACCGAGTCGATGCCCTCGATGCGCTCGGCGACCGTCGGGGCGTGGGTGGGCGTCGGCTCCCGGGACGAGGCCGAGGGCCACCACGGCTCGACCCACTTCCTCGAGCACCTGCTGTTCAAGGGCACCGCCCGGCGCTCGGCGATGGACATCGCGGCGGCCTTCGACGAGGTCGGCGGAGAGGCCAACGCCGCCACCGGCAAGGAGCACACCTGCTACTACGCGCGGGTGCTCGACGCCGACCTGCCGATGGCGGTCGACGTCATCTGCGACATGGTCACCTCTGCACGGATCGCGCCGGAGGACGTCGACAGCGAGCGCGGGGTGATCCTCGAGGAGCTGGCGATGAACGACGACGACCCCGCGGACGTCGTCCACGAGCGGTTCGCCGAGGTGGTGCTCGGCGGCCACCCGCTCGGCCGGCCGATCGGCGGCACCCCGCAGACCATCCGCGCCGTCCCGGCCGAGGCCATCCGGGCCCACTACGAGCGGCACTACGAACCGGGCACACTCGTCGTCACCGCTGCCGGCGGCGTCGACCACGAGGCGCTGTGCCGGCTCGTCGAGGACTCCCTGGCCGGTGCCGGCTGGCCGATGGAGGACGCGGCCGGTCCCCGTCCCCGACGGACCCCTGACCCGGACGGCGTCCGCCTTCCCGCCGGTGGCCGGCTGACCGTCCGTCGCAGCACCGAGCAGGCCAACGTGATCCTCGGCGGACCCGGGCTGGTGGCGACCGACGAGCGGCGGTTCACCCTCGCCGTCCTCAACGCCGTGCTCGGCGGCGGGATGAGCAGTCGGCTCTTCCAGGAGGTCCGGGAGAACCGCGGCCTGGCGTACTCGGTGTACTCCTTCTCCGCCGGGTACGCCGACGCCGGCTACTTCGGCCTGTACGCCGGCTGCGCGCCGGCCCGCGTGCCCGAGGTGGTCGAGCTGCTGGCCGAGCAGTGGCACGCCGTCGCCACCGGTGGCATCACCGAGGAGGAGCTGGTCCGTGGCGTCGGCCAGGTCAGTGGCAGCACGGTGCTGGCCATGGAAGACACCGGGTCCCGGATGAGCCGGCTGGGCAAGGCCGAGCTCGTGCACGGGGAGTTCATGGGGGTCGACGAGACCCTGGACCGGTTCCGGGCGGTCACCACCGAGGACGTCCGGGACCTCGCCGCCGAGCTGTGGCAGGCCCCGCACTCGCTCGTCGTCGTCGGTCCGTTCGACGACGACCCCGTCCCCGTCGTCCCCTAGCCGCCGTCCCACCCACCCCCCGCCCACCCCCCCGTGATCATGCAATCCCGCCACCCTGCCCCCCCACCCCCCCGTGATCATGCAGTCCCGCCACCCTGCGCGGGACCACGGCCATGGCCACATGCCGCCCCGAAGCTTGCGTCGAGAGCGTGGTCTCGGGCTGCAGAATGCTGGATTCGTCACAGCTTTGCCGGCGTGTTGCGCCACCAACCCAGCACTTTGCGCGGGGTGGGGGGAGGAGGGCAGTGAGGCGGCGGGGGTGGCGGGATTGCATGATCACCAAGGGGAGGTGGGGGCGCGGGGGGCGGGGAGAGACCGGGCGGGGGTGGCGGGATTGCATGATCACCGAGGGGGAGTGACATACTGGGGGGCGAGACACACGACTGCGCGTGCTCCGGGGTTGGGTGAAAGTCCCGACCGGCGGTAACAGTCCGCGACCCGGCCGAAGCCATCGGCCGGTTGACCCGGTGGAACTCCGGGACCGACGGTGAGAGTCCGGATGGGAGGCAGCACGCAGGCGTCCGGTCCGCCGTCATCGGCGTCGCCGGTCGTCCGTCCCGTTCCCCGGAGCCCGTGCCCGACCAGGACGGAGCACGGGATGTTCACCGGCATCGTCGAGGAGCTCGGCGAGGTCCTCGGCACGGAGAGCGGGCCGAGCAGCGCCCGGCTCACCGTGCGCGGCCCCGTGGTCACGGCGGACGCCCGGCACGGCGACTCGATCGCCGTCAACGGGGTCTGCCTGACCGTCACCGACCAGCCCGCTCCCGACGCCTTCACGGCCGACGTCATGCTCGAGACCCTCGAGCGGACGACGCTCGGCGGCCTGCGGCTCGGCGACCCGGTGAACCTCGAGCGCGCGGTGCCCGCCGGTGCCCGCCTCGGCGGCCACGTCGTCCAGGGGCACGTCGACGGGGTCGGACGGGTCGTGGCGCGCACCCGGGGGGACCGGTGGGAGACGGTACGCATCGAGGTGCCCGCCGCCCTGGCCCGCTACGTCGCCGAGAAGGGGTCGGTGGCCGTCGACGGCACCTCGCTGACCGTCGCGGCCGTCCACGACGACCCCGCCCCGTCGTTCTCCGTGGGTCTCATCCCGACCACGCTCGCCGCCACCACGCTCGGCCGCGCAGCCCCGGGCGCCCGCGTCAACCTGGAGGTCGACGTCATCGCCAAGTACGTGGAGCGGCTGCTGACGGCCGGTGCGGCGTCGTGAGCGCCCCCGCGGTCCGGCTGGACCCGGTCGAGCGCGCCGTTGCCGAGATCGCCGCCGGCCGGCCGGTCGTCGTCGTGGACGACGTCGAGCGGGAGAACGAGGGCGACCTCGTGATGGCCGCGGACGCCGTGACCGCCGAGTGGATGGCCTTCTTCGTCCGGCACACCTCCGGGGTGGTCTGCGTGCCGATGACCGGTGACGCCCTCGACCGCCTGCGGGTGCCGTTGATGACCCCGCACAACGAGGAGCGGATGCGCACCGCGTACACGGTGACGGTCGACGCGCGGGTCGGCGTCACGACCGGGATCTCGGCCGCCGACCGCACCCGCACCGTCCGGGTTCTCGCCGACCCGGCCAGCACGCCGGAGGACCTCGCCCAACCCGGCCACGTGCTGCCGCTGCGGGCACGCGACGGCGGCGTGCTCGTGCGCCGCGGGCACACCGAGGCCGCGGTCGACCTGGCCCGCCTCGCCGGCCGGCAGCCCGCCGGCGTCATCGCCGAGCTCGTCGAGGACGACGGTGGGATGCGCCGGGCACCGTCGTGCCGCCGGTTCGCCGACGAGCACGGGCTGGCGATGGTGTCCATCGAGGACCTCGTCGCCCACCGCCGCCGGCACGACCGGCTCGTCGACCGGGCTGCCACCACGAGGCTGCCGACCCGGCACGGTGAGTTCACCGCCGTCGGGTACGCCGACCGGGTCGACGGCAGCGAGCACCTGGCCCTCGTCGCCGGGGACCTCGTGGAGGGGCGGCTCGTCGACGGCCGCGACGTCCTCGTCCGGGTGCACTCCGAGTGCCTCACCGGGGACGTGCTCGGCTCCCAGCGCTGTGACTGCGGCCCCCAGCTGGACGCCGCGCTCGCGGAGGTCGCCCGCACCGGACGCGGCGTCGTCGTCTACCTGCGCGGGCACGAGGGCCGCGGGATCGGGCTGCTCGCCAAGCTGCGGGCCTACGCGCTGCAGGACGCCGGTCTCGACACGGTCGACGCCAACCTCGAGCTGGGACTGCCCGCCGACGCGCGGGAGTACGCGGCGGCCGCGCAGGTCCTCGCCGACCTCGGGGTGCGCAGCGTCCGGCTGCTGACCAACAACCCCGACAAGGTCGCGGGACTGCGCCGGTACGGCGTCGAGGTCACCGAGCGCGTCGGTCTCACCGTCGGCGTCCGGCCGGAGAACATCGACTACCTGCGCACCAAGCGCGACCGGATGGGCCACGACCTGCCCGACGACCTCGGGGTGCGGGCGTGAGGCAGGGACGGCGATGACCTGGGAGCGCACGTGAGCGGGACCGGGGCCCCGACCCCGACGATGCCGGACGGCGCGCAGGGGCTTCGGGTCGCGGTGGTCGCCGCCCAGTGGCACGAGACGGTGATGGCCGGGCTCCTGGACGGCGCCCGCCGGGCCCTCGCCGACGCCGGCGTCCGGGAGGTCACCGAGGTCCGCGTCCCCGGCTCCTTCGAGCTGCCGGTCGCGGCGGCGCGGCTGGCGGTGGCCGGCGCCGACGCCGTCGTCGCCCTCGGTGTCGTCGTCCGCGGCGAGACGCCGCACTTCGACTACGTCTGCCAGGCCGCGACGACCGGGCTCACCCAGGTCGCGGTGTCCACCGGCGTGCCCGTCGGGTTCGGCGTGCTCACCGTGGACACCGAGCAGCAGGCGCTCGACCGGGCGGGGCTCGACGGGTCCCGCGAGGACAAGGGCTACGAGGCCGTCCACGCCGCCCTCAGCACCGTGCTGGCCCTGCGGGCCGAGGGCGCCTGAGGCGCAGGCTAGGGTCGTCGGCATGGTGCGGGTGGCCGTGATCGGCGCGAGCGGGCGGATGGGCGGCCAGGCCTGCCAGGCCGTGGAGGGCGCTGACGACCTCGAGCTCGTCGCCCGGATCGGTCGCGACGACCCGTTGGAGCGCATCGTCGAGGCGCGGGCCGACGTCGCCGTCGAGCTGTCCGTCCCGGACGCCGCCCCGGGCAACGTGGCCTTCTGCGTCGACCACGGCGTGCACGCGGTGGTCGGGACGACCGGCTGGGACGAGCCCGCACTCGCCGACCTGCGCGCCCGGCTGGAACGGCACCCGGACGTCGGCGTGCTCGTCGCCCCGAACTTCGCCCTCGGCGCCGTCCTGGCCATGCGGTTCGCCGAGATGGCCGCCCCGTACTTCGAGTCGGTCGAGGTGGTCGAGCTCCACCACCCGGAGAAGGTGGACGCCCCCAGCGGGACGGCCCGCCGCACCGCCGAGCAGGTGGCCGCGGCCCGCCGGGCCGCCGGTACCGGTCCCAGCCCGGACGCCACCGTCTCGGCCCTGGCGGGGGCCCGGGGCGCGGACGTCGACGGCGTCCGGGTGCACAGCGTGCGGCTGCGCGGCCTGGTCGCCCACCAGGAGGTGCTGCTCGGCGGGGCGGGGGAGCAGCTGACCCTCCGGCACGACTCCTTCGACCGGGTCTCGTTCATGCCGGGGGTGCTGCACGGGGTGCGCACGGTGGCGTCCCGGCCGGGTCTGACCGTCGGCCTCGAGCACTACCTGGACCTGGGGTGAGGACGAAGGCGCTCGTCGCCGTCCTCGTCGCCGGCGTGGTGTTCTACCTCGTCCTGCTCGGTCAGCGTGCCTGGATGCTGCTCACCAGCGGGTCGACGGCCGGTGTGCTGCTCGGCGTGGGTGTGCTGGCGCTGCCGCTGCTCGTCGGCTGGGCGGTGTGGCGCGAGCTGCGCTTCGGTCTGGCCACGCAGCGGCTCGCCCGCGACCTGGACGCCGCAGCCGGCGTCCGTGACGTCGCCGACGTCGCCGACCTGCCGCGCCGACCCAGTGGCCGGGTGGACCGGGCCGCGGCCGACGCCGCCTTCTCCGGGTACCGCGCGGCCGTGGAGGCGGCGCCGCAGGACTGGCGGGCCTGGTACCGGCTCGCACAGGCCTACGACGCCGCCGGGGACCGCCGCCGGGCCCGCGCCGCGATGCGGCACGCCGTCAGCCTGCACGGCTGACCGGCCGGGCCGCGCTCCGCGCGGCCGCCGCGGCCAGCGCCTCGAGCGGCCCCCGCTGACCGGTCGACCGCCACAGCGTCCCGATCACCAGGGCCCCGACGACGTGCCAGGTCAGCTCCCGCAGGCCGAGGCCGAGCGCGACGACGTGCACCGAGTACAGCGTCAGGGTCATCGACCCGGCTGCGGCCAGGGGGAGCAGCAGCCGCCCGGCCCAGGGTGCCAGCAGCAGGCACCCGCCGAGGACGGCGAGCGCCGTCCCGGTCGTGTGCAGCAGGTCGGGCGGGGTCCCGGCATGCGGGGAGTCGACGGCCAGCCACCACCAGGACTCGGTCGGGGTCACCCCGTAGAACCACCGGTCGGCGTCGACGGCGGCCGCCCCGCCGGCGTCCAGCAGCACGGCGGACAGCACTGACGCCGCGGCCGCGAGCAGCAGGCCACCGAGGCCCAGCCCGACCGCCGTCCGCGTCCGGTTCAGCCGGCTGCGCCCCACCGCCAGGCCGACGAGCAGGTAGCCGGTCCACTGCAGCGCCGGGTAGTACCCGGTCAGCAGCAGCTCGGTGAGCAGGCCCACCGGGTCACCGAGCGACAGCCACGACGGGTTGGCTCCGGACGGCGGAGGTACCGCCGGCCGCAGGACGTGCCCCACCACGGGGCTGACCACCAGCCACGCCCCGGCGAGCACCGCGAGCGTTCGCGCCCGCAGCCGCAGGAACGGCACGGCGAGGACGAACAGCAGCCCGTAGTTCACGAGGATGATCGCGACCGGGGTGGGCAGCAGCCCGAGGGTGAGCCCGATCGCGGCCACCACGGCGGCCCGGGCCAGGACGGCGCGGGCACCGGCGCCGGCCAGGGCGAGCCCGACGCCGGCCAGGACGGCGAACAGCGCCGACGCCCGCCCGGAGGACACCGCGTAGGCGAGGGAGAGGGAGCCGTCGGCGTCCGTGCGCGGCAGCACGTGCACCGACATCATCCCCAGCAGCGCCAGTCCGCGGGCGACGTCCACCCCGGCCAGCCGCCGCCCGACCGGGGCGGCCCGCTGCCCGGTGGCTCCGGCCGCGAGGCCGCTCATCCGACCCCGGCGGCGCGCAGCCCGGCCGCCACCGCCGCGGCGAGCACGACCACCAGGATGAACGGCGCCCTCAGCCACAGTGCGAGCGCCGCGACGGCCACCGCCGCGACCCGGGCGTCGAGGACGAGCCCGGCGTCCCCGCCGAATGTCTGCACTCCCACCAGGGCGGCGAGCAGCGCGACGGTGACGAGGGCGGCCAGCCGCCGGGCGCGCTCCCCGGTCAGCAGCCGGGCAGGGACGAGGTAGCCGCCGAGCTTGAGCAGGTAGCAGGCGGCGGAGGCGGCCAGCACCGCCACCCAGCCGGTCACCGGGTCCCCCCGACCGGCCGCGGCAGGAGGCCGACGACGACGGCGACGCCGGCGGCGAGCAGCACCGGCACCCCGGCCGGCAGGCCGGGGGTCGTCGCCACCGCGACGACCGCCGCGCCGGCGGCCACGGCGCGGGCGTCCCGGTGGCGCAGCCGGGGCCACAGCAGCCCGAGGAACGCGGCCGCCGCGGCCGCGTCGAGGCCCCACCGGCGCGGGTCCCCCAGGGCGTCCCCGACGACGGCGCCGAGCAGCGTCATCGCGTTCCACAGCACGTACACGGCCGCGCCGGTCGCCCAGAACCCCAGCCGCCGGGTCGCGGCGGTCGGCTGTGCCGTGGCCACGGCCGTCGACTCGTCGATGGTCAGGTGGGCGGCCAGTGCGCGCAGCGGCCCCCGAGCACCGAGCATGGGGGCGACCTGCAGCCCGTAGAGGCCGTTGCGCGCACCGAGCAGGCCGGCCGTGGCGACCGCCGCACCACCCGCCCCGCCGGCGCCGAGCACGCCGATGAACGCGAACTGCGACCCGCCGGTGAACATGAGCAGGCTGAGCGCCGCGGTCTGGGCGACGGAGAGCCCGGCGGCCACCGACAGGGCGCCGAACGACACCCCGTAGGCACCGGTGGCCGCCCCGACCGACAGGGCCTGCCGCCAGGTCGCGGCCCGCAGCACCCGGTCGGCGTCCGCGGACGTCACGACGCCAGCCCCGCGTGCAGGTGGACCTCCTCCAGAGTGGCGCCACCCGGCAGCTCGAGGGTGCGCCGCCGGCCGTCCGGCTCCAGCCCGCTGGTGCGCAGGAACGCCAGTCGCGGCGCGTCCTGCTCCGGCGTCCAGGTGCCGATCCGCTCACCCCCGGCCTCACGGAGCAGGTCGGCGACCGCGTTGAGCAACCGGGACCCGTGCCCGCGCCGCTGGTGGGCGGGGTCGACGAGCAGCGCGACCACCTCGCCGTCCGGCTCGGCCGCGGCGAACCCCACGACGGTCGGACCGGCCGCGGCGACGAGCACCCGGTGACCGGGGGAGGGCGGAGCGCTCACCGCGGGTCGCCACGCCTCGGCCAGGGCCTCCGGTGCCAGCGCCTCGAGCACCTCGGCGGGCAGCAGCCCGGAGTAGGCCGTCCGCCAGGCGCGGGAGTGCACGGCGCCGATGGCGGGGACGTCGCCGGCGGTGGCCGCGCGCACGGAGGCGTCGGCGCCGGGTCCGGTCAGCACGTCGGGCGTCTCCACCCGCGGCATCCTCGCACCCGGGACGGCGGTCGGTAGGGTCGGCCCGTGACCGACGACTTCGAGATCACCTTCCGCAGCGACGTCACCGTCGAGCTGGTGCGCGCCAGCGCTCAGGACGCGGACGTCGTGTTCGCCGCGAGGGTGTCGACGAAGGGTGAGCAGAGCCTCCAGGACGTCGACGCCGACGCCCAGCGGTCCGCCGGGCTCATCAACTACCTCATGCGGGACCGGCACGGCAGCCCGTTCGAGCACAACTCGATGACCTTCTACGTGCAGGCGCCGATCTTCGTGTTCCGGGAGTGGATGCGCCACCGGATCGCCTCCTACAACGAGGAGAGCGGTCGGTACCGAGAGCTGCGACCGGTGTTCTACGTCCCCGGGCCGCAGCGGCACCTGGTCCAGGAGGGCAAGCCGGGGCAGTACGTCTTCGTCCCCGGCACGCCGGACCAGCACGCGCTCGTCGACGAGCAGATCCGGGCCGCCTGCGAGCAGGCCTACGCCGCCTACCGCCGGATGCTCGACGCCGGGATCGCCCGCGAGGTCGCCCGGATCGTGCTGCCGGTGACCACCTACTCCTCGATGTACGTGACGATGAACGCCCGCTCGCTGATGAACTTCCTGTCGTTGCGGACCAAGCGCGAGGACGCCCGGTTCCCGTCCTTCCCGCAGCGGGAGATCGAGATGGCGGCGGAGCAGATGGAGAGTCACTGGGCCCGGCTCATGCCGTTGACCCACGCCGCCTTCGAGCAGAACGGCCGCGTCGCGCCCTGAGCCTGCTCAGCGCGGCTGAGTCTCGGCTGAGGCGGGGGGAGGGCTCAGTCGGTCAGTGGGGCCCAGCCGTGGGACCGGGCGACCCCGGCCCGCCAGCGCCGGTAGCCGGCCTCGTCCCGTTCGCCGGGCTCGAACCGGCGGTCCAGCCGCCAGGTGTCGCGCAGCTCCTCCAGCGACGACCACACCCCGGTCCCGAGCCCGGCGAGGAAGGCCGCGCCGAGGCCGGTGGTCTCCGGCATCGCCGGTCGCTCGACCGGGACCCCGAGCTGGTCGGCCTGCAGCTGCATGAGCAGGTTGTTCGCCGACGCGCCGCCGTCGGCGCGCAGCACCGGGACGGTGGTCTCCATCGTCGCGACGACGTCGCGGACCTGGAAGGCGATCGCCTCCAGCGTCGCGCGGACGAGGTGGGCGCGGGTGGTGCCCCGGGTGATCCCGAGGATGGTGCCGCGGGCGTCGGGGTCCCACTCCGGGGCGCCGAGGCCGGTCAGCGCCGGGACGAACACCACCCCGCCGGTGTCCGGCACGGTCCGGGCCAGGGCCTCGGTCTCCGCCGCCGAGCCGATCACCTGCAGCCCGTCCCGCAGCCACTGGACGGCGGCCCCGGTGACGAAGATGGAGCCCTCCTGGGCGTAGGTGAGGGTGCCGTCGGGGGCCATCCACGCGACCGTCGACAGCAGCCCACCGAGCTCGCCGTCGACGGTCCCCGCCGCCGCGGTCGCGCCGGTGTTCACGAGTACGAAGGACCCGGTGCCGTACGTGCACTTGGTGTCCCCGACCTCGAAGCACGTCTGCCCGAACAGGGCCGCCTGCTGGTCGCCGGCGATACCGGCGACCGGGACGTCGAGGCCCAGGAACGAGCCGGGATCGGTCCGGGCCACCTCGCCCCAGCTCGGCACCACCTCGGGCAGCGCCTCCGCCGGGACGCCGAACAGCTCGCACATCTCCGGGGACCAGGTGCCGCTGCGCAGGTCGAGCAGCAGGGTCCTCGACGCGTTCGAGGCGTCGGTGACGTGCCGGGTGCCACCGGACATCCGGGCGACGAGGTAGGAGTCGACGGTGCCGACGGCGACGGAGCCGCCCTGGACCCCGGCCCACGTGTCCGGGTCGTGGTCGCGCAGCCACGCCAGCTTCGTCGCGGTGAAGTACGGGTCGAGCCGAAGTCCGGTGAGCTCGGCGACCCGCGGCTCGTGGCCCTCCTCGCGCAGCCGCTCGCACAGGGCGGCGCTGCGCCGGTCCTGCCAGACGACGGCGCGGCGGGGGGCGGCCAGGGTGCGGCGGTCCCACAGCACCGCGGTCTCGCGCTGGTCGGTGATCCCCACCGCGTGGATCTCGGTGTCACCGCCGCGGCCGCCGTGGCGGGCCCCCGCGGCCCGCAGCGCGTCGCGGCAGGCGGTGAGCGTGGCCTGCCAGATCTCCTCGGGCTCGTGCTCGACCCAGCCGGGCCGGGGGAAGTGCTGGGCGAACTCGGCGTAGCCGCGGCCCAGGACGGTGGCGTCCTCGGCGATGACGAGCGCGGTGACGCCCGTCGTCCCCTCGTCGACGGCGAGTACGGCGCGGCGGGTCACGGCGGCCCCTCAGCCGGCCGCCTGGCCGATGCCCTCGAGCAGGTCCGTGAACCAGGGCGCCGAGGTGTCGAACTGCTTTCCGCCGGCGATCCGGTCGAACTCGATGGCCCGCAGGCGCCCGCCGTGGTCCTCGTCGTGCCCGACGACGCCGGACTCCCCGCGCAGTGCGCACTCCACGGCCAGGTCGACCATCGACTGGATGAGCCGGAGGTCCTTGGCGTTGGCCGGCGCCGAGCGGGAGAAGTACCCCGACTTCTGGACCATGACCTTCTCGGCCGCCAGGCGCTCGGCGAACTGCTCGCCGAACCAGCGGCCCGGGTTGATGGTGTCGAGCTTGACGTGGCCGAACGGGTCGCGCTGCACCTCCTCGCCGGCGGCCTCGAGCTCGGCGACGATGTCGGCGACACCGGCCCCCTCGGACAGGAAGATGTTGACGCAGCCGACGGTGTCCATCACCTTTCGCAGGCGGGCCGCCTCGGCGTCCAGGTCGATGCGCTGCTCGGGCACGTAGACGGCGTGCACCGCCCAGCGCTCGGGGGACAGCCCGATGCTCGGCACCCAGGTCTGCCGGGAGTGCCAGTCCATGTAGTCCCGTGCCGCGGCCGCGGTCAGCCAGCCGCAGTTGCGGCCCATCACCTCGTGCACGATGAGCATCCGTGGGTTCGAGCCGTGCTCGGCGAGCACGTTGCGGGCGAACAGGGAGGCCTGCTCGGCCGCGGTCCACGCGCCGAGGCTCTGCTGGACCGGGACGACGTCGTTGTCGATCGTCTTGGGCAGCCCGACCACGGTGAGCCCGTAGCCGTGCTGGTCGAGGTAGGCGGCGAGGTCCGCGGCGGTGGTGCTCGTGTCGTCCCCGCCGATGGTGTGCAGGACGTCGACGCCGTCGGCCTGCAGCCGCTCGGCCGCGACCTGGAGGGCGTCCTGCCCCTCGGCGATCAGCCCCCGCCGGACGAGGTCGGCGTTGTTCGTCAGCTTCACCCGGCTGTTGCCGATCGGGCTGCCGCCGAAGGCGTGCAGCACGTCGGCGTGCGCCCGGGCGTCGTCGTCGACGAGGAACGAGTTACCGGTGAGCAGACCGTGGTACCCGTGCCGGTAGGCGAGGATCTCGACGTCCGGGGCGATCTCGGTGTACCGGGAGACCAGCCCTCCTACCGCGGAGGACAGGCAGGGGGCGAAGCCCCCGGCGGTGAGCAGTGCGACGCGTCGGGTGCTCATGTCCCCTCATCGTAGGGGGCTCCTCGTCGCCGGGGGGCCGTCCGGGTGCCGGACTGGCGCGGGGCACCGCGGGAACGGGGCCTAACCTGGGTCGGGTGACCAGCACCGAGGAGCTCGACGCCTGGCGCGACCTGCCGGCCGCGCAGCAGCCGTCGTGGCCGGACCCGGCCGCCGTCCGTGACGTCGCCGAGGAGCTGGCGGCCCTGCCGCCGCTCGTGTTCGCCGGTGAGGCGGACGTGCTGCGCAGCCGCTTGGCGGAGGTGGCCGAGGGGCGGGCCTTCCTGCTCCAGGGCGGGGACTGCGCCGAGACGTTCGCCGGAGCCACCGCCGACAAGATCCGGGACCGGGTCAAGACCGTCCTGCAGATGGCCGTGGTGCTCACCTACGGGGCCAGCGTGCCGGTGGTGAAGATGGGCCGGATGGCCGGCCAGTTCGCCAAGCCGCGCAGCAGCGACACCGAGACCCGGGACGGGCTGACGCTGCCGGCCTACCGCGGCGACGCCGTCAACGACTTCGAGTTCTCCCCGGAGGGCCGCACCCCGGACCCGCGGCGGATGGTCCGCGCGTACCACACCGCCGCGGCGACGTTGAACCTCATCCGCGCGTTCACCCAGGGCGGGTTCGCCGACCTGCGCCGCGTGCACGAGTGGAACCGCGGCTTCCTCGGCAGCGCCGCCAACGCCCGCTACGACGAGCTCGCCCGCGAGATCGACCGGGCGATGGCCTTCATGGCGGCCTGCGGCGTCGACTTCGACGCGCTGCGCAGCGTGGACTTCTACTCCAGCCACGAGGCCCTGCTGCTGGAGTACGAGCGGGCGCTGACCCGGATCGACTCGCGGACGGGGCTGCCCTACGACGTCTCGGCGCACTTCCTGTGGATCGGTGAGCGCACCCGCGACCTCGACGGCGCCCACGTCGAGCTGCTCTCCCGGGTGCGCAACCCGATCGGGGTCAAGCTCGGGCCGAGCGCGACACCGGACGACGCGCTGGCCCTGATCGACCGGCTCGACCCGGACCGGGAGCCCGGACGGCTCACCTTCATCACCCGGATGGGGGCCGAGCGGGTCCGCGAGGCGCTGCCGCCGCTGGTGGAGAAGGTCACCGCCTCCGGTGCCCGGGTGGTCTGGGTGAGCGACCCCATGCACGGGAACACCATCACCTCCGGCAGCGGCTACAAGACCCGGCGTTTCGACGACGTCATCGACGAGGTGCGAGGCTTCTTCGAGGTGCACCGGGCCCTCGGCACCGTCCCCGGCGGCCTGCACATCGAGCTCACCGGCGACGACGTCACCGAGGTCCTCGGCGGGTACGAGCAGATCGACGAGGAGGCTCTCGGCCGCTGCTACGAGACGCTGTGCGACCCCCGGCTCAACCACCAGCAGTCCCTCGAGCTCGCCTTCCTCGCCGCCGACATGCTCCGCGGGTCCCGGTGAGCACGACGGTTCGCGTCCGGGCCGACCTGCGCTCGGACACCCTGACCCGGCCCACGGCGGCGATGCGGGCGGCGATGGCCGACGCCGAGGTCGGCGACGACGTCTACGGCGAGGACCCGACGGTCACCGCCCTGGAGGAGCGGGTGGCGGCGCTGCTCGGGCACGAGGCCGGCCTGTTCACCCCGACCGGGTCGCTGGCGAACATGCTCGGCGTCCGCCTGCTCGTGCCGGCGGGCCGGGAGCTGCTGTGCGACTCCCTCGCCCACGTCGTCCGGGCCGAGCTCGGCGGCCACGCCGTGCTCGGCGGGGTGACGACCCGAACCTGGGCGGCACCGCACGGGCTGCTCGACCCCGCGGCGCCGCTGGGGATGATGCTGCCGGACGCCGGGCCGTACCAGGTGTCGACCGCCGCGGTCGCGGTGGAGAACACCCACAACTTCGGCGGAGGCACGGTCCAGCCGCTGGACGCCCTGCGGGAGCTGCGCGCGGGCACGGCCGCGGCCGGTGTCGCCGTCCACGTCGACGGGGCCCGGCTGTGGAACGCCTCGGTGGCCACCGGTGTCCCCCTGCACGAGTACGGGGCGCTCGCCGACACCGTCTCGGTGTGCCTGTCCAAGGGGCTCGGCGCCCCGGTCGGCTCGGTGCTCGTGTCGTCGGCGGAGCGGATCGCCGAGGCGCGGGTGTGGCGCAAGCGCTACGGGGCGGGGATGCGTCAGGCAGGGGTGCTCGCCGCGGCCGGGCTCCACGCCCTCGACCACCACGTCGAGCGCCTCGCCGAGGACCACGCCCGCGCCCGCCGGCTCGCCGAGGCCTGCGCGCAGGCCCGGCCCGGCAGCGTCGACCCGGACGCCGTGCAGACCAACATCGTCGTCCTCGACGTCGACGCCGCCCCGTTCGCGCAGGCGGCGCTCGCCCAGGGCGTCGCGGTGTCGGTCCTGGGCCGCCGGACCGTTCGGCTGGTGACCCACCTGGACGTCGACGACGAGGCCGTCGGGTACGCCGCCACCGTGCTGGCCGGGCTGCTGCGCGGCGACGACCGGGGATGAGTGGCCCGCCGGCCGGCGGGCCGGAGCCGGACGCCGCCCCCCGGGTGCTGCCACCCGGTCAGCGGCGGGCCAGCCGGCTCAAGGTCCTGCACTACGGACCGGTGCCCCGCCTGCGGGCGGACCGCTGGCGCCTGGTCGTCAGCGGGGCCACCGCCGACGGCCGGCAGCACGAGCTGGACCTCGACGGGCTGCGCGCGCTGCCGCGGATCCGGGTCCGGGCCGACCTGCACTGCGTCGCCCGGTGGACGGTGCCCGACCTGGAGTGGGAGGGCCCGGCCACCCGGACCCTGCTGGAGGCCTTCCCGCCCGCGGACGACGCCACCCACGTGCTGGCCTGGGCCGAGTTCGGCTACTCGGCGACCCTGCGCGTCGACGATCTCGCCAGCCCCCGAGCCCTGCTCGCCACCCACCTCGACGGCGCCGAGCTCACCCCCGAGCACGGGCACCCCGTCCGGCTCGTCGTCCCGCACCTGTACGCGTGGAAGGGACCCAAGTGGCTGCGGGGCATCGAGTACCTGACCCGACCGGTGCGCGGGTTCTGGGAGGAGCGCGGCTACCACGCGGTGGGCGACCCGTGGCGCGAGGAGCGCTACTCCTACCAGGAGTGAGCGCCGGCGCGACGTAAGACGCCCAGTCCGAAGGCGATGGTGCAGGCGCTCACCCCGGTCTGCCGCATCTCGACTACGGTGCGCAACGTGCCGCTTCGACCATCCGCCCACGCCAGGCAACGGATGAGGCAGCGAGGGATCGCCCTCTCGGAGATCGAGGAGGTTCTGCTCAGCCCGCGAACCTCCTACGCCTCGCGCGAGTATCCGGGGGAACGGACGGTCGTTCTCGGGGAGACATCCGGGGGTCGGAGGCTGAAGGTGGTGATCGTGACGCACGATCCTGATGTGGTGGTCACCGTCGCCGATCGCAGCGGAGAGGAGTAGCCTGAGCCGGTGCTCGTGCAGTACGACCCGGACGTGGGCGCCACTTACGTGGTGCTCTCGGAGACCCCGTGCGCCCGGACGGTTGAGGTGGGCGACCTCGTCGCAGTGGACGTCGACGAGCACGGCGATCCCGTCGGAGTCGACTTCGCCGTTGCTGTGCACCAGATCACGGAGTCGATGATCGCCGAGGTCGTCTCTGTGTTCCCTGAGCTCAAGCCCGTGATCGGCGACTCTCGCGAGTGGATGCCCCAGCTGTCCTACTGAGCTCGATGAGGATCACGTCCCTGACTCGGTACCCGGTCAAGTCCCTCGGCGGCGAGAGCCTCGAAGCGGTGGACGTGGTGCTCCGCGGCCTGGCCGGCGACCGGTCCTGGTACGTGCAAACCGAGGACGGCCGGATCGGCAGTGCCAAGTCGTCCCGCCGGTTCGGTCGGGTCGGGGGCCTGCTCGACCTCGCTGCGACCACCGGCCCGGCCGGTCCCGTGGTCACCTTCCCGGACGGGGCCGTCCACCCCGTGGGCACACCGGACGCCGACGCCGCCCTGGCGGCGCACACCGGCCAGCCGGTGCGGTTCGCCGCCGAGGACGACACCAGCACGTTCGACGCGGGCCCGGTGCACCTGCTGACCGCCTCCGCCCTGCGCCGGCTCGCCGACGCCGTCGGCGAGGAGGTGGACGGCCGGCGGTTCCGCGCCAACGTGCTCCTCGACGACCTGCTCCCCGGCCGGGAGGACCTCCCCCCGGAGGAGGCGTGGCGCACCCTTCGCCTCGGGCCTGAGGTGGTGCTGAGGGTCGAGGGCCTGATGCCCCGCTGCGTCATGGTGACGATGGCGACCCGGGACCTGCCCGCCGACCGTCGCGTCCTGCGTGCCGTGCACGCGACGGCCGGCGGCAGCCTCGGGGTGTGGGCCACCGTCGTCCAGCCCGGACGGGTGGCGGCCGGCGACGAGGTGCGGGTCGGGACCTGATCGGCCCGGTCCCGGTCAGGGCTCGTGGTGCAGCGCCTCGGCCGGCGGGTCGAGCGCGGCGGGCAGCTCCCGCCGGGAGCGCCGCGGACCGAGCTCGGCGAGGTACATCGCCGCCAGCACGAGCGCGCCGCCGGCCAGCACCCGCGGGCCCAGCGACTCCCCGCCGAGCAGGACCGCGAACACGGCGGCGAAGACCGGCTCGGTGGTCATGACGATCGCCGCCCGGGTGGCCGGCAGGTGCGCCTGCGCCCACGTCTGGACGACGAGCGCACCGGCCCCGGCGACCAGCGCCATGTACAGCACCGCGGCCCACACCCCGCCGTCCGGTGGGACGGTGATCCCGTCCGGGACGGCGGCGACCGTGCACGTCGTCGCGATGGCCAGCATCTGCACCGTGGACAGGCCGACGGCCTGCCGGCGGTCGGACCAGGCGCCCAGACCCACGATGTGCAGCGCGTAGACCGCTGCGCTCGCGAACGTGACCGCCTCGCCGAACCCGACGGCCAGGCCACGCAGCGACAGCACGGCGAGCCCGGCGGTGGCCAGCAGCACGGCCAGCCAGGTCGTGCCCGGTGTCCGGGTGCGCAGCAGCACCCCGGCCAGGACAGGGGTGAGCACGACGTACATGCCGGTGACGAAGCCGGACACCGACGCGGAGGTGTGCTCCAGCCCCCAGGTCTGCAGCAGCTGCGCGACGCCGTAGACGGCGCCGAGCAGGAGGCCGTGCCGCCAGGCCGCCGCGTCGAGGCGGCGCAGCTGCGGCCAGGACGCCGCCACCATCACCACGGCCGCCACCCAGAACCGGACGGCGAGGAAGTCCGCCACCGGCAGGACGGTCACGACGTCCTTGATCAGGAAGAAGGTCGAGCCCCAGACGGCGGTCACCGCGGTGAGGCCGAGGGTGGCTGCGACCTCGGTCCGAGGCCTGCCCATCGGGTCAGACGACCCGGACCACGACGGTGCTGCCCTTGCGGACCTCGCTGCCGGCGGGAGGGTCCGTGGAGTGGACGGTGCCGAAGATGCCGCCGAGCAGCCGCTCCACCTCGACCTCGAGACCGGCCTCCTCGAGCACCGCTCGGGCCTCTCTGAGCTGGCTGCCCTGCACCTGCGGGACGGTGACCAGCGGCGGCCCGCTCGACACGACCAGCGCGACGGGGTCCCCCCGGAACAGGGTGCCGTCGGCGGGGTCCTGGGCGATGACGTCGCCCTCGGCGACCTCCTCGCTCGGCTGGGTGGTGACCTCGCCGACGGCGAGCTCGGCGCCGGTCAGGGTCTGCTCCGCCTGCTCGCGAGAGGACCCCACGACCGTGGGCACCTCGATCGGCTGCCGTCCCAGGGACACCACGACGGCGACCGGTTCCCCTCGGCGCAACCGCTCGCCCTCGGCGACGGACTGCGACACGACCAGACCCTTCGCGACGTCCTCGCTGTACTCCTCGGTCACGTCGCCGAGCGCGAGCCGGGCGTCCTCGAGCGTGGTGCGTGCCTCCTCCAGGGGGAGACCGGCCAGCGGCGGGACGGCGACGAACTCCGGCCCGGCGGACACGACCAGCGTGACGGCACCTCCGCGGCGCACCTGCTCGCCCGGTCCCGGCTCGGTGGCCGCGACCTGCCCTTCGGGCACCTCGTCGTCGTACCGCTCGGTGACCTCTGGCTGCAGGCCGGCCTCGGTCAGCACGCTGCGCGCGTCGGCGACCGGCTGCCCGACGACGGCGGGCGTCGTCGTCCAGGCGCCGGGACCGGCGCTGGTCCACCACAGGCCGACGCCGGTCGCCAGCGCCCCGACGAGCAGCACCGCCAGCGTGAGCAGCAGCCCGCGTCGCCGGTCGCGGCGGGCAGGCGGGACGTCGGGTCCGCCGTCACCGGCCGGCCGCGACGTGCCGTCCTCCTGGTCGGTCCCGGACGGCGCGAGCCGGGCGTGCTCGGCGGTGTCGTCGAGGGGCAGGGCGAGCGCGGCCCCGGTGCGGGGCAGGGCGAGGGTCCGGCCGTCCCCGGGCTCGCCCGCGCCGGCGGCTGCGCCGGCCGCGGTCCGGTCGAGGTCCTCCTCGCTGAGGGCGGCCCGGACGTCGCGGACCTCGGCGAGCAGCACCCGGGCGTCGGCGGGACGGCGGTCGGGGTCGCGCGAGGTGGCCCACTGGACGAGCTCGTCGATCTCCGCCGGCAGCCCCGGGGCGTGCTCGGACGGGGCCGGGACGTCGGTGTTGACGTGCTGGTAGGCCACCTGGATCGGGACCTCGCCGGTGAACGGCTGGCTGCCGGTGAGCATCTCGAACAGCACGACGCCGGCGGCGTAGACGTCGCTGCGCGCGTCGGCGACCCCCCGCAGCACGAGCTCGGGGGACAGGTACGCGACGGTGCCGATGAGCATGCCCTGGGTCGTCCCGCTGGCGGCGCTGCTGGCGGCCCGGGCGAGGCCGAAGTCGGCCACCTTGACCCGGCCGTCGTCGGCGAGCAGCACGTTCTCGGGCTTGACGTCACGGTGCACGATGCCCGCGCGGTGGGCCGCGCCGAGGGCGTCGAGGACGGGCTCGAGCACGCCGAGCGCCTCCCGCGGGGACAGCGGCGCCGAGGTGGCCAGCAGGTCCCGCAGGGTCTGCCCCGGCACGTACTCCATCGCCAGGTAGACGCAGTCGCCGTCCGCGCCCTGGTCGTACACCGCGACGACGTTGGGGTGGGACAGCCGGGCCGCGGAGCGGGCCTCCCGGTGGAACCGGGCGACGAACTGCTCGTCGTCGGCGAGGTGCGGGTGCATGACCTTGAGCGCGACGTCCCGCTCCAGGCGGGTGTCGGTGGCCAGGTAGACGGTGGCCATCCCGCCGCGGGCGACCCGGGAGCGGACGACGTAGCGGCCGTCGACCGACCGGCCGACGAGCGGGTCGCTCACCGCTGTGTCCACCCGCGGGAGTCTACGGTCGCCACCCGGCCGAACGGCGCAGGCGGGCCGTCGGCGCCGTTACCGGAAACGCGCCATCAGGGTCTGCACGTTGGCGACGTAGCGCCGGGTGTCCGGGTACATCCCGTTGCGGCGCACCCCGGCCAGGCCCTGGTAGTAGCCGGCGATGGCGGTGCCCAGGTCGTCGGGCTCCGAGCGCAGCAGGGAGCGCAGGATGACGACGCCGGCGGTGGCGTTGTCGTGCGGGTCGAGCAGGTCCAGCGGGCGCCCGGCCAGGTCGGAGGCCCACCGCCCCGAGGACGGGATCACCTGCATCACCCCGACCGCGTTGGCGGGGGAGACGGCGCGCATGTTGAAGCCCGACTCCTGGTACGCGACCGCCAGGGCCAGCGCCGGGTCAACGCCCCACTGCCGGGCCGTGTCGGCGACGATCGTGCGCATCTGGTCCCGGGAGGGGACGTCGCGGGTGGCGAGGACCTCGCGGTTGGCCGCGGCGGCCTCGGCGACCGGGCCGGGGTAGGTGCGCCCGGCGAAGGTGTTCGGGACCGGGGTCGGGCCGGCCGGCAGCCGCAGCTGCTCGCCGACGCGGATCGTGCCCGGGCCGTCCAGGCCGGGGTTCGCCTCGCGCAGCGCGGCGACCGTCGTGCCCTCCCGGACGGCGATGTGGCTCAGCGTGTCCCCGGCGCGGACCGTGTACGGGCGGGTGGAGCGGACCACGGGGGCGACCGGCGGGGTCGGCGCGGCGGCGCCCGGCAGCCGCAGGGTCTGCCCGGTGCGGATGATGCTGGTGGCGCTGAGCCCGTTGAGCCGCAGGATCTCGGTCATCGGCAGCCCGGTCCGCGCGGCGATGTGGCTGACGGTGTCCCCGGCCCGCACCGTGTACGTGGTCTGCCCGGAGTCCGTGGTCTGCCCGGACGCGCCGCCGGCCGGCGCCGGTGAGGACGACGAGGACGGCGATGCCGAGGTGGCGGACGGGATCGTCAGGGTCTGGCCCACCCGGATGAGGGCCCTGGAGTCCAGCCCGTTGGCGCTGACGATCGCCGAGACCGACGTGCCGGTGCGCGCCGCGATGTGGCTGACGGTGTCCCCGGCCCGGACGGTGTACCGCAGCGCGGTGGGGGCCGCCGGGGCAGGACCTCGGGTGGCTGACGGGCCGGGCACGGTGAGCCGCTGGCCGACCCGGATGGTGGCCCGGGAGTCCAGCCCGTTGGCGCTGACGATGGCCGAGACCGACGTGCCGGTGCGCACGGCGATGTGGCTGACGGTGTCCCCGGCCCGGACGACGACGGTGCCCGCTGCGGCGGCCGGCGCGGCGAGCGTGGCGCCGAGCGCGGTCGTCCCGAGAGTGGCCAGGGCTGCCGCGGCGCGGCGGCGGCCGTGACCGGCCGGTGCGCTGGGGGCCGGGTCGGCGGTGCGAGCGGCGCTGGACTGCATGCGGTGTCCTGTCCTCCGGTCGGCCGGTGCCCGCGACCCGGGGGGCCCGGGCCGGCTGGTGCGGCTGTCATGCTGTGAGACTGGTGTGACTCACGTGGCGTGCGGGACGCTACACGAGCGGTGGTGGTCGGGTCACGAGTTACACCGGCGGAATTCGCTCCGCCGCTGGACGGGGCCCGTGGCAGGCTGGCCCCGTGGACGACGACCTCGACGCTCTCGTAGGGAGCTGGCTGCCGCTGCCGGACGTCGCCGAGCGCCTCGGCACGGACGTCTCCCGGGTCCGGCGGATGATCGACGACGGGCTGCTGATCGCCGTCCGGCGCGGGCAGCCGCGAGTGCTCAGTGTGCCGGAGGCGCTCGTCGAGCCCGAGCCGCTGGCCGACCTGCCGGGCACGGTCACGGTCCTCGCCGACGCCGGGTTCGGCACCGAGGAGATGCTGCGCTGGCTGTTCACCCCGGACGACTCCCTGCCGGGCACACCCCTGGCCGCGCTGCGGGCGGGGCGCCGGCGGGAGGTGCGCCGGCGGGCGCAGGCGCTCGCCTTCTGACCTGTTTTCTCGCGGACGCTCAGACCTGCTGCCAGCGGACGGCCTGGCCCCGTGCCCACCGGGCCCGGGCCAGTGCCGGCAGGGCCACCTGGGCACGCCGTGGCAGCGGCACGGCGACCCGGCGCTCCAGCACCCGGTACCCGCTGCGCTCGACCGCGCCGAGGATGTCGCCGTAGAGCACGTACGCGCAGCGGATGGCGTCCCGGCTGGTCGGGTGCAGCATGGCGATGCCCGGCTCGGCGCGCCGGTAGAGCTCCCGGGTCCGTTCCACCTCGAAGGCCAGCAGCCGCCGCACCGCCGCCGGGGTGCTGCCTGCGGCCCGCCCGGCCCGCAGGTCCGCCACCGTCACCCCGAACGCGTCGAGGTCCTCCTGCGGCAGGTAGACCCGGCCCCGGTCGAGGTCCTCGCCGACGTCCCGGACGAAGTTCGACATCTGGAACGCCTCCCCGAGCAGCCGGGCGTGGCACGCCGCCTCCGCAGACACCGGCTCGAGCACCGGCAGCATCTGCAGCCCGATGACCGCGGCCGAGCCGTACATGTAGTCCTCGAGGTCGGCGTACGTGGCGTACCCGGTGCGGGTGATGTCCATCCGCATCGACCGCAGGAACGCCTCGACGTGCTCGGTCGGGATGTCCCAGCGCCGGACGGTGGCCAGCATCGCCCTGCCCACCGGGTCGTGCACCGTCCCGGTGCGCAGCGCGTCGAGGAACGACTCCCCCCAGGTGAGCAGCGCCTCCGGGTCGGGGGCCTCGAGGGAGTCGACGAGCTCGTCGGCGTACCGGGCGAACCCGTAGAGCGCCCAGACGTACGGCCGCTTGGCCGGCGGCAGCAGCCCGGTGGCGAGGAAGTAGGTGCGGCCGTGCTCGGCGTGCAGGGCCCGGCAGGTGAGGAAGTCCTGCCGCAGCCGCGGGTCGGTGATCCCCGCGGCGTCCAGGGACGTGGCCCCGGCCGGGCGACGCCACGCCGCTCGCCGGTGGCTGTTCACCGCCACGCCCGGGACCGGTAGGACGGGTCCGGTCCGAGCACCCGCTCGGCCGCCAGCCGCCCGGAGATGAGGACCATCGGGACGCCGACACCCGGCTGGGTGCCGGAGCCGGTCAGCACGACGTTGTCCCCCCAGATGTTCCCCGGCCGGAAGGGCCCGGTCTGCCGGAAGGTGTGCGCGGCGGCGAACGGGGCCCCCGCCGCCATGCCCCGCGCCTCCCAGTCCGCCGGGGTCGTCACGTGCTCGACCTCGATCCCGGCCTCGAACCCGGTCAGCCCGCGCTCCTCGAGGGTCCGCAGCACGTGCTCGCGGTACCGGGGGCCGATCCGGCCCCAGTCGACGCCGGCGTCGTTGTGCGGGGTCGGGAACAGCACGTAGTAGATGTGCCGGTCCGGCGGGGCCAGCCCGGGGTCGGACACCGTCGGCGTCGACAGCAGGACGCTGGGGTCGCTCATCAGCCGCCCGGAGGTGAGCTCGGCGAACACGCTGCGCCAGGCCTGCCCGAAGAGGATCTGGTGGTGGGTGGTGCCGGGGTACCGGGCGGTGGAGCCGGCCAGCAGCAGGTACGCGGACGGCGAGTAGTCCAGGTGGCGGACCCGCCGCGGGACGGTGCCGAGCAGGTCGCGGTAGGCCACCGGCAGGTCAGGGTTGAGCACGACGACGTCCGCGGGCACCCGCTCCCCGTCCGCGGTGACCACCGCGGTCGCACGGCCCCCTGAGTGCTCGACCCGCTCGACGGTGGTGCCGTAGCGGATCTCCACCCCGTGCCGCTG
Organism: Kineosporiaceae bacterium SCSIO 59966; assembly: GCA_020881835.1. Classification (NCBI taxonomy): domain Bacteria; kingdom Bacillati; phylum Actinomycetota; class Actinomycetes; order Kineosporiales; family Kineosporiaceae; species Kineosporiaceae bacterium SCSIO 59966. Next base: position 1,001,451 of record CP052876.1, read on the forward strand.
CGCGGCGGCCGCCATCGCGCGCGGCACCGCGTGCATCCCCCCGACCGGGAAGAACACCCCGGCCACCGAGTCCATGTAGGCGATGACCGCGTACAGGGCCATCGCGTCCTGGGGAGCCACCCCGGCGTACAGGGACTGGAACGAGAAGACCCGCTGCGTGCGCTCGTCCCGCAGGTACTGCTCCACCTTGGGGGCCAGGCGGCGGAACCCGCCGGCGGCGACGAGCCGGGCCAGGTTGGGGGTGAGCAGGTCGAGCGGGGTGTCGATGTTGCGGTCGATGAAGTCCCGGATCTCGTACCGGTACAGCCGGGTGACGAAGTCGACGTACCGCCGGTAGCCGGCGGCCTCGTCCGGACCGATCACGGCCTCGATCTGCGCGGCCATCGCCTCGGTGTCGGCGTGCACGTCCAGGCTCGACCCGTCGGCGAAGCGGGCCCGGTACAGCGGTGACACCGGGCGCAGGTCCAGCCAGTCGGCGACGTCCTCCCCGAGGGCGTCGAAGCAGTCCGCGATGAGGTCCGGCATCGTCAGGACCGTCGGCCCGGTGTCGAACCGGTACTCCCCGTCGGCCGTCGTCGTCCGGACCAGTCCCGCCCGGCCACCGGGGACCTCCTCGCGCTCGAGCACGGTGACCCGTCGGCCGGCCCCGGCGAGCCGCATCGCGGCGCTCAGGCCGGCGAGCCCGGCCCCGACGACGACGACGTGGTCCGTGGGACCGACCACCCGCCGGACCCGTCCGGGTGCCAGCGACGCCGCCAGCCGCCGGGCCCGGCCCGCGGCGGCGGACGCAGCGCTCACGCGGTCCTCGTCGTCGCCGCGTCGACCAGGGAGTGCAGCACCGCGGCGGCCTGGGGGGTGACGGGGGCGGCGTCCAGGGCCTCGCGAGCGGCCCGGACGCGCTCGGTGATCATCGACTCCACGGTCTCCAGGGCCCCGGTGCCGACGATGACCTCCCGCAGGGCCGCCACCCCGGCGGCGTCCAGGCCGGGGTCGCCGAGCAGCCGCTCCACGACGGCTCGGCCGGCCGTGTCAGCCCGGCGCAGGGTGAGGGCGACGAGGACCGTCCGCTTGCCCTCCCGCAGGTCGTCGCCCGCGGGCTTGCCGGTCGTCCCGGGGTCGCCGAACACGCCCAGCACGTCGTCCCGGAGCTGGAAGGCCTCCCCGAGCGGCAGCCCGAACGCCGAGTACGCGGCCCGCACCTCCTCCCCGGCACCGGCCAGGGCGGCACCGAGCAGCAGCGGGTGCTCGACCGTGTACTTGGCGCTCTTGAACCGCACCACCCGCAGCGCCGCCTCCACCGGGTCCTCCCGGTGCCGGCCGGCGACGGCCTGGGCGAGCACGTCGAGGTACTGCCCGCCCATCAGCTGGGTGCGCATCCGGTCGAACACCGCCTTGCCCCGCTCCACCGCGGTGGTCGGCAGCCCGCTGCCGCACAGCAGCTCGTCGCACCACGACAGGCACAGGTCCCCGGCGAGGATCGCCCCCGCCTGGCCGAACCGCTCGCGGTCACCGCCCCACCCGCCGTCGTCGTGCAGGTCGGCGAACTGCCGGTGCACCGCCGGCATCCCGCGCCGGGTGTCCGAGGAGTCCATGACGTCGTCGTGGATGAGCGCCGCGGCCTGGAACAGCTCCAGGGACGCCGCCGCCCGGACGACGCCGGGCCCGTCCTGGCCGCCGGCCCCGCGGTAGCCCCAGTAGCAGAACGCCGGCCGCAGCCGCTTGCCGCCGGCTAGGAGACCCCGGACCGACCCGACCAGCGGCTCGCAGTCGGTGCCCAGCTCGCCCAGCACCGCGCTCTGCTGGTCGAGGAAGGCGTCGAGCTCCTGCTGGAGGCGCCGGCGCAGGTCCGCGGCGTCCAGCGGGGACGCCGCCAGCGAGGGCACGCCGTGGGCCTGGCTCACCGCTACTCCTGTCGCGTTCCGGACCGTCACGGTCATCGGCTCTCCTCGTCAGCCTAGTGCGGGCGTGGTCCTGACCGTCCTTCGGACCGTTCTGATCGTCCTTCGGACCATCATGACCGTCCTTCGGACGACGGGCCCGGTCCGGATGCACCGTGCGTAGCCTGGTCGGGTGGCTCTGGGTGTCCCCTCCGTGCGCGACGGCGTCCCGCCGGTGCACGAGGCGATCGCCGCGGCCGTCGCGGCGGGCACCCCCGCGGTGTCCTTCGAGTTCTTCCCGCCGCGGGACGACGCGGCCGCCGACCGGCTGTGGACGGCGGTGCGCCGGCTGGAGTCCCTGCAGCCCACGTTCGTGTCGGTCACCTACGGCGCCGGCGGCAGCACGCGGGACCGCACCGTGCGGATCACCCGGCGGATCGCCGAGGAGACGACGCTGACCCCGGTCGCGCACCTCACCTGCGTCGCCAGCCCGCGCGCTGAGCTGCGGCGCGTGGTCGGCGCCTACGCCGACGCCGGGGTCCGGTCCGTGCTCGCTCTGCGCGGCGACCCGCCCGGCGGTCCGGGTGCCCCGTGGACGGCGCACCCGGAGGGGCTCGACCACGCCGAGGACCTGGTCCGGCTGGTCCGCGGCCTCGGCGACTTCAGCGTCGGGGTCGCCGCCTTCCCCGACGGGCACCCGGAGTCCTCCGGGCCCGACCAGGACGCGCAGGTGCTGCTGGCCAAGCAGCGGGCCGGGGCGACCTTCGCCGTCACCCAGTTCTTCTTCGACCCGGCGGCCTACCTGCGGCTGCGGGACCGTGCCGCGGCACGCGGCTGCGACCTGCCGATCGTGCCGGGGGTGATGCCGGTCACCGACGTGCGCCAGGTCCGGCGGTTCGCCGAGCTGTCCGGCACGCCGCTGCCGGCACCGCTCGTCGACCGGCTGGAACGGGTGGCCGACGACCCGGTGGCGGTGCGAGCCGTCGGGGTGGAGGCGGCGACCGCGCTCGGGGAGCGGCTGCTCGCCGAGGGCGCGCCGGGACTGCACTTCTACACGCTGAACTCCTCGACCGCGACGACGGAGATCTACGAGGCGCTCGGCCTGTCCCGGCGCCGCCGGGCCGGGCCGGGCAAGATGCCCGGGTGACCACCCCCTCGTCGTCCGGCCCGCCGGACCGGGCCGAGTTCGCCCGGCGCTGGTCGGCCGCGCACGGCGGGGCGGACCCGACGGCCCGGTTCGTCGCCGGCTACCTCACCGTCGTGCAGGCACTGGCCCGGCCGCTGGCCGCGGCCGGCGTCCGGCCGGACGCCGTCACCGCCACTGGGCCGGTCCTCGCGGCGGTAGCGCTGTGGCCCGCCGCGAGCGGGGAGCGCTGGGCGCTGCTCGTCCCGCTGGTCGTCGTCGTGTCGGCGGTCCTGGACGGCCTGGACGGCGCGATCGCGGTGCTCACCGCCGGCCCGACCCGGTGGGGGGCCGTCCTCGACGGCGTCGCCGACCGGGTCGCCGACCTGGCCTGGACGGCGACCCTGTGGCTGCTGGGGGCACCCGGCTGGCTCGTCGCCGCCGCCGCCGCGGTGGGCTGGCTGCACGAGTACCTGCGCGCCCGGGCCGGCGCCGCTGGGATGACCGGCGTCGCGCGGGTCACGGTCGGGGAGCGTCCGACCCGGGCGGTCGTCGTCGCCCTGTTCGCGCTGGGGGCCGGCCTGTACCCCGCCGCGGCCGGCGGGTGGGCCACGGCCGGGGCCGCCGCGCTCGTCGGTGTCGGTGTCGCCGGGCTCGCCCAGCTCGTCCCCGCCGTCCGGCGGGAGCTGCGGTGAGCCTCCTCGACGCCGTCCCCGAGCAGCCGCCGCCACCGACCCGGACGGTGTGGATGGACGCGGCCCGGGTGGTGGCGATCGTCGTCGTCGTCCTCATCCACGTCGTCGCCCCCACGGTGGAGGGTCGCGGCGTCGAGGTCGGCAGCGCCGGCTGGTGGGTGGCCAACGCGCTCAACGCCGCGAACCGGTGGTGCGTGCCGGTCTTCCTCATGATCTCCGGCGCGCTGGCCCTCGACCCGGCCAAGGTCGCCCGGCCACGGGACTTCTACCGCCGCCGCTGGCAGCGGGTCGGCGTCCCGCTGGTGTTCTGGACGGTCTTCTACCTCGCCTTCCGGCAGGTCGTCCTCGGCGCCGGGCTCACCCCGCAGCGAGCTGCCACCGACGTCGCCGCCGGCGCGCCCTTCCTCCAGCTGTACTTCCTCTACGTGCTGGCCGGGCTGGTGCTCGTCACACCCTTCCTCAAGGTGGTCACCCGGCACGCCACGTGGCGGATGCAGCTCGGCCTCGCCGTCGTGCTCCTGGCGCTCGGCGCCGTCGACCAGGTCGTCGAGTACGCGGCCGGGGTGGGCGAGCCGAACGCCGTCACCCGGTTCGTGCCGTTCGCCGGGTACTACGTGCTCGGCTGGGTGCTGCGCGACGTGCTCCTGCACGGCCGCCAGCTCGTCTGGGCCTGGGCCGGCTACGCCGGCAGCGTCGTCGTCGTCGCCGTGCTCGCCTTCACCGGCGGCTTCGGGGACGTCGGTCGGTACGCCTACGACTTCCTGTCCCCGCCGGTCGTCGTCATGTCGGTGACCGCCTACCTGCTGCTCCACCACGTGCTGCGCGCCGGCTGCCGTCCGCTGGAGCGGCTCGCCCCGCTGTCGTTCGGGATCTTCCTCGTGCACGGCGCGCTGGTGTACGGGCTGCGGCACGTCACCGGCGTGCCCACCGACCTCGCCGGGGTGCTGGTGGCGGCGTTCGGGCTCACCGCCGTGCACACCGCCGCCTCGGCGCTCATCAGCTGGGTGCTGCTGCGCGTCCCCTACCTGCGGGCGGTGCTCGGGGAGCCGGCGCGCCCGAGGAGGTCGGCGACGATCTGAGCCGACAGCCCGACGAGCGGGATGCCGCCGCCGGGGTGTGCCGAGCCGCCGACGAGGTAGAGACCCGGCAGCGGCGAGGCGTTCGCCGGCCGCAGGAACGCCGCCCGCGGGCCGTTGCTCGACGTGCCGTAGATCGACCCGCCCACGCTGCGGGTCTCCCGCTCCAGGTCGGCGGGGGTGCGCACCTCGCGCCACAGCACGCGGTCGCGCACGTCCAGACCGCGGGACGCCATCACCTGCAGCACCTGGTCGGCGTACCCGTCGGCGAGGCCCGGGGCGTCCCAGTCGATCCCGGCACGCGGGTCGCCCGGCACGTGGCGCGGCGCGTTGACGAGCACGAACCACGCCTCGGAGTCGTCGTCCGGGCGGGTGGCCGGGTCGTCGGGGACGGCGACGTAGACCGTCGGGTCCGCCACCGGGCGGGGCGCCCCCCGGTGCCGGCCGACGCCGAACACCGCGTCGAACTCGGCGTCGTAGTCCGCGCCGAACAGCACGGTGTGGTGGCGCAGCCCGGGCGTGCGCCCCCGCAGGGCCAGCAGCAGGACGAACCCGGACAGCGACGGCGTGACCCGCCGCAGGCCGGCCAGCGCCCTCCTGCGGCCGGGTACGGCGTCCGGGACCAGGTCCCGGTACAGGGCCGTGGCGTCGGTGTCGGACACGACGACGTCCGCGGGCAGGACGGCGCCGTCGGCGAGCCGGACGCCGGCCGCCCGGCCGTCCTCGACGACCAGCCCCACGACGTCCGCGTGCGTGCGCACGAGGGCCCCGGACGCCACGGCCCGGTCGTGGACCGCCTCGGCGAGCCGGCGCAGTCCGCCGCGCACGTACCAGGAGCCGAACCGCTGCTCCATGTACGGGACGGTCGCCAGCGCGGCCGGGGCGCGGCGCGGGTCGCTGCCGGTGTACGTGGCGTACCGGTCGAGCAGGGTGCGCAGGTGCGGGTGGTCGAGGTACCGGCGGCCGAGCGAGCGCAGCGACAGCCACGGCGCGACCGTGCGCAGGTCGTCGGTCCGGCGGGAGAGGCGGGCCAGTGTGCGCGGGCCCTGCAGCGGGGAGGTGAGGAACGGCTCGCGGGTGACGTCCCAGATCCGTGCGGCCCGGCGCATCAGGGCCAGCCACTGGTCCCCGGCACCGGCGCCGAGCGCGGCGTCCATCGCCGCCCGGGTGCCCGAGCGGGACAGGTTCGGCAGCTCGAGACGGGTGCCGTCGGCGAACCGGTAGTCGAACGCCGGGTCGACCGGCTCGAGGTCGACGTGGTCCTCCAGCGCGGTGCGGCCGGTGGCGGCGAACAGGTCCCGGTACACGGCGGGCAGGGTGAGCAGGCTCGGCCCGGTGTCGAAGCCGAACCCGTCCCGGCTGAACCAGCCCAGCTTGCCACCGACGGTGCCGGACTGCTCGCAGACGGTCACCCGGTGCCCGGCGGCGGCGAGCCGGGCGGCGGCGGCCAGCCCGCCGAGGCCCGCGCCGACGACGACGACGTCAGCCACGGCGTCGGCGCCGTCCGTCCCGCGCCCCCGGCAGGGTGCGGCCCTTCCAGGTCAGCGCGCCCCGCTGGTGCAGCCACCACGAGCGGGCGGTCAGCCCGGCGAGGGTCAGCACGGACAGCGGGTGCGCGGCGGCGTCCAGCGGCCGGCCGCCGGTGCGGTGGGCCACGAGCACGCGGCCCAGCACGCCCGCGGCGTAGCCCAGGGCCCCGGCCCGGGAGCCGCGCAGCGCGGCCGCGGCGGGGACGACGTAGGCGAGGGTGAGCAGCCCGGTCACCGCGGCGGCGCCGGCGGGGGAGCCGAACGCCGACCACAGCGACTTGGCGTAGCCGTCGCGGACCTGCGCCCAGGAGGTGTACATCCGGCAGGTCGCCAGCGTGGTGCCGTCGGCCACCACGCCGCGTCCCCCGGCCGCCTTGACCGCCCGCAGCAGCGCGATGTCGTCGAGCACCTCGGCGCGAACGGTGTCGTGGCCGCCGGCGCGCCGGTAGGCGGCGGCATCGACGGCGAGCAGCTGGCCGTTGGCGGCGCTCAGCGAGGGCCGCGGGGAGCGCTCGGCGACCCGCAGCGGCAGCGTCGTGAGCCAGGACCACTGCAGCAGCGGCTGGACCAGTCGCTCCGCGGCCGTCCCGGTGAGCTGCCGTGGGTACGGCGAGACGAGGTCGAGCCGGTGCCGGCGCAGCAGGCCGACGGTGGCGGCCAGCGCGTGCGGTGCCAGCCGGACGTCGGCGTCCACGAAGACGAGGACGTCACCGGTCGCGGCCGCCGCCAGCTGCCGGCACGCCCACGGCTTGCCCAGCCAGCCCGCCGGCGGCGGGGTGCCGGTGAGCACCCGGACCCTGCGGTCCCCATCGGCGGCGGCCCGGGCGGCGTCCGCCGTCCCGTCCACGGAGCCGTCGTCCAGGACGAGCACCTCCAGGTCCGCCACTCCGGTGCCGGCGAGCACGGCCCGTAGGCAGTCGCCGACGCCGTGCGCCTCGTCGCGGGCCGGGACCAGCACGCTGACCCGCTCCCGCACCGGCGGCGGGTCGGCGTCCGGGGTACGCAGCAGCCGGAGGTTGACGACGGTGTGCGCGGTCAGCAGGACCGCCAGGGCGCTGCCGGCCCGGGTCAGCGCCCCGCTCACTGCCGTGTCTCCTCTGACTTGGGTCGGGCCACGACCGGACGGGTCCCGGTGCGGCGCGGGCCCAGGGCGACCAGGTAGGGCGCCGTCACCAGCCCCATCCCGACGAACCCCCACGCGGCCACGGCCGGGCGGTCGAAGAACGCGAGGTTCGCCACCGTGGACCCCAGCCACGTCCAGCCGAGCAGCACCGCCGGCACGAGGTGGTCGGTCGGCAGCGGGCGGTGCCCGCGCCGGGCCGGGACGGCGAGGTGCAGGGCGCTCTGCAGGACGCCGGCGACGAGTAGCCACCCGGCGTAGTTCGTCAGCGGGACACCCGCGACGCCGGGCAGCGCCGGCTCCGGGAACGTCCACGTCCAGTGGCCGGCGGCCACCATCTGCGGGTCGAGGAACAGGTCCCAGGAGGCGAGCAGCCAGGCGGCGACGGGCACGGCCCGCCACGAGGGGCCGGCCAGTCGGCGGGCCGCGACGAGCGCGGGCCAGGCCATCATCGTCCAGGCCAGCGGGACGACGACGGGGACGCCGGCCACCTCCGGCCCGAGAGTGCCGGTGTAGGCGTACCGGCCGAACGGGACGCCGGTGCTCACCCCGACCACCTCGGCCGCCAGGCCGATCCCGCCGGCGACCCCGAGCACCCGCAGCGCGCCACCGGCCCCGACGGTCGCCGCCGCGTGCGTCAGGGTCGCGCCGCAGAACAGCAGCACGGAGACGACGGTCGCGGTGCGCAGCTCCGCGCCGTCGAGCAGCGGGTAGCTGATCTGGGTGAGCACGGCCGCTGCGGCCAGCAGCAGCGCGGCCCGGCGTGCCGTCACCGCAGCGTGCCCGGCTGGGTGCGCTGGCGGCGCTGGCGGCGCCAGGCGCGGACCCGGGAGAGCAGCAGCAGCACGAGCACGGTCCCGGTGACGAGGAGGACGGCCGCGACGCCGGCCGCCAGCCACGGGGCCACCAGCACCAGGGAGACCACCGAGGCGACCCCGAGGTCCTCGGCGACGCTCACGGCGACGTTGCTGGCCGGCTCCGGGGAGGTGTTGACCGCCGCCCGCAGACCGGCCTTGACGGCGTGGCTGGCCAGGGCCGTCACCCCGCCGGCGGTGGCGGCCAGCGCCTGCTCCACGCTCGAGGCCTCCCCGGCGAGCAGGGCACCGAGGACGGCGCCCACGGTCGGACGGATCGCGGTGTGGACGGCGTCCCAGGTGGAGTCCAGGTAGGGGACCTTGTCGGCCACCGCGTCGACGGCGAACAGCACCCCGGCCGCGACGAGCACGTCGGTGCGGGCCAGCACGTCGGGGACCGCCGCGACACCGGCGAACCGCTCGACCAGGCCCAGGATCAGGACGACGAGGTAGGCGTTGACGCCGCTCGCCCAGCCCGTGGTGAACACCCACGGCAGCAGCTCCACGCACCCCTCCTTCCGTCGCTCCTTCGCCGTCACGGCCGGCCGGCACCGGTCTCAGGCCCGGTAGGACCCCAGTGTGCCGTGCGCGCCCAGCACCTCGAACCGGGCGAAGAGCTCCTCGCCGTACCAGCCCTCGGCGCCGGTGCGTCGGACCACCTCGGCGTGCGCGGCCCGCCGGTGGGCGAACTCCTGCAGCGCGGCGTCGTCGCCCCACAGCGAGAACGTGCCCTGCAGGCCGACCGGGGCCTCGCCGATCCCGATGGCGAGCCGGAGCCCGCCCACCCGGTGCAGGTCCACGGCCACCGGCGGGACGGCGCGGTGGAAGGTCAGCAGCGACCGGGTGCGGACCCGGGCCCTGGTGATGCTGGCGACCGGGCCGGTGACCCGGCGCGGGACCGGCTCGCCGAACGGTTCGCGTCCCGCCCACCGTCCGCGGGAGGCGAGCGGGCGCAGGACGACGTGCAGGCGCTCCTCGGCGATCCGGTCCCAGCCCCGCACCGTCGCCGAGTCCTCGAACGCGGCTGCGGCCGCCTCGTCGTCCCAGGTGGTGAGCAGTGCCCAGTGCCGCGGGTCGGCGTCCCGGACGGTGAACGTGCGTCCCCGGCCGGTGCCGAGCAGCCGGCTGAACCGGGCCGGACCGCGGCGCAGCAGCAGGGGGTCCAGGGCCATCCGGCCGAGCGCGGCGGGAACGGCGCGGGCCGGCACCCCCCAGACCGACAGGGTGACGAGCGGGACCACCGGTCAGCCGACCTCGACCGGCTGGCCGGCGGTGATCCGCAGCAGCTCGTCGTAGCGGGTGGGGAACACGGTGCGCGGGTGCCCGCCGGCGGCCCAGACGACGTCGTGCTGGGCGAGGGCGACGTCGACGAGGGTCTGCAGCGGTTCGGTGTGCCCGACCGGGGCGACGCCGCCGATGGCGAAACCGGTGCGGCGGCGGACGAGGTCCGGGTCCGCCCGGTGCAGGGCGGGGACGCCGAGCACGCCGGCGACCCGGGCCGGGTCGACCCGGTGGGCGCCGGAGGTGAGCACGAGCACGGGACGGCGTCCGTCGGGGTCGTCCGGGTCGTCCACGGCGAAGATCAGGGAGTTGGCGATCTGACCGACCTCGACGCCGAGCGCGGCGGCCGCCAGGGCGGCGGTCCGGACGTGCTCGTCCAGGGCCACGATCCGGCCGGTGGCGCCGAGCTCGTCGAGGGCGGCGCGGACCCGCTGGACGCTGGGGTGGGCCAGGACGGGGTCGTCCGGGCCCGGTCGGGTGGGGGGAGCCGTCATGGGGGGAAGGCTAGTTGTCCCCAGGTCCAGAACTCGCTGTTGACGGGACCGTCGTCGCCGGGGTGTACTGTCGCCATCGTTCGAACAGGTGTTCGATAGATGGTCGACAGATGGTCGACAAAGGGTCCGGGTCCCCGTCCCGGCCCCGTGGCACCTGTCGGACGGTCGCACGACGCGGGAGTCGCACCCGTGTCGGGCGGTCCGGAGCGGTGGTGCCTCGGCCCCGCCCCGCTCCGGACCGCCGGTCGGCTGAGTCGCGGCCGAGGCCGCAGGGGAGGGCAGCACGGTGCGGACCTACGACGACCCGGTGGACGTGCGCGGCCAGGACGCGCCCCACCAGTTCCTCTGGCGGGGGCGGCTGTACGTCGTCCGGGAGGTGCTCTCGCACTGGTACGAGCGCACCGCCTGGTGGGACGGCGCGGCCGCCCAGGCCGTGCGCGGGGGCGCCGACCCGGTCGTCTCCCCGCCGCCGGCCGGCGCCGTGGACCCCGCGGCCGCGTCGTCCGGGCCGGACGTCGAGCGGGAGGTGTGGCGGGTCGAGGCGAGCGCCGGGCGGGCCGCCGGCTGCGGGGTCTTCGACCTCGTGCTGTCCCGTCCCGTCGGCCGGCCGGCGCAGACCGGGTGGCGGCTGGTCCGGGTCGTGGACTGAGGAGGTGCCGACGATGACGACGACAGCGACGACGACAACGACGACAGCGACGACAGCGACGAGAACGAGGACAGCGACGAGAACGAGGACGGCGGGGACGACGGGGACGGCGAGGACGGCGGGGACGACGGCGGGTCCTCGGCCGGCCCCCGTCCCGGTGGCCGCCGTCGAGCTGCTCGACCGGGCCGCCCGCGGCCTGGCCCGGGCGGAGCTGGCCGGCACGTCGGGGGAGCGGTACGTCGCCGCCCACCTGGCGGCGCTGCGCTGCGCCGCCGCGGTCCTCGCGGTCCGCGGCCGGCCGAGCCGCCGCGGCCCGCGCAGCGTCTGGGAGGTGCTGCCGCGGGTGGCCCCCGAGCTCGGTGAGTGGGCGGCGTTCTTCGCCTCGACGGCGTCCCGCCGGGCCGCGGTCGAGGCCGGCCGGGGGGAGACCGTCACGGCCCGGGAGGCCGACGACCTGCTCCGGGACGCCGGCGCCTTCGCCGTCCTCGTCGCCGGGTCCCTCGGCGTCCCGGTGCCCCCTGCCCTGGCGGTCTGATGCCCGGCACCCACCTGCCCTCCTTCACCCACCTGTCCTCCGTCACCCACCTGCCCTCTTTCACCCACCTGCACGTGGCCTCCGGCTACTCGATGCGGTACGGCGCGAGCACCCCGGCCGCGCTCGTCGAGCGGGCGGCCGGGCTGGGGCTCGACGCGCTGGCCCTCACCGACCGGGACGGGCTCTACGGGGCGGTCAAGTTCGTCACCGCCTGCCGGGACGCCGGCCTCACCCCGCTGCTCGGGGTCGACCTGGCGGTCGAGCCGAGCGGGCTGGCCGCCGGCCTGCCGGCCTGGGCCGACCCCGGCGCCGCGGCCCGCGGCGTCCGCGGCGGCACCCCGGTCCGGGGCGGGTCGGCCGTCGACCCCCGGCTGCCCCGGGTCACCGTGCTCGCCCACGGCAGCGTCGCCCCCGACGAGGTGAGCGCCGGGCTGGCGCCCGGAGCCGGCTACGCCCGCCTGTCCCGGCTGGTCTCGGCGACCCACCTGCGGGGCGAGCGGGGCAGCCCCGTGGCGACCGCCGCCCTCGTCGGCGAGCACGCCGAGGCCGCCGACGGGACCCCCGCCCTCACCGTGCTGCTGGGTCCGGGCTCCGAGCTGGGCCGCGCCGTCCTGGCCCGCCGGACCGACCTGGCCCGGGCCGTGCTCGCCTCCTGGTACTCCGTCCTGCCGCCCGGGTCGCTCGCCGTCGAGGTGGTCTGCCACCGGGGACCCGACGGCACCCCCGGCAGCCTCGGGCACGCGGCCCGGATGCTCGCCCTGGCCCGGGAGGCCGGGATCCCGGCCGTGCTGACCAACGCCGTCCGGTACGCCACCGGTGAGGACGCGGCGACCGTCGACGTCCTCGACGCCGCCCGGCGGCTCGTCCCGATGGACGCCCGCCACCTGGACCGGACCACCGCCCAGGGCTACCTCAAGGGTGCCGAGGAGATGGCCGCCCTGGCGGCCGAGGTCGCCCGGGCGGCGGGCGGGGGCGGACCCGCCGACCTGCTCACCGGCACCGAGCGGGTCGCCGCCCGGTGCCGGCTCGACCCGGTCCGGGACCTCGGCCTCGGCTCGGTGCACCTCCCCGAGCCGGCCGTCCTCGGCCTCGGCCCGGACGACGACCCCGACGCCGTCCTGCGGGCCCGGTGCGAGGCCGGGATCGGCCGCCGCTACCCGGGGGCCGGGCAGCGCCAGCTCGCCGCGGTCCGGGCCCGCCTCGACGACGAGCTGGCCACCGTCGCCGCGCTGGGCTACCCGACGTACTTCCTCACCGTGGCCGACGTCTGCGACCTCGTCCGCTCGATGGGGGTGCGGGTCGCCGCCCGCGGCTCGGGGGCCGGCAGCCTGGTCAACCACCTGCTCGGCGTCTCGGGGGTGGACCCGATGGCGCACGGCCTGCTGATGGAGCGGTTCTGCACGCCGCTGCGCACCGAGCTGCCCGACATCGACATCGACGTCGAGTCCGCCCGCCGGACCGAGGTCTACGAGCGGGTGATCGAGCGGTTCGGCGGGCAGCGGGTGGCCGCGGTGTCGATGATGGACACCTACCGGGTCCGGCACGCCGTCCGGGACGCCGGCGCGGCGCTCGGGATGCCGCCGGGCGAGATCGACGCGATCGCCACGGCGTTCCCGCACATCCGCGCCCGGGATGCGCGGGCCGCGCTGGCCGAGCTGCCCGAGCTGCGCGCCTCCGGGATCGGCTCCTCCCGGCTCGACCTGCTCCTCGACACCGTCGAGCGGCTCGACGGGCTGCCCCGGCACGTCGCGCTGCACCCGTGCGGGGTGCTGCTGTCGGACGCCACCCTGCTGGACCGCACCCCGGTCGAGGCGAGCTGGCAGGGCTTCCCGATGAGCCAGTACGACAAGGACGACGTCGAGGTGCTCGGCCTGCTCAAGCTCGACGTGCTCGGGGTCCGGATGCAGTCGGCGATGGCGTACGCGCTCGAGGAGGTCGAGCGGGTGGACGGGGAGCGCGTCGACCTCGACGCGGTGCCGCTGGACGACGAGCCGACGTTCCGGCTGATCCGCTCCACCCGCACGCTCGGGTGCTTCCAGATCGAGTCACCCGGGCAGCGCGAGCTCGTCGGCAAGTTCGCCCCCCAGGACTTCGCCGACCTCGTCATCGACATCTCGCTGTTCCGCCCGGGCCCGGTGAAGTCCGACATGGTGACCCCGTTCCTGTCGGCGCGGCAGGGCTGGCGGGCGCCGGAGTACCTGCACGAGACGCTGCGTGAGCCGCTCGCCGAGACCTACGGGGTCGTCGTCTTCCACGAGCAGGTGCTGCACATCGTCGCGCGGACCGCCGGGGTGAGCCTGGCCGAGGCCGACGAGGTCCGCCGGGCCCTCGGCTCCCGGGACGGGCAGGCCGAGGTGGAGGCGTGGTGGCGGCCCCGGGCCGCGGCGAACGGCTACTCCCCGCAGGACGTCGACCGGATCTGGACGGTGCTGCGCTCCTTCGCCTCCTTCGGGTTCTGCAAGGCGCACGCGGCCGCGTTCGCGCTGCCCACCTACCAGTCCGCGTGGCTCAAGACCCACCACCCGGCGGCCTTCCTCGCCGGGGTGCTCACCCACGACCCGGGGATGTACCCCAAGCGGCTGATCCTCGACGACGCGCGCAACCTCGGCATCGCCGTCCTGCCGCTCGACGTCAACCGCTCCGACGGCTGCTACCGGGTGGAGCGGGTGGCTCCGTGCCCGCCCGCCGGCGGTGGCCCCCGGGACGAGCCGCCGCCGGTCGCCTCCGGCGACCCGGGGGAGGGGCTGCGGCTCGACGCCGCGGTGCCGGACGCCCGGGGCTACGGCATCCGGCTGTCGCTGGCGGACGTCAAGGGCATCTCCGAGGCCGAGGTGTCCCGGGTCGTCGCCGGCCGGCCCTACCACTCGCTGGCGGACTTCTGGCACCGCGCGAGGGTGTCCCGCCCGGTGGTGGAGCGGCTCGTCCTCACCGGCGCCTTCGACGCCCTGTACGGGATCGGCTCCCGCTCCCCGGTCCGCCGCCGGGGAGCGGTCACCCGGCGCGACCTGCTGCTCCAGGCCGCCGACCTGGACCGCTGGACCCGGGGTGCCGAGCGGGCCGCCCGCCGGGCCGCGCCCTCCCGCGGCCGCTCCCGGACCGCCGCGACCCCGGCCGCCCCGGTCGAGGTGCTCGCCGCCCGGCAGTCCCGGGCCCCCGCCCGGGTGCAGCCGCCCGACCGGCAGGGCGTCCAGCTCGCGCTCGACCTCGGGGACGCCCCGGAGCACACCGTGCCCAGCGGGTTGCCGGAGCTGACCGGGGCCGAGCGGGTCCGTGCCGAGCTCGAGGTGCTCGGCCTGGACGCCAGCCGGCACGTGCTCGACTTCTACACCCCGCTGCTGGACGAGCTCGGCGTCACCCGCAGCACCGACCTGACCCGGTGCCGCAGCCGCAGCGAGGTGCTCGTCGCGGGCGTCAAGGTGGCCACCCAGACCCCGCCGGTCCGCTCCGGCCGCCGGGTCGTGTTCCTCACCCTCGACGACGCCCGCGGCCCGGTCGACGCGACGTTCTTCGAGGACGTCCAGGGGCCCTACGCCGCCACCGTCTTCGGCGCCTGGCTGCTGCTCGTCCGCGGCGAGCTGCGCCGGACCGGTCCGCGCGGGGTCTCGCTGCGGGCCACCGGGGCGTGGGAGCTGCCGGTGCTGTGGGACGTCCACCGCTCGGCGGGCCTCACCGGGGTGCGCGAGCTGCTCGCCGGGTCGGCCGGGTACGACGAGCGAGCCGTGGCCGGGGCCGCGCGCAGCCGTTCCACCCGCCCGGTGACGGCGCCGCTGCCCGGGTACGAGCGCGACGACGGGGGGCTGCCCGGTCGGGACGCCGGCCGCAGCGGACCCGCCGAGCGGGGGGCGGCCGCCGCGCACCGGGGTGCCGCGGCCGCCGCGTACCGCGACGCCACTGGCCCGGCCGGCCCGACCGGCCCGGCTGGGCCGGCTGGCCCGGCTGGGGAGCGCGCCGGCCGGCGGGTGCTCGTGCACGCCAGCGGGTTCCGCCAGTCCCCCTACGCCGACGTCCGGCCGGCCGGCGGCGACGTCCGGGACACCCGCAGCACGTCGTCGCGCCGGGAGCGCGACCAGGACCCGCCGCGGCGGCTGTGGCACGCCAGCCCCGGGAGCCCGGGACGGTGACCGGGCGCCGACTACGCTGCCGGTCGTGCCGGAGACCCGAGGCTCGGACCCGCGCGCCAGCGTGCGCACCGCCGTCGTGTGGGACGCCCTGGACGCCGTCGTCGAGGAGATCTCCCGGCGCACCGGCGTCCGCACCCTCGAGGTCGTCGACGTCGGCGGCGGGACCGGCGGGTTCGCCGTCCCGCTCGCCGTGGCCGGTCACCGGGTCACCGTCGTCGACGCCAGCCCGGACGCCCTGGCCGGCCTGCGCCGCCGGGCCGGGGAGGCCGGTGTCCTCGACCGGGTGGACGCCGTCCAGGCGGACGCCGCCGACCTGGTCGCCGCGGTCGGAGCCCGGTCGGCCGACCTCGTCCTGTGCCACGACGTCCTCGAGCACGTCGACGTACCCGCCCGGGTGGCCGCCGCCCTCGCCGAGGTGGTCCGCCCGCACGGCGTCGTCAGCGTGCTCGTCGCCCAGCCGACGGCCGCGGTGCTGCACCGGGCCGTCGCCGGCCGGGTGGCCGAGGCCCTGGAGCTGCTGCGTGCCCCAGCCCCGGCGCTCGACGACACCGACGACCTGCCCCGGCGGCTGGACGCCGCCACCGCCACCGCGCTGCTGCACGCGGCCGGTCTGGACGTGCGGACCCGGCACGGCGTCCGCGTGCTCGCCGACCTCGTCCCGGCCGCAGCCGTCGACGGGGACGTCGAGGCCACCCGGGCGCTGCTCGCCCTGGAGCGGCTGGCCTCCGGCCAGGACCGGTTCACCGACCTGGCTGGTGCGGTCCACCTGCTGGCCCACCCTCGTGCCGCCGGGTCCCTCGGCGCCGGGACCGCGCCGGACTGACCCCCTCCCTGCCCGCCGGGGGCCGTCGTGACCCCCCGCCCCCCGGTCGCGGGCGGACCGGCGGAGACCGTCCTGCACGTCGACATGGACGCCTTCTACGTCTCGGTGTCCCTGCTGGACCGGCCCGAGCTGCGCGGGCTCCCGGTCGTGGTCGGCGGCGGCGCCCGCGGCGTCGTGCTCTCGGCCAGCTACGAGGCCCGCCGGTACGGGGTGCGCTCGGCGATGCCGATGGGCCGGGCGCGCCGGCTGTGCCCCGAGGCGGTCGTCGTCCCCCCGGACCACACCCGCTACGCCGAGGTCTCCCGCGGGGTGATGGAGGTCTTCCGCTCGGTCACCCCGGTGGTGGAGCAGGTCAGCCCCGACGAGGCCTTCCTCGACGTGGCCGGGGCCCGGCGGCTGCTCGGCGACCCGGTGCGGATCGCCCGGCTGCTGCGCGACCGGGTCGCCGACGAGCAGGGCATCACCTGCTCGGTCGGGATCGCGGCCGGCAAGCTCGTCGCCAAGCTCGCCTCCACCCGCAGCAAGCCGGACGGCCTGCTGCACGTCCCCCGGGAGCGGACCGTCGAGTTCCTCCACCCGCTGCCGGTCGGTGCGCTGTGGGGCGTGGGGGAGCGCACCGCCGAGCAGCTGCGCCGGCTCGGCCTGCACACCGTCGGCGACCTCGCCCACACCCCGGCACCGACGCTGCGCCGCGCCCTCGGTGACGCCCTCGGGCAGCACCTGCACGACCTGTCCTGGGGCCGGGACACCCGCCCGGTCGTCGACGGCGCCCCGGCCCGCAGCGTCAGCGCGGCGGAGACCTTCTCCCGGGACGTCGACGACCCCGACGTCGTGCGCCGCGAGCTGCTCCGGCTCGCCGAACGGGTCGCCGCCCGGCTGCGGGCCACCGGGTCAGCCGGGCGGACGGTGTCGCTCACGGTCCGGTTCGCCGACTTCACCACCGTGAGCAGGTCCCGCACCCTGGCCGAGCCCACGGACCTCGGCCGGCAGGTGTACGCCACCGCCCGGGAGCTCTACACCGCGCTGCGGCTCGACCGGGCCCGCATCCGCCTCGTCGGCGTCCGGGTCGAGCAGCTCGTCGACGCCGGGCAGCAGCACCACCAGCTCACCCTCGACGAGTGGCCGGAGGACTGGCGCCGGGCCGAGCACGCGGTGGACCGGGCGGCGGCCCGGTTCGGGGCCGGAGCGGTCCGCCCAGCAGCCCTCATCGCGACCGCCGAGGACGACCGCAGCCGGCCCTGAGAGGTCCACCGCATCCCCGGCTTTCGCGCCGGGCGACGGCGACCTATCCTGAGTTCTCCACCACCCAGGGCTCGACCGCAGGAGGTCGACAGTGCCTCTCTCCGAGCACGAGCAGCGACTGCTCGCACAGATGGAGCAGCAGCTCCTGTCCGAGGACCCGAAGTTCGCCTCGGCGATGCGGGGTCGCCGCTCGGTCGCCCGACGGCACCTCGCCGTCGGGGTCCTCGGCGTGCTGGCCGGTCTGGTCCTGCTCGTCGTCGCCGTCTCCCAGAACGTCATCCTGCTCGGCGTCCTCGCCTTTCTGCTCATGCTCGGCGGCGCGATCTACGCGTTCTCCGCGCCGCGCGGCCCGGTCGGCGTCGTCGACGGGTCCGGCCGGCCGCGGCCCCGCAGACCGGGCCAGGGACCCGCCTCGCAGGGCTCCGGGTCCTTCATGCAGCGGCTCGAGGAGCGCTGGGACCGTCGCCGCGGGGACCGCGGGTTCTGAGCGCGCGCAGCCGTCCGGCCAGCCGCCGCTCGGCGGCGTCCGCGGCCGTCCCCGCCCGAACCAGCCCGGTGCGCAGGTGGGCCACCCCCGAGCCGGGTAGCAACCGGGCCCGCCACCGGACCCCCCGCCCGACGCCGGCGTGCAGCGCCCGCTCGACGGCGCGCACGTCCCGGCGCAGGCTGGCGACGCCGGCGGTCCCGCCGTCCCGCGCGTAGCGGGCCCGCTCGACGACGGCGACGACGGCGTCCAGCGCCTGTCGGCCCGCGTCGTCGAGGTGCTCGCCGAGCCGGCGGCCGAGCTGGCGCGGGGTGAGCGGCCCGTCGGCGTCCAGCCCCAGGTCCGCCGCCGACTCCCGCAGCGTCGTCCACGCCGCCTCCGGACCCGCGCCAGGATCCGGCGAGCGGGCCGCCGACCGCCACCGAGACCGGCGGACCAGCCGGGAGGTGACGAGCGGGGCGCCGGCCAGCGCCAGGACGAGCAGCACGCCGGAGACGGCCCGCCACGGGACGGCGGCCAGCACCTGCGTCAGTGACGTCCCGGCGGCGGCCGCCGCGTCGTCCGCGGCCGTGGTGCTCGCGCCCCCCTGCTCCGGCGGCGGCGCGGACGTCGGCAGGTCCGTCGGGTCCCGGTCGGCCACCACGGACGGCGGGGGAGCGGCCCAGGACGGCAGCGAGCCGGTCCGGGTCGAGGGGGTGGGCTCGAACCGCACCCAGCCGACCCCGGCGAAGTACAGCTCCGGCCAGGCGTGCGCGTCCCGCACCGAGACCGTGTAGCTGCCGTCGGGCTGCCGCTGCCCGGGCAGGAACCCGACAGCCACCCGGGACGGGATGCCGAGGGTGCGGGCCATCACCGCCATCGAGGAGGCGAAGTGCACGCAGTACCCGGCCCGCTGGGCGAGGAAGTCGGCCAGCGCCGACGCGCTGTCGGCGGCCGGCGCGGTCAGCGAGTACCGGAAGCCGCCCTCGTTGCGGAACCACTGCTGCAGCCGGACGGCCTGCTCGTACGGCGTGCCCTCGCCGGCCACCTCCGCGGCGGTGGCGGCCACGCTCGCCGGCAGGTCCGCTGGTGGGGTCCCCCAGCGGGCGACGACGTCCGACGGGGGCGGCGGGGCGTCCAGCAGCTGCTCGGGTGTCGGGGTGACCTCGAGGTAGAAGGCGTCGTAGCTCATGCCCGGGCTCGTCGACACCCCGTCACCCAGCACGTTGAGGGTGTCGTCGTACAGCCAGGGGCCCATGACGTCGACCCGGGTGGTCGGGTAGGGCACCGGCAGCCAGACGCTCTCCAGCCCCTGGACGGTGATCCGGAACCGCTGGCCCTGCGCCGTGACCTCGTCCGAGAGCCCGGGCGGGGCCGGCAGCCCGCCGGCCGCGGTGTCGCTGCGCGGCAGCGGCTCCAGCCGGGGCCGCCACTGCTCGCCGTCGTAGAGGTCGTTGGTGACGAGCCGCAGCGGCTGGGGCGTCCCCGTCGTCGTGTAGGTGAGGACGGTGTCGTCCCGCGGCGCGGTGAGGTTCTCCCGCAGGTCGAGGATCGGGTTGACCACCGAGATCCGCCCGCCCTGGCCCGGTCCGTCACCCGTCCCGCTGCCGAGGTGCAGGGCCTCCCCGAGGCCGGGGACGACGGTCGGCACGACGACCGCGCCGGCCAGGGCCAGCGCCCCGACCCGGCGGCCGGTCGCCGCCAGCGGCGCAGGCCCCCCGCCGTCGCCGTCCAGCACCCGGCCCCAGCGGCCGACCCGCTCGCCGGCGTCGGCCGCGACGAGCACCAGGTAGCCGGCGCCGGCCAGGACGAACCAGTACCAGTCGAGCCCTCCCGGAGCGAGGGCCGCCGGCACGAGGTAGACGGCGAGCAGCGGCAGCCCGGCGACCGCGGGCTGTCGCAGGCCCACCGCGACCGTGTCGACGACGAGGACCACCGCCCCGACGCCGGCCGACACGAGCAGCCGGATCCCGGCCTCCGCGGGCGCCGGCGGGGCCACCGTGGCCACGAGGTCCGCCCCGACGGCCGCGACGGCGATCAGCTCCCCGGTCGTCGCCACCGTGGGCAGCACCCCCCACCACGCCTCGGCCCGCGCGTACAGCCAGGTCAGGACGAGCAGCCAGGCGACGAGGCCGGCCGCCAGCGCCACCCCCGGGTGCCGGGACAGCCGGCGCGCGGCAGCCGTCGCGGCGGCCACCGCGCCGACGGTGACGAGGACCTCGACGAACCACCGGACGCCCTCGACCAGGGTGGACAGCGTGGCCGCGGTCAGCAGGGTGGCCACGACCGCGGCGAGCGGCAGGTGCGACCTCATCGCGCCGCCCCCGGCGCCCGGGCCGGGCCCCCTCCACCCGGCGAGAAGCCTGCCGGCCCGCCGTCCCGCGTGGCGTGCCGCTCCACGAGCCGCCGCCAGGCCTGCGGCACCGGCGTGGTCGCCTCCGGCTCCACCACGCTCCACCCGGCACGGTCCAGGACGAGAGCGGCCCGGCCGCGGGCGGCGTCGACCTGGTCGCGGCGACGGCCCGGCAGCGTCGTCCAGGTGGGGGTCGCCAGCAGCAGCGCCAGCCCCGCGGCCCCCCGCCGGGGCAGCGCGGCGACCGGCTCGACGTCCGCGGCGTCCACCTCCCCGAGGAGGCTGACGACGAGCCCGTCCCCGCCGCTGCGGGTCAGCGCCCGGTGCGCCTCCTGCAGCTCCAGCGGGCTGCCGGGGGTCACGACGGCCAACCGGTCGAGCAGCTCCCCGACCCCCTGGCGGCTGTCCCGGCCGGTCCACGGCGTCTCGACGTCGTCGGTGAGCACGCGGACCCCGTACCCGGACTCTGCCAGCAGGGCGGCGATCGAGGCGGCGGCACTGACCGCCCACTCGAACGAGGACGCCGGGCCCTCACCACGGTGACCGACGGCGCGGGTGTCCAGGACGACGGTCGCCCGCAGCAGGTGCGGCTGCTCGTCCCGGCGGACCATGAGCTCACCGCGGCGGGCGGTGGAGCGCCAGTGCACCCGGCGCAGGTCGTCCCCGTGGCGGTACTCCCGGGTGGCGACGTCGTGCTCCCCGGCGGCCGCCGCCGTCGTGGCGACCGACTCCCCGGCGCCGGTCCAGGCGCCGGAGGCCCGCAGCGGCAGCAGCGGGTGCACCCGGGGGACGACGACGAGCGGGTCGGTCGCCGTGAACGACCGGGTCACCTCGCACATCCCGAACGGGTCGGTGACCCGCAGCGACAGCGGCCCGACCTGCCAGCGTCCCCGCACGTCGCTGCGCACCGGGTAGGTGACCGCCACCGAGCCGCCGGGAGCCAGCCGGGCCACGACGAACCGGGGCCGGGAGCCGAGCACGTACGGGACGTCGTCCTGGGCCAGCAGGACGCCGGTGGGCAACCGGGCCAGGTTCGTCAGCTCCAGGCGGACCGAGGCAGGCTGGCCCGCCGCGACCCGTGGCGGGGTCACCGTCCGCTCGTGCCCGACCTGGTGCCGGGCACGAGCCACGAGCAGCACGCTGGCCAGCGGCAGGGCGACGAGCAGCACTGCGACCCGCAGCAGGTCCCGCTGGCCGAGGACGACGGCGACGGCGGCGACCGCGGCGCCGGCCGCGAGGAAGGACCGGCCCCGGGTGGTGAGGCCGGACAGCGCGGTCGCCGCGGCGGGGGACGCCACCGTGCTCAGCGCCCCCGCCCGCCCGGCACCGGCACCCGGGACAGCACGTCGTGCACGACCTCGGCGACCCCGCGGCGGGCCAGCTGGGCGTCGGCGCTCAGCAGGACCCGGTGGGCCAGCACGGCAACGGCGAGCTGCTGGACGTCGTCCGGCAGGACGTGGTCTCGGCCCGCCAGCGCGGCGGCCGCCCGCGCCGCCCGCAGCAGGTGCAGGCTGGCCCGCGGGGAGGCGCCCAGGCGCAGGTCCGGGTGCTCCCGGGTGGCCGCGGCGACCGCGACGACGTACTCCTTGACGGCAGGCGCGGCCCACACCCCGTGCACGGCGTCGATCATCGCCCGCACGTCCGCGGCGTCCGCCACCGGCTGCAGCGCCGCCAGCGGGTCCGCGGTGGAGTGGTTCTCCAGCATGTCGAGCTCGGCGGTCGTCGACGGGTATCCCATGGACACCCGGGCCATGAACCGGTCCCGCTGCGCCTCCGGCAACGGGTAGGTCCCCTCCATCTCGACCGGGTTCTGGGTCGCGACGACGATGAACGGCCGCTCCAGCGGGTAGGTGACCCCGTCGACGGTGACCTGCCGCTCGGCCATGCACTCCAGCAGCGCGGACTGGGTCTTCGGGGAGGCCCGGTTGATCTCGTCGCCGACGACGACGTTGGCGAACACGGCGCCCGGCTTGAACTCGAAGTCGCGGACCTCGGCGTTGTAGACGTTCACCCCGGTCACGTCGCTGGGCAGCAGGTCCGGGGTGAACTGGATCCGGCGCACCGAGCAGTCGATCGCCCGGCCCAACGCCTTGGCCAGCATCGTCTTGCCGACGCCGGGCACGTCCTCGACGAGCAGGTGCCCCTCGGCGAGCAGCACGGTCAGCGCGGTGCGCACGACGTCCGGCTTGCCCTCGATCACCGACTCGACCGCCCGGCGCACGGCCTCGGCGGTCCGGGTGAGCTGCTCGAGGGCCTGCGGCTCCACGCTCGCTGCGGTCAACGCGGTCTCCTTCTGGCGACGGTGCTGCGACGGTACGTCAGGTCGGGCCGCCGGCGGGAGCCCTCCACCACCCTCCACCGCGCGGTGTGACCGTGCCCGGCGAGGCGTGATCGCCACCGCAGGAGGAGAAGCGGGCCGGCCGGGCCGGGTGACGCGTCGTCCGGTGGGCCGGTCCTCCTCCCGTGGCGATCACCGGACGCCGTACGCCCTCCACTTCCCTCCCCGCACCTGACCTGCGGTTTCCGGTCACGTTCCCGGACGCCGCGGCCGATGGTGGTGTGAAAGTGGAGGACAGTGGAGTACCGTGGGGCATCGCGGAGGTCAGCGGGGCTTCGCGGACGCGGAAAGGTGGTGGGGCCGGTGTTCCTCGGGACGCACTCCCCACGCCTGGACGACAAGGGGCGGCTGATCCTGCCGGCGAAGTTCCGCGACAAGCTCGCCGGCGGCCTCGTCGTCACGCGCGGCCAGGAGCGCAGCCTCTCGGTGTTCCCGATGGCGGCGTTCGAGGCCAAGGTGGCCGAGCTCAGCGCCGGTGCCGGCTCGAGCAAGGCCGCCCGGGACTACCTGCGCGTCCTGCTCGCCGGCGCCTCCGACGAGGTGCCGGACAAGCAGGGGCGGATCACCCTGCCGCCGCCGCTGCGCGCCTACGCCGGGCTCGACCGCGACCTCGCGGTCATCGGCGCCGGGGACCACCTCGAGGTCTGGGACGCCCGCACCTGGGAGGACTACCTCGCCGCCCAGGAGGAGGTCTTCTCCGAGACGTCCGAGGGGGTGGTCGGCAGCCCCTGAGGAGCCGTCGCGCCGCACGACGAGGTCTCCAGCCGCTTCCCGCGTCCTGACGCACTTCCCCGGCGCCAGGCCGCGAGGCGGACTCCTTCCCGGGAGCGGATGGAGACCTGGTCGGGCGGACCGGCCCCACCGGCCACCGCACCACCGCACCACCGGCAGCACCGCACCAGCAGCACCACGAAGGGTCGAGATGACGCAGGACGACGCCGCCGCGGCACGCCACGTGCCCGTGCTGCTCGAGCGCGTCGTCGCCCTGCTGGCGCCGGCCCTCGCCGAGCCGGGCAGCGTCCTCGTCGACGGCACGCTCGGGATGGGCGGCCACAGCGAGGCGCTGCTCGAGCGCTGCCCGCGGGCCCGCCTGGTCGGCATCGACCGCGACCCCGAGGCGCTCGAGCTCGCCGGACGGCGCCTGGCCCCGTTCGGCGACCGGGTCACCCTCGTCCACGCCGTCGCCGACCGCCTGCCGCAGGTCCTGGCCGGGCTCGGTCTCGAGCACGTCCAGGGGGTGCTCCTCGACCTCGGCGTCAGCTCCCTGCAGCTGGACGAGGAGAGCCGCGGTTTCGCCTACGCCCACGACGCGCCGCTCGACATGCGGATGGACCCCACCGAGGGACCCACCGCCGCCGAGGTGCTCAACACCTACCCGCTCGAGGAGCTGGTCCGGGTGCTGCGCGAGTACGGCGAGGAGCGCTTCGCCCGGCGGATCGCCGTCGCCGTCGTCCGCGAGCGCGAGCGCGAGCCGTTCGCGCGCAGCGGTCGTCTCGTCGACCTGATCCGCGCCGCCGTGCCGGCGCCCGCCCGGCGCACCGGCGGCAACCCCGCCAAGCGCACCTTCCAGGCGCTGCGGATCGAGGTGAACGGCGAGCTCGAGGTGCTCGAGCGGGCCCTGCCGGCCGCCGTCGGCGCGCTCGCCGTCGGCGGCCGGATCGTCGTGGAGTCCTACCAGTCCCTGGAGGACCGGATCGTCAAGCGGGTGCTCGCCGAGGGCGCCCGCAGCACCACCCCCGTCGACCTGCCGGTGGAGCTGCCCGAGCACGCCCCCGAGCTCCGCCTGCTGACCCGCGGCGCCGAGACCGCCGACGAGGCCGAGACCGCCGCCAACCCCCGTGCCGCCTCCGTCCGGCTGCGCGCCGCCGAACGAGTCCGACCCCCGCGAGGGAGAGCCGCATGAGCACCGCCACCGCGCCCGCGTCCCCACCGACCAGCGCCCCGGCGGCCGCCGTCGCGTCGGCTGCCACCCCGGTCCCGCGCCAGCGGACCACGCCGTCGACGTCCCCGGGACGGCGCGGCGCCCCGCCGCGGCTGCAGGTGGTGAGGGCGCCGGCCGGCCGGCGGCGCACGGTCCCGTTCGTCGCGGTGGTCGCCGCCCTGCTGGCGTCGACGCTGGTCGCGCTGCTCATGCTCAACATCGCGCTGTCCCGCGGGGCCTTCACCGTGCACGAGCTCGAGCGGCGCAGCGACCTGCTGGCCGAGGAGCAGCAGGCACTCGCCGAGCGCCTCGCCGTCGAGGCCTCACCCGCTCGGCTGGCAGAGCGGGCCGCCGGGCTGGGGATGGTCCCGAACGAGAACCCGGCCGGCCTGCGGCTCGAGGACGGCGCGGTCCTCGGGACGCCGGCGCCCGCGGCACCGCCTGCGGTCGCGCCCTGACGGCCCCCGACGTGACCAGCCCCAGACGACCGCAGGACGGAGCGCGCGTGACCCAGCCTCCCCACCCGGCCCTGCGGTCCGCCCCCCGGCTCGGGTCCCCCGACCGCCGGCTGCGGATCACGCTGCTCGCCGTCCTGTTCGTGCTCAGCCTGTTCGTCGGCCGGCTCGTGCAGATCCAGGGGCTCGACGCCTCCGCGCTGGCGGCCGAGGCCCTCGGCAACCGGCTGCAGGAGCACACGGTCCCCGCCGTCCGCGGTGACATCACCGACGCGGACGGCGTCGTGCTGGCCGGCACCGTCGAGCGCCGGAACGTCACCGTCGACCAGCGGGTGGTCGGTGAGTACCGCAAGCGGGTCGGCGACAGCGTGCAGACCGTCGGGGTGCAGGGCGCCGCCGAGGACCTCGCCCCGCTGCTCGGGCTGGAGGTCGAGGAGGTCGCCGAGCGGATCACCGGCGACCGCCCGTTCGCCTACGTCGCCAAGGGGGTCACCCCCCAGGTGTGGCGGGAGGTCGCCGCCCTGCAGATCCCCGGCATCCTCAGCGAGCCGGCCTTCGACCGCGTCTACCCGGCCGGGAACGTGGCGGGCAACCTGCTCGGCTTCCTCGGCAGCGACGGCACCCCGCTGGCCGGCCTGGAGATGACCCACGACGAGGTGCTCGCCGGCACCGACGGGATGCGCCGGTACGAGCAGGGCCGCACCGGTGAGCGGATCTGGACCGACGAGGCCGCCGAGGTGCCGCCGGTCCCCGGCGGCGACGTCCGGCTCACGCTGCGGCGGGACCTGCAGTGGTACGCCGAGCAGGTGCTCACCGAGCAGGTCGAGGAGATGGACGCCGAGTGGGGGTCGGTGGTCGCCATCGACGTGGACAGCGGGGAGCTGCTGGCCTTCGCCGAGGCACCGAACGTCGACCCCAACGACCCCGCGTCGACGCCCGCCGAGGACCGCGGCACCCGGGCGCTGAGCGACGTCATCGAGCCCGGCTCGACCGCGAAGGTGATCACCGCGGCGGCGGCCCTCGAGGAGGGCGTCACGACACCGACGGAGAAGCTGTCCGTCCCCTACCGGTACACCACGTCGAACGGGCAGACGTTCCGCGACTCCTCCCCCCACGGCGTCCAGCAGCTCACCTTCGCCGGGGTGCTCGGCAAGTCCTCGAACACCGGCACGGTCATGGTCGGGGAGCGGCTGTCGGTGCAGCAGCGGTACGACTACCTGCGCGCGTTCGGCATCGGCCAGCCGACCGGGCTGAACTTCCCCGGTGAGACGAGCGGCATCCTGCACGACGCCGAGGACTGGGACGGCCGGACGAAGTACGCCGTCCTGTTCGGGCAGGGCTTCTCGCTCAACATGCTCCAGGCGGCCCAGGTGTTCGCCACCATCGCCAACGACGGCGTCCGGGTCGCCCCCCGCCTGGTGGCCGGCACCACCGACCCGGACGGCACCTACCACCCGGCCCCCGAGCCGGAGTCGGTGCGCGTGGTGAGCCCGCAGACCGCCCGCGCCGTCCGGGAGATGCTCGAGGGCGCCGTCGGCGAGGACGGCACCGGCGCCAACGCCGCCGTGCCCGGTTACCGGGTGGCTGGCAAGACCGGGACCGCGCAGGCGCCCAAGGAGAACGGCCGCGGGTACAGCGGCTACACCAGCTCCTTCATCGGGATGGCCCCGGCCGAGGATCCCCAGGTGGTCGTCGCCGTCACCCTCCAGCGGCCGAAGAACGCCCACTACGGCGGTACCGTGGCCGCACCCGTGTTCTCCGACGTCATGACCTACGCGCTGCAGGAGCTGCGGGTCCCGCCCAGCGTCGAGGAGCCCGACCTGCCGCCGATGGAGTGGCAGTGAGCGCTAGCCTCGCCGCCGTGCCGACCCCCGCCCGGAGGTCCGACCACGGGAGCCCCGGCCTGCCCCGGCCGGCCCGCGTCCCGGGGCGCACCCTCGCCGACCTCGCCGACTCCGTGGGCGCCGTGCTCCGGCCGGGCACGGCCGGTGACACCGTCGTGCACGGGGTCACCCTGGACTCCCGGCAGGTCCGCCCCGGGGACCTGTACGCGGCCCTGCCCGGCGCCCGGGCGCACGGCGCCGACTTCGCCGCGCAGGCCGCGGCCGCCGGTGCCGTGGCCGCGGTCACCGATCTCGCCGGGGTGCAGCGGGTGGGCGGCGCCGGGCTGCCCGCCCTCGTCGTGGCCGACCCGCGGGCCGTGCTCGGCGCCCTCGCCGCCGACGTCTACGGGCGCCCGGCGGCGGACCTGCTGCTGCTCGGCGTCACCGGGACGAACGGGAAGACCACCACCGTCCACCTGCTCGACGCCGCCCTGCGCGCCGCCGGCCGCCGCACCGGTCTGGTCGGCACCGTCGAGGTCCGGGTCGGCGACGAGCGGGTGCCCAGCTCGCGGACCACCCCGGAGTCGCCGGACGTGCACGCCCTGCTCGCCGTCATGCGCGAGCGCGGCGTCACCGCCTGCTCGATGGAGGTGTCCAGCCACGCCCTGGCCCTGCACCGCGTGGACGGCGTCGTGTACGACGTCGCCGCCTTCACCAACCTGTCCCAGGACCACCTGGACTTCCACCGGGACATGGCCGACTACTACGCCGCCAAGGCCACGCTGTTCACCCCGGCGCGGTCCCGGCGCGGCGTCGTGTGCGTCGACGACGAGTGGGGACGCCGGCTGGCCCGCCAGGCGGCCGTCCCGGTCGTGACGGTGACGACCCGGCCGGACGCCGACGCGGACTGGACGGCCGGACCGGGGCAGCCGGACCCCTCCGGGACCACCACCGCGTTCACCCTCCGGCACCGCGACGGACGCCGGCACCGGCTCGTCAGCCCCCTGCCCGGCGACTTCAACGTGGCCAACACCGCCCTGGCGTTCGTCGTCCTGCTCGAGGCGGGCCTGGACCCCGAGGCGGCGGCGGCCGGGCTCGCCGGCGCCCCCGGCGTGCCGGGCCGGATGGAACCGGTGCGCACCGGTGCCCCCGGGGAGCCGCTGGCGCTCGTCGACTACGCCCACACCCCCGACGCCCTGGCCGCCGCGCTGCGGGCGCTGCGCCCCGCCACACCCGGCCGGCTCGTCGTCGTCCTCGGCGCGGGCGGGGACCGGGACCCCGGCAAGCGCCCGGCGATGGGTGAGGCCGCGGCCCGCGGGGCCGACCTCGTCGTCGTCACCGACGACAACCCGCGCTCGGAGGACCCGGCGACCATCCGGGCGGCCGTGCTGCAGGGGGCGCGCGCCGCCGGTGGGGCCGACGTCCTCGAGGTCCCCGACCGCGCCGAGGCGGTCGCCGTCGCGCTCGCCGCGACCACCGGCCCGCAGGACACGGTGCTCCTCGCCGGCAAGGGCCACGAGAGCGGTCAGGAGGTGGACGGGACGGTGCACCCGTTCGACGACCGGGTCGTGCTGCGGGCGGCCCTCGCGGCCCGGGCCGCCGTGGCGCCGGAGGCGGGCCGGTGATCCCGCTGACCCTCGCCGAGGTCGCCGACGCCGTCGGCGGCCGGCTCGCCGGCGGCGCCGCCCCCGACAGCGTCGTCACCGGCCCGGTCGTCGTCGACTCCCGGCAGGCCGCACCGGGGGCGCTGTTCGTGGCGCTGCCCGGCCAGCGCGCCGACGGGCACGACTTCGCCGCCGCGGCGGTCGGCCAGGGCGCCGTCGCCGTGCTCGCCGAGCGCGAGCTCGACGTGCCGTGCGTCGTCGTCGGCTCGGGGACCGGTGCCCTGGGCGCCCTGGCCCGGGCCGTGGTCGACCGGCTCACCGCCCCCCGTCCCGGCAGTGCGCCGGGGCTCGACGTCGTCGCCCTGACCGGTTCCTCCGGCAAGACCTCCACCAAGGACCTGCTGGCCGCGGTGCTCGGGGCCGCCGGCCCCACGGTCGCGCCGTCCGGGTCGTTCAACAACGAGGTCGGCGTCCCGCTGACCGTGCTGCGGGCCGACGAGCAGACCCGCTTCCTCGTCGTCGAGATGGGCGCCCGCGGGGTCGGGCACATCGCCCACCTGTGCCAGGTCGTCCCGCCCCGGGTCGGGGTCGTCCTCAACGTCGGCAGCGCGCACCTGAGCGAGTTCGGCTCCCGGGAGGGCACCGCCCGGGCCAAGGGCGAGCTCGTCGAGGCGCTGCCGCCCGCCCGGCGGGGCGGCGTCGCCGTCCTCAACGCCGACGACGACCTCGTCGCCCGGATGGCGACGCGGACCACCGCCGCGGTCCACTGGTTCGGCGAGTCCGCCCGCGCCACGATCCGCGCGCAGGACGTCGACCTCGACGCCGGCCGCCCGGTCCTCACCCTCGTCACCCCCGCCGGCAGCGCGCCGGTCCGCCTGCGGCTGTACGGCGAGCACCAGGTGCCCAACGCGCTGGCCGCCGCCACCGTCGCGCTCGCCCTCGGCCTGGAGCTGCCCGCCGTCGCCGAGGCGCTGAGCGCCGCGGAGCCGGCCAGCCGCTACCGGATGGAGGTCACCGAGCGCCCCGACGGCGTCACCGTCATCAACGACGCCTACAACGCCAACCCGGAGTCGGTGCGGGCCGCGCTCAAGGCGCTCGTCGCCATCGGCCGCGGCCGGCGGACCTGGGCGGTCCTCGGGGAGATGCTCGAGCTCGGGGAGTCCTCGGCGGCCGAGCACGACGCCGTCGGCCGGCTCGCCGTGCGGCTCGACGTGTCTCGGCTCGTCGCCGTCGGTGCCGGCGCCCGCGCCGTGCACACCGGGGCCGCGCACGAGGGCTCCTGGGGCGAGGAGTCGCTCGCCGTCCCGGACGTCGCCGCGGCCGAGGCGCTGCTCGCCGAGGAGCTGCGCCCGGGCGACGTCGTCCTGGTCAAGGCGTCGAACGCGGTGGGCCTGCACGCCCTCGGTGAGCGCCTGGCCGCCGGCGGGCACCGCCCGGACGACGCCGGCGAGGTGGTCCGGTGAGGACCGTCCTCGGTGCCGCGGGCATCTCGCTGCTGCTGTCCCTGTTCGGCACGCCGCTGTACATCCGCTTCCTCGTCAAGCGGGGCTACGGGCAGTTCATCCGCGACGACGGGCCCACGACGCACCACACGAAGCGCGGCACCCCGACGATGGGCGGTGCCGTGATGATCGGTGCCACCGTCGTCGGCTACCTGCTCGCCCACGCCCTCACCGGCACCGGGGTGACCGCCAGCGCACTGCTCGTCCTGGGCCTCATGGTGGGCCTGGGCTTCGTCGGGTTCCTCGACGACTTCATCAAGATCACCAAGCAGCGCAGCCTCGGCCTGCGGACGGTGCCCAAGCTCGTCGGCCAGTCCCTCGTCGCCGTCGTGTTCGCGGTGCTGGCGCTCCAGTTCCCCAACGAGGCGTGGCGCACCCCGGCCTCGACGAAGATCTCCTTCATCCGGGACACCAACCTCGACCTGGCCTTCGCCGGCACCTTCGTGGGGATGCTGCTGTTCGTGCTGTGGGCCCAGCTCATGGTCGCCGCGACGAGCAACGGGGTGAACCTCACCGACGGTCTCGACGGCCTGGCCACCGGCGCCACCGCGTTCGTCGCCGGCGCCTACGTGCTCATCGGGCTGTGGCAGTCCAACCAGTCCTGCCAGCTCGTCGCCCAGGCCGGCCCGAACTGCTACGAGGTCCGCGACCCCCGGGACCTGGCCGTGGTCGCCGCCGCCCTCACCGGCGCCACGTTCGGCTTCCTGTGGTGGAACGCGTCCCCGGCGAAGATCTTCATGGGTGACACCGGCTCCCTGGCCCTGGGCGGGGCGCTGGCCGGGCTGGCCATCACCACCCGCACCGAGCTGCTGCTCATCCTGCTCGGCGGGCTGTTCGTCATCATCACGCTGTCGGTCCTCATCCAGGTCGCCTCGTTCAAGCTCACCGGCAGACGGGTCTTCCGGATGGCCCCGCTGCAGCACCACTTCGAGCTCGTGGGCTGGGCCGAGGTGACCATCGTGATCCGGTTCTGGATCATCGCCGGGCTGTTCGTGGCCCTCGGGCTGGGGATCTTCTACGCCGAGTGGCTGGTGCGGTTGTGAGCCGCACGGACACGCTGACCTCCGCGGACGCCGACTGGTCCGGTCTGCGGGTGGTCGTCACCGGCCTGGGGGTCAGCGGGCTCGCCGCCGCCGCCGCGCTCGCCGAGCGCGGCGCCCGGGTGAGCGTGCTCGACGAGCGGGACGGACCCGAGCAGCGGGACCGGGCGGACCTGCTGCGCGTGCTGGGGGCCGACGTCCGGCTCGGCCCGCAGGCCACCGCCGGTCTCCCGGACGTCGACGGCGCGGCCCCCGAGGTCGTCGTCACCTCCCCGGGCTGGCGGCCCACCGCGCCGGCACTGGCCGCCGCCGCCGCGGCCGGCGTCCCGGTCTGGGGAGAGGTCGAGCTCGCCTGGCGGATGCGCCCGCCCACCGGGGGCGCGCCGTGGCTGACCCTGACCGGGACGAACGGCAAGACGACCACGGTGCGGATGCTCACCGCCGTCCTGCAGGCCGCCGGTCTGCGGACCACCGCGGCCGGCAACGTCGGCACCCCGCTGCTGGAGGCGGTGCTGCACCCCGACCCCTACGACGTGATCGCCGTCGAGCTCTCGAGCTTCCAGCTGCACTGGGCGTCGTCCCCGGCGCCGCGGGCCAGCGCCTGCCTCAACGTCGCGCCCGACCACGTCGACTGGCACGGCTCGATGGAGGCCTACGTCGCGGCCAAGGGGCGGGTGTACGAGCGCACCCAGGTGGCCTGCGTGTACAACCTCCAGGACCCGACGACCGAGCGGCTGGTCCGGGAGGCCGACGTCGTCGACGGGTGCCGGGCCGTCGGTTTCACCCTCGACGTGCCGGACGTGTCGATGCTGGGCGTCGTCGACGACGTGCTGGCGGACCGGGCGTTCGTCCCCGAGCGGCGCACGTCCGCGGCCGAGCTGGCGACCCTGGCCGACCTCTCCCCGGACGGCGCCCCGGTGCCCCCGCACACCGTCGCCAACGCGCTGGCCGCCGCGGCGCTCGCCCGCGCCCACGGCGTGCCGGCCGCCGCCGTCCGCGACGGGCTGCGGGGGTTCCGTCCCGACCCGCACCGCATCACCCGGGTCGCCTCCGTGGCCGGGGTGGACTGGGTCGACGACTCCAAGGCCACGAACCCGCACGCCGCCGACGCGTCCCTGGCCGCGTTCGGCCCGGTCGTCTGGGTGGCCGGTGGCCTGGCCAAGGGCGCCGCCTTCGACGACCTGGTCCGCCACCACCGCGACCGGCTGCGAGGGGTCGTTCTCATCGGCGTGGACCGTGAGCCGCTGCGCGCAGCGCTGAGGCGACACGCACCGGATGTCCCCGTCGTCGAGGTCGACCCCGGCGAGACTGGGCGGGTGCCGGTTCCCTCGAGCGCCGCCGGGCGCGCCGTGATGGACGACGCGGTCCGCGCCGCGGCGGCGATGGCGCAACCCGGCGACACGGTCCTGCTGGCGCCCGCGTGCGCCTCCATGGACCAGTTCCGGGACTACGCCTCCCGCGGGGACGCCTTCGCCCACGCCGTCCGGGCCCGGGTCCGCGCCACCCACCCCGGCGCCGAGGGCTGAGCCATGGCCGTGCTCACCGCCCCGCCCCGCACCCCGGAGCAGCGCGGCCGGTCGTGGTCGACCGCGCTCGTCGACCGGCTCACCCGCTGGGAGACCCCGGTCACCAGCTACTACCTGCTGCTCGGCTCGACCCTGCTGCTCGTCGGCATCGGCCTGGTCATGGTGCTGTCGAGCTCGAGCGTCGAGTCCTACGCGGCCAGCGGCTCCTCGTTCGCGGTGTTCTCCCGCCAGGCGGTGTTCGCCGCGGTCGGCGTGCTGCTCATGTGGGCGGCATCCCGGGTCCCGGTGCGCGCCTGGAAGCGGTGGGCCTGGCCGCTGCTCGGCCTCGCCCTGATCGGTCAGCTCCTCGTCCTCACCCCGCTCGGCGTGGGGGTCAAGGGCAACACGAACTGGATCGAGGTCGCCGGGGTGCGGGCCCAGCCGTCGGAGGCGGCCAAGCTCGCCCTCGCCGTCTGGCTCGGTGCGGTGCTGGCCCGCAAGCGGCACCTGCTGAGCAGCTGGGCGCACGTGCTCGTGCCGGTCGGCCCGTTCGCCGGTCTCGTCGTCGGGCTCGTCCTCATGGGCAACGACCTCGGCACGGCGCTCGTCCTGCTGGCCATCGTCGGCGGCGCCCTGTTCGTCGCCGGGGTCCCGGCGCGGATGTTCGCCGTCGCGCTCGGGCTGGCCGGTGCCGCGGCCGCGGCGCTCGTCGTCACCAGCCCCAACCGGATGCAGCGGATCGACTCCTGGCTGTCCGCCGAGTGCACGGACTACTGGGGTGCGTGCTGGCAGACCACCCACGGCAAGTGGGCGCTGGCGTCCGGCGGCTGGTGGGGGGTCGGACTGGGTGCGAGCCGGGAGAAGTGGTCGTGGCTGCCCGAGGCGCACAACGACTTCATCTTCGCCATCATCGGTGAGGAGCTGGGACTGCCCGGCACCACCGTCGTCATCCTGCTGTTCGCGGCGATGGGAGTCGCCTTCGCCCGGGTCGTGCGCCGCACCGACGACCTGTTCGTCAAGATCACCACAGCCGGGGTGCTCGCCTGGGTGGTGGGCCAGGCGATGATCAACATCGGCGTGGTGCTCGGCCTCCTGCCCGTCATCGGGGTCCCGTTGCCGCTGGTGTCGGCCGGCGGGTCGGCGCTGGTGTCCACGCTCGTGGCGCTCGGCATGGTGCTGTCCTTCGCCCGCGCCGAGCCGGGCGCTCGGGAGGCCCTGCAGGCCCGGCCGGGCGTCGTCCGGCGCTCGCTGGCCGTCGTCCCGCTGCGCACCCCGGCCGGGGCCGGGCCCGGCTCCCGGCCGGCCCCGCGCCCACGCCGTGGAGGCCCGCGGTGAGCGAGGGCCTCGCGGTCCTGCTCGCCGGCGGGGGCACCGCCGGCCACGTCGCCCCGCTGCTCGCCACCGCCGACCGGTTGCGGGCCGACGACCCCAGGACGCGGGTGCTCGTGCTGGGCACCACGCAGGGTCTGGAGGCCCGCCTGGTCCCCGAGCGCGGCTACGAGCTCGCCGTCGTGCCCCGGGTGCCGATGCCACGGCGGCCCGGCGCGGACCTCCTCCGGCTGCCCGGACGGCTGCGTGGCGCCGTGCGCGCCGCGCAGGACGCCGTCGACCGGGTCGGTGCCGACGTCGTCGTCGGCTTCGGCGGGTACGTGGCAGCCCCGGCCTACCTCGCCGCCCGCCGGCGCCGGGTCCCCCTCGTCGTCCACGAGCAGAACCGGCGGCCAGGTCTGGCCAACCGGCTCGGCGCCCGGTTCGCCGACGCCGTCGCGGTCACCTTCGCGGACACCCCGCTGCCGCGCGCCGAGCTGACCGGTCTGCCGATGCGACCGGAGATCCGCGGGCTCGACCGCGAGGCGGCCCGGACCGCTGCCCGCGAGCACTTCGGTCTGCGCCCGGACCTCACGACGCTGCTCGTGTACGGGGGGAGCCTGGGGGCCCAGCGCCTCAACAGCACCGTCGCCGCCGTCGCCCCGGACCTCGCCGCGGCCGGCGTCCAGGTGCTGCACGGGTGCGGCGCCGGCAAGTCGGTCGACCTGCCCGCCGACCGGCCCGCCGACGTGCCGTACGTCGTCCGGGAGTACCTCGAACGGATGGACCTCGCCTACGCGGCCGCCGACCTCGTCGTCGGCCGGGCCGGCGCCGGGACGGTCTGCGAGGTCACCGCCGTCGGCCTGCCCGCCGTCTACGTCCCGCTGCCGATCGGCAACGGGGAGCAGCGGCTCAACGCCGAGCCCGTCGTCCGGGCCGGTGGCGGGCTGCTCGTCGAGGACGCCGAGTTCACCCCGCAGTGGGCCCGGGCCCGGCTGCTGCCGCTGCTCGCCGACCGCGCCGCGCTCGCCGAGACCGCGCGGCGGTCGGCGGCGCTGGGGGTCCGGGACGGCGACGAGCGGCTCGCCGCCGTCGTCCGCCGGGTCGCCGCTGCCCGGGGGGGCGCGCGGTGAGCCCGCGGTTCGACCTGTCCGCCCCGGTGCCCCCCGCCCGCGACCTCGGGCCGGTGCACTTCGTCGGGGTCGGCGGCGTGGGGATGTCGGGGATCGCCCGCATCCTGCTGGCCAGGGGCGTCCCGGTCAGTGGCAGCGACGCCAAGGACCTGCCGGTGCTCGCGGCACTGCGTGCCCTCGGCGGCGACGTCGCCACCGGCTTCGACCCGGCGCGGGTCGCCCGGGCCCGCACGGTCGTCGCGTCCTCGGCGATCCGGGACGACAACGTCGAGCTGGTGGAGGCCCGCCGGCGCGGGCTCACCGTGCTGCACCGCTCCCAGGCCCTGCACGCGGTCATGCAGGGCCGCCGCGGCGTCGCCGTGGCGGGGACGAACGGCAAGACCACCACCTCCTCGATGCTCACCGTCGTCCTGCAGCACGCCGGCTGGGACCCGTCCTTCGCCATCGGCGGCGACCTCGCCACCGCGGGCACGAACGCCCACGACGGCACCGGCGAGGTCTTCGTCGCCGAGGCGGACGAGAGCGACGCGTCGTTCCTCGTCTACCGGCCCGAGCTGTCGGTGGTGACGAACGTCCAGCCCGACCACCTCGACCACTACGGCACCGCGGCCGCCGTCGAGGCGGCGTTCGCCGAGTTCAGCCGGCGGATCGTCGGTGACGGCGTGCTCGTCACCTGCCTCGACGACCCCGGCGCCGCCCGGCTCGCCGACCTGGCTCGCAGCGAGGGCCGCCGCGTCCTGAGCTACGGCGAGCACCCGGACGCCGACGTCCGGCTCACCGACGTCACGCCGCGGGGTGGACGGGTCGCCCTCACCGTCGTCGACCGGGGGCGGCGGGTCGGCGACGCGCTGCTGCGGGTGCCCGGTCACCACAACGCCCTCAACGCCGGCGCCGCCTACGCCGCGGCGGTCACCCTCGGCGTGGCGCCCGCCGTCGCCCTCGAGGGCCTGGAGGCCTACGCCGGCACCAGGCGGCGGTTCGAGCCGCGCGGCGGCGCCGGTGGGGTACGCGTCTACGACGACTACGCGCACAACCCGGCCAAGGTGGCCGCGGCGGTCGCCACCGGACGGACCGTCGCCGACGGCGGCCGGCTCGTCGTCGTGTTCCAGCCGCACCTGTACAGCCGGACCCTCGACTTCGCCGACGAGTTCGGGGCGGCCCTGTCGGGCGCCGACGAGGTCGTCGTCATGGACGTCTACGCCGCCCGGGAGGACCCGGTCGCCGGCGTCACCGGCGAGCTGGTGGCCCGGGCCGTCGACCTGCCGCCCGGCCACGTCCGGTACGTGCCGTCCTGGTCGGCGGTGGCCGGGGAGGTCGCCAGGCTCGTCCAGCCCGGGGACGTCGTGCTCACCGTCGGGGCCGGAGACGTGACGATGATCGGTCCGGAGGTGCTGGCGCTGCTCGACCAGGACCGCGAGCGGGAGCACACGGCGTGAGCCGGCGACCGACGCCGCCCGTCCGCCGGCGTCCCGCCGGCGCGGGGGGGACGTCGTCCCGCCAGGACGCCGACGTCCGCAGCGCCTCCCCGGCCGCACCGGTGCGCACCGGTCGCCCGCGGCCTGCCCCCGCTGCCCGGCCTGCCCGGCCTGCCCGCAGCGCGCCACCGGACCGCACCACCTCGCGGGCGGCCACCCCGACGGCCGGTGGCCGGTCGTCCGGTCACGGCCCGCTGGTGCCCGGCTCCGCGGCCCGGTTCGCCGCCCGCGCCCGGGCGGCCCGGCGGCTGTCCTGGCGGCCCGTGCTCCTCGCGCTGGCCGCCGCGGCCCTGGTCGCCGTGGCCGGGTGGGCCGTCCTGGCCTCCCCGCTGCTCGCCGTCCGGGAGGTCGGGGTGGTCGGGAACGACCGGGTCCCCCGGGCCGAGGTCGTCGCCCTGGTGGAGCCCGCGGTCGGCACCCCGCTGGCCCGGGTCGACACCGGCGCCCTGGAGGAGGACGTCGCCGGGCTGCCCCTGGTCAAGGAGGTGGACGTCGTGCGGGCCTGGCCGCGGACCCTCGAGGTGCGCCTGGTCGAGCGCGTCCCGGTCGCGGCCGTCCCGGCCGACGACGGGTTCGCGCTGGTCGACCTGGAGGCCGTCGTCGTGGCCCACCAGGACGACGCCCCGCCGGACCTGCCGGTGCTGGACGTCGACGTCTCCGGCGACCCGGACGCCTCCGGGCGCGCGCTGGCCGCCGCCATCGAGGTCGTCACCGCGCTGCCGGCCGAGCTCGCCGCGGACGTCGCCTCCGTGGGCGCCGTCAGCCGGGACGACGTCCGGCTGACGATGCGGGACGGCGCCGCCGTCGTGTGGGGGAGCGCGGACGACAACGCGCTCAAGGCCCAGGTGCTCCAGGCGCTGCGCGGCCAGCCGGCCGAGGTGTACGACGTCAGCGCACCGCTCGTGCCGGTCACCCGCGCCGCGGACTGAGCCGGCACCCGGCGCCGGCGAGAAAACCGCAACCGAATCCGTGTGTCCCGGCGTGGCGGGTTGTCCCTCGGCGCCGTTGCCTCCTAGCGTCCGGGACACGACGTAGTTGACATAACTATAACCCTCTACCTGAAGGTGAGGGTCCGGCGACCGGGCCCGCACCGCGGCGTGGAAGAACCCCCTACCCAGCGGGCCGACCGGCCCGACCAACTCTCGGACGAAGGCGAGAAGACCCCGTGGCAGCACCGCAGAACTACCTCGCGGTCATCAAGGTCGTCGGCATCGGCGGCGGTGGCGTGAACGCGGTCAACCGGATGATCGAGGTCGGTCTGAAGGGTGTCGAGTTCATCGCCATCAACACCGACGCCCAGGCCCTGCTCATGAGCGACGCCGACGTCAAGCTCGACGTGGGTCGTGAGCTCACCCGCGGCCTGGGCGCCGGGGCCGACCCGGACGTCGGCAAGAGGGCCGCCGAGGACCACGCCGAGGAGATCGAGGAGGTCCTCAAGGGCGCCGACATGGTGTTCGTCACCGCCGGTGAGGGCGGCGGCACCGGGACCGGCGGCGCCCCGGTCGTCGCCCGGATCGCCCGCCAGCTCGGCGCCCTGACCATCGGCGTGGTCACCCGGCCGTTCACCTTCGAGGGCCGGCGACGCGCGAACAGCGCCGAGACCGGTATCGCCGAGCTCCGCGAGGAGGTCGACACCCTCATCGTCATCCCCAACGACCGGCTGCTGTCCATCAGCGACCGCAACGTCAGCGTCCTGGACGCCTTCCGGTCCGCCGACCAGGTCCTGCTCTCCGGCGTCCAGGGCATCACCGACCTGATCACCACGCCGGGCCTCATCAACCTGGACTTCGCCGACGTCAAGTCGGTGATGTCGAACGCCGGCAGCGCCCTCATGGGCATCGGCTCGGCGCGTGGGGAGGACCGGGCCGTCCAGGCCGCGGAGCTGGCGATCTCCTCCCCGCTGCTCGAGGCGAGCATCGACGGCGCCCACGGCGTGCTGCTGTCCATCCAGGGCGGCTCGGACCTCGGGCTGTTCGAGATCAACGAGGCGGCCCGGCTGGTGCAGGAGGCGGCCCACCCGGAGGCGAACATCATCTTCGGCGCGGTCATCGACGACGCCCTCGGCGACGAGGTCAGGGTCACCGTCATCGCCGCCGGCTTCGACGGCGGGACGCCGAACCGGCGCCGTGACGACCGGGCCCTGGGGCAGGTCTCCGGCCGGTCGGTGAACGGAAACGGGGCCGCCCCGGCCGGGGCCCGCCCGCACACCGCCTCCCAGGGGGCGACCCAGCACGGCGCCCCGACCGACGGCGGGGTGCAGTTCACCCCGTCCGGGCCGGGTCGTCCCGGGGCAGCGGTCGGCGCCGGGGAGGACACGGCGGCCACCGGGTCGGCGGCGTCCCCGGACCGCGCGGACCGTGAGCCCGTCCAGGTGCCCCGGGTGGTCGAGCCCGAGCCCCGGTCCGCGCGCGCTGAGGACGACGACCTCGACGTCCCCGACTTCCTGCGGCCCTGAGCCACCGGGACCGCCGGTGCTCCGCTGGTCCACCGCCGACCCCGGCCCGCGGGGACGGGTCGTGAGGGCGCTCACCTCACGGGCCGGCGGCGTCAGCCGCGGCCCGTGGGCCGGCCTCGACCTGGCCGAGCACGTCGGCGACGACCCGGACGACGTGGCCGAGAACCGCCGCCGGCTCGCGGCGGTGATCGGGGTGCCCGTCGAGCGGCTCGTCGTCGCCCGGCAGGTGCACGGCGCCGGCGTCGAGACGGTCCACGGCCCGTGGCCGGCCGGTCCTCCCGAGGCCGACGCGCTCGTCACCGGCGAGCCCGGCACGGTGCTGGCGGTGCTCGTCGCCGACTGCGTGCCGGTCATGATGGTGGCCCCCGACGAGGGGCTGGTCGCGGTCGCCCACGCCGGACGGCGGGGGCTCGTCGCCGCAGTGGTCCCGGCCACGCTCGAACGGATGCGCTCCCTGGGCGCCGGGCGTGTGCTGGCCACGATCGGGCCCTCGGTCTGCGGGGCCTGCTACGAGGTGCCGGCCGAGCTGCGCGACGAGGTCGCCGCCGACCACCCGGTGACGGCCACGACCACGCGGTGGGGCACCCCCGGGCTCGACGTCGCCGCCGGCGTGCACGCGCAGCTGCTCGACGCCGGCGCCGAGGTGGAGCAGGTGCCGGGGTGCACGTTCGAGGACCCGGACCTGTACAGCTACCGGCGGGACGGGGTGACCGGGCGGTTCGCCGGCCTGGCCTGGCTGGACGACGGCAGCCTGCGCTGAGCGAGGAGCGGGTGGACGAGAAGCAGGTGGACGAGGAGCGGGTCGCCGCGCTGCGCGCCGGGCTGGAGACGGTGCACGCCCGCATCGACGCTGCGTGCGCCGCCGCCGGCCGCGACCCTCGGGACGTCCACCTCGTCGTGGTGACGAAGACCTTCCCGGCCGCCGACGTCCGCGCGCTGGCCGGTCTCGGCGTCCGGGACGTGGGGGAGAGCCGCGACCAGGAGGCAGCGGCCAAGGCCGCCGAGCTCGCCGACCTCGACCTGCGGTGGCACTTCGTCGGCCGGCTGCAGACGAACAAGGCCGCCTCGGTCGCCTCCTACGCGGCCTGGGTGCACTCGGTGGACCGGGTGCGGCTGGTCCCCGCCCTGGCCCGGGGCGCCGAGCGCGCGGGGCGGACCCTCGAGGTGCTGGTGCAGGTGGGCCTGGACACCGACCCGGCCGAGGCCGCCCGCCGCGGCGGGGTCGCGCCGGCCGGTGTCGCCGCACTGGCCGAGGCCGTCGCCTCCGAGCCGCGGCTGCGACTGCGCGGGGTGATGGGAGTCGCCCCGCGGCGGGGACCGGCCCGCCCGGCGTTCGAGCGGCTGGTCCGGATCGGGGCGCAGCTGCGGCAGGTGTACCCGGGCGCCTCGGCGGTCTCCGCCGGGATGAGCGGCGACCTCGAGGACGCCGTGGCGGCCGGCGCGACACACCTGCGTGTCGGCAGCGCGGTCCTCGGATCCCGGCCACCGCTGCAGTAGCGTCGCCGCGTCGGGTCCGCCCGTACCCGAGGCACCCCAGGACGGCACGGTCACAGGACGGCCGCAGGACAGCGGCAGGAACAGTCGCAGGACGAGGAGCAGACGATGGCAGGCGCGCTGCGCAAGACGATGGTCTACCTCGGGCTCGCCGAGGAGGACGAGCGCTACGAGTCCTACGACGGCCACGACGAGGAGCAGCCGGTGAGCGACACGCACCAGGACCGTGCCGAGCGTCCGGAGCCCCGCCGTGCCCAGGTCACCCCGATCACCCGCGACCGGGTGACCCGGGTGGTGGCCGAGCCGGTCAGCGACCTGCGCCGGATCACCACGATCCACCCGCGGACCTACAACGACGCCAGGAGCATCGGCGAGAGCTTCCGCGACGGCGTCCCGGTGATCATGAACCTCACCGACATGCAGGACTCCGACGCCAAGCGTCTGGTGGACTTCTCGGCCGGCCTGGTGTTCGGCCTGCGCGGCAGCATCGAGCGGGTGACGAGCAAGGTGTTCCTGCTCTCCCCGGAGAACATCGAGGTCGACGGCGCCGACCGGACCGGGACCCAGCCGTCCGGGCTGTTCAACCAGTCCTGACGCCCGCAGGACGCCGGCCCGCCGGGCACCTGGGACACTGACCCGCGTGGGTGCGATCTTCGGAGTCCTCTCCTTCCTCGTCTGGCTGTACATCCTCGTCCTGTTCGGACGCCTGGTCTTCGACTGGATCCAGGTCTTCTCCCGCGACTGGCGTCCGCGCGGAGCCCTGCTGGTCGTCGCGGAGACGGTCTACAGCCTCACCGACCCTCCGCTGCGCGCCATCCGCCGCGTCGTCAGGCCGGTGCGACTGGGCCAGGTCCAGCTCGACCTTGCGTTTATCATCCTGTTCGTGCTCGCGGGGATCCTGCAGTCCGTCCTCGCCTCGGCTGCCGTCTCGCTGGGTTGAGGCGGCGCACGCGCCCGTCGTCCGCTACCGTGACCGCTGGTGATCTCGATCAGAGGGTCACTTTTGCACTGAACTCACGTCACGAGGTGACCACATGGCGTTGACGCCGGAGGAAGTAGTCAACAAGCGGTTCCAGCCGACGAAGTTCCGCGAGGGCTACGACCAGGACGAGGTCGACGACTTCCTCGACGAGGTCGTCAACGAGCTGCGTCGGCTGAACGCGGAGAACGACGAGCTGCGTCAGAAGCTCGCGGCCTGCGAGCGCCGCGTCGGCGAGCTGACCCGCGCCGGGGCCAGGGCCGAGACGGCCCCGGAGCCGCAGCGGCCCGAGGCTCCCGAGCCGGCCTCCCCGCCGCCCGTCCCCGCGCCCGTGGCCGCCTCGGCGGTCCGCGAGCCGGAGCCGGCGACCCCCGCTCCCGCGGCGGCCTCCAGTGGTCCCGAGGCGGCTGCCGGCATGCTCGCCCTGGCGCAGAAGCTGCACGACGACCACGTCAAGGCCGGCGAGGAGCAGCGCGACAAGCTCGTCGCAGAGGCCAAGGAGCACGCCGCCCGCCTCGTCCGCGAGGCGGAGGAGAAGCAGCGTCAGACCCTCGGCGCGCTGGAGCAGGAACGCTCGGTGCTCGAGCGGAAGATCGACCAGCTCCGGGCCTTCGAGCGGGAGTACCGCAGCCGGCTGAAGAGCTACCTGGAGAGCCAGCTGCGCGAGCTGGAGAGCAGTGGCACCGTCGTCCCGTCCGGTCACGGAGCCCAGCAGCCGCAGCCGGGCGGCGGCTTCGGCTTTGCCGGTGGCGCGATCTCCGGCTGACTCGTCCGACCAGCGGCCACGGGTCGGGACCCTCGGGTCCCGGCCCGTCGTCGTCCCGGGGGTAGAGGGAGCAGGACGGATCTCGGCGTGGAGCCTTGAGCCTGTCGCAGCCGGGGCCTACTGTTCGCCGCACGTGTCGGCCCGCGGGGGGTCGGGCGGAGGAGGCGACGAGGATGGCGGAGTCCGCCGCGGGCCAGGCGCGACCGGCGAAGAAGACTGTGCCGGCGAAGAAGACGGCGACGGCGAGAAAGACTGTGCCCGCGAAGAAGACTGTGCCCGCGAAGAAGACTGTGCCCGCGAAGAAGACGGCGACGGCGAAGAAGACTGTGCCCGCGAAGAAGACTGTGCCGGCGAAGAAGGCGGGGAGCAAGGTTCCCCCGAGCGCGTTGCCGGTCCGCGAGGACGAGACACCGTGGACCGCTGCCGAGCTCGAGGCGGTGCGCTCCGACCTGCTGGCCGAGGTGGACCGCCTGCGGGCGGAGATCACCGCTGCCGAGGACCAGCTGGCCACGCTCATCGCCGACTCCGGCGACGGGGGCGGCGAGGACCAGGTCGACAGCGGGACCAAGGCCTTCGAGCGCGAGCACGAGATCACGCTCGCCAACAACGCCCGCGAGGCGCTGGCGCAGAACCTGCACGCGCTCGAGCGGATCGACGCCGGCACCTACGGCACCTGCGAGAGCTGCGGTGCCCCGATCGGCAAGCGGCGGCTCCAGGCCTTCCCGCGGGCGACGCTGTGCGTGCCGTGCAAGCAGCGGCAGGAGCGACACTGACCCTGCGCCGGGATGCCGGCCCCGCCGACATGGCAGGCTTGCCGACGCCATGGACGACACCGCCGCGGGCAGCAGCCCCGCCTCGCCCGGCCCGCGCCGCCACCTGCTCGCCCTGCTCGCCGCCGTGGCCGGCGTCGTCCTCCTCGTCGACCAGCTGACCAAGGCGCTCGCCGTGGAGCACCTCGACGAGAGCAGCTCGGTCCCGCTCGTGGGCAACCTGCTGTCGCTGCGGCTGCTGTTCAACCCGGGTGCGGCGTTCTCGCTGGCCACCGGGATGACGTGGGTGCTGACGCTGGTCGCGGTGGGGGTCGTGGTCGTCATCGTGCGGGCCGCCCGCCGGCTCGGCAGCCGCATCTGGGCCGTCAGCCTCGGGCTCCTGCTCGGCGGCGCCCTCGGCAACCTCGTGGACCGGCTGGTCCGACCGCCCGCGTTCGGTCGCGGCCACGTCGTCGACTTCATCGCCTACGGGGACTGGTTCGTCGGCAACGTCGCCGACATCGCGATCGTCGTGGCTGCCGGGCTGGTCGTGCTGCTCGGGCTGCTCGGCATCGACCTCGACGGCGTGCGC
Organism: Kineosporiaceae bacterium SCSIO 59966; assembly: GCA_020881835.1. Taxonomy (NCBI): domain Bacteria; kingdom Bacillati; phylum Actinomycetota; class Actinomycetes; order Kineosporiales; family Kineosporiaceae; species Kineosporiaceae bacterium SCSIO 59966. Next base: position 1,044,825 of record CP052876.1, read on the forward strand.
CGACGGCCGGAGTCCACGCAGGAGACGACCGGTGCCTGAGCGCCGGGTGCTGCCCGTCCCCGAGGGGCTGGAGGGCGAACGGGTCGACGCCGGGCTCGCGCGCCTGCTCGGCCTGTCCCGGTCCCGTGCCGCCGACCTCGCCGCGGGCGGCGGAGTGCGGGTCGACGGTGCCGTCGTCGGCAAGTCCGACCGGCTGCGCGCGGGCGCCCTGGTGGAGGTCGAGATGCCCGACGCGGCGACCGTCCCGGTGCCGGCCGAGCCGGTGCCCGGGATGCGCGTCGTCCACGACGACGACGACCTCGTCGTCGTCGACAAGCCGGTCGGGGTGGCGGCGCACCCGAGCCCGGGCTGGACCGGCCCGACCGTCGTCGGCGGACTCGCCGCCGCCGGCTACACCATCGCCACCTCGGGGGCGGCCGAGCGGCAGGGCGTCGTCCACCGGCTCGACGTCGGCACCTCCGGCCTCATGGTCGTCGCCAAGAGCGAGTACGCCTACTCGCGGCTCAAGCGGGCGTTCAAGGACCGCACCGTGGACAAGGTCTACCACGCTCTCGTCCAGGGCCACCCGGACCCGCTGACCGGCACCATCGACGCGCCCATCGGCCGCCACCCCCAGCACGACGGGAAGTGGGCCGTCACCGCAGCCGGGAAGCCGAGCGTCACCCACTACGAGGTCCTCGAGGCCTTTCGTGCGGCGTCCCTCGTCGAGGTGCACCTGGAGACCGGCCGCACCCACCAGATCCGGGTGCACTTCTCCGCGCTGCGGCACCCGTGCGTCGGTGACCTCACCTACGGTGCCGACCCGGTGCTGGCGGCCCGGCTCGGGCTGCAGCGGCAGTGGCTGCACGCCGTCCGCCTGGGGTTCGAGCACCCCGGCACCGGGCAGTGGCTCGAGCTCACCAGCGACTACCCCGCGGACCTGGCGACCGCGCTGGACCGGCTCGCCGGCGGCTGACTCGCTCCGCCGGCCGGGTCCGGCTCCGGCGACACGCCGAGCGGCCTGGGCTGCCGCAGGGGCGTCACCGGATGTCGCTGGCGGAACCTAGACTCGCTGTCGCACGACCAGGCCGGTCAGCGCCCGAGAGCGCAGGCCGGCCGCCTTCCCCGGGTCGTCGACGTCCTGACCCCACCAGGAGGCGCACGCACCATGCCGTCGGGCAGCACCAGTGACCAGTTCGTCCACCTGCACGTGCACACCGAGTACTCGATGCTCGACGGTGCGGCCCGGGTCGACGACCTGTTCGCCGAGGCCGCCCGGATGGGGATGCCCGCACTGGCCACCACCGACCACGGCTTCGTGTTCGGCGCCTACGACTTCTGGAAGACCGGCCGGCGGTACGGGGTCAAGCCGATCATCGGCCTGGAGGCGTACGTGACGCCGGGCACCCACCGGACCGACCGGACCAGGGTGAAGTGGGCAGAGGGCGGGCGGGACGACGTCTCCGGCGGCGGGGCGTTCACCCACATGACGCTGCTGGCCCGCACCACCCCGGGGATGCACAACCTGTTCCGGCTCGCCTCCAGGGCCAGTCTCGAGGGGCACTTCTACAAGCCCCGGATGGACCGTGAGCTGCTCAGCCAGTACGCGGACGGCCTCATCGCCACGACCGGTTGCCCGTCGGGGGAGGTGCAGACCCGGCTCCGCCTCGGCCAGTACGACCGGGCCGTGGCGGCGGCCGCGGAGTTCCGCGACATCTTCGGGGCGGAGAACTACTACGTCGAGCTCATGGACCACGGGCTCGACATCGAGCGCCGGGTGCAGAAGGACCTGCTGCGGCTGGCCGAGGACCTCGCGCTGCCCGTCGTGGCCACCAACGACCTGCACTACACCCGCGCCGAGGACGCCACCGCGCACGCCGCGCTGCTGTGCGTGCAGTCCGGGTCCACCCTCGCCGACCCGAACCGGTTCAAGTTCGACGCCGACGACTTCTACCTCAAGTCCCCGGCCGAGATGCGCCACCTGTGGCGGGAGATCCCCGAGGCCAGCGACAACACCTTGCTCATCGCGGAGCGCTGCGAGGTCTCCTTCACCGAGGGGGAGGGCCGCTACATGCCGCGGTTCCCCTGCCCGCCGGGGGAGAACGAGGAGTCCTGGTTCGTCAAGGAGGTCGAGAGAGGCCTGCTCGAGCGCTACCCCGACGGCGTGCCGGACCGGGTGCGCCAGCAGGCGCGCTACGAGACCGAGGTCATCGTCGGCAAGGGCTACGCCGGGTACTTCCTCGTCGTCGCCGACTTCATCACCTGGGCCAAGGAGCACGGCATCCGGGTCGGGCCCGGTCGTGGCTCCGGCGCCGGCTCGATGTGCGCCTACGCGATGCGGATCACGGACCTCGACCCGCTGCAGCACGGGCTGATCTTCGAGCGGTTCCTCAACCCTGAGCGGATGTCGATGCCGGACTTCGACGTCGACTTCGACGAGCGCCGCCGGGGAGAGGTGATCCGGTACGTCACCGAGAAGTACGGCGACGACCGCGTCGCCATGATCGTCACCTACGGGACGATCAAGGCCAAGCAGGCGCTCAAGGACGCCAGCCGGGTCCTCGGGTACCCGTTCTCGATGGGGGAGCGGCTCACCAAGGCGATGCCGCCCACCGTCATGGGCAAGGACGTCCCGCTGTCGGGCATCTTCGACCCGGAGCACAAGCGGTACGCCGAGGCGGGGGAGTTCCGGGCCCTGCACGAGCAGGACCCGGACGTCCAGAAGGTGGTCGCGACCGCACGCGGGCTCGAGGGCCTCAAGCGGCAGTGGGGCGTGCACGCCGCTGGTGTGATCATGTCGAGCGAGCCGCTGATCGACCTCATCCCGATCATGCGCCGGGAGCAGGACGGCCAGGTCATCACCCAGTTCGACTACCCGACCTGCGAGGCGCTGGGCCTGGTCAAGATGGACTTCCTGGGCCTGCGCAACCTCACCATCCTCGACGACGCCCTGCAGAACGTCCGCGCCAACCGCGGCGTCGACGTCGACCTCGACGCGCTGAGCAAGGACCCGACCGACCCCGCGACGTACGCGCTGCTCGGCCGCGGGGACACCCTCGGGGTGTTCCAGTTCGACGGCGGCCCGATGCGTTCGCTGCTGCGGCTGATGAAGCCGGACAACTTCGAGGACATCTCGGCCGTCGGCGCGCTCTACCGGCCGGGACCGATGGGTGCCGGGTCGCACACCAACTACGCGTTGCGCAAGAACGGCCAGCAGCCGGTGTCCTACCCGCACCCCGAGCTGGCCGAGGCCCTGGAGCCCATCCTGGGGACGACGTACGGCCTCATCGTGTACCAGGAGCAGGTGATGGCCATCGCCCAGCGCCTCGCCGGGTACACCCTGGGCAAGGCGGACCTGCTGCGCCGGGCGATGGGCAAGAAGAAGCGTGAGGTGCTCGACGCCGAGTTCGTCGGCTTCCGCGACGGCATGCGCGCCAACGGCTACTCCGACGACGCGATCCGGACCCTGTGGGACATCCTCGTCCCCTTCTCGGACTACGCCTTCAACAAGGCGCACTCGGCGGCGTACGGGCTCGTCTCGTACTGGACCGCCTACCTCAAGGCCAACTACCCCGCCGAGTACATGGCCGCGCTGCTGACCAGCGTCCGCGACGACAAGGACAAGTCCGCCCTCTACCTCAACGAGTGCCGGCGGATGGGGATCACCGTGCTGCCGCCGGACGTCAACGAGTCGGTGGCCACCTACGCGGCCGTCGGCGAGGACATCCGGTTCGGCCTGGCCGCCATCCGCAACGTCGGCCTCAACGTCGTCGAGGCCATCGTCGCCGCACGCCAGGAGAAGGGCGCCTTCACCTCCTTCCAGGACTTCCTGGAGAAGGTGCCCGCGGTGGTCTGCAACAAGCGGACGATCGAGTCCCTGATCAAGGCCGGGGCCTTCGACTCCCTCGGGCACGGCCGGCGCCAGCTGGCCCTGCGCCACGAGGACGCCGTCGACGCGGTCATCGACCTCAAGCGCAACGAGGCGGTCGGCCAGTACGACCTGTTCGGGGGCGGCGACTCCGGTGCGGCCCCCGGCGGGCTGCAGATCGTCCTGCCGGACGTGCCGGACTGGGACAAGCGCGAGCGGCTCGCCTACGAGCGGGAGATGCTCGGCCTGTACGTCTCCGACCACCCGCTGCTCGGCGTCGAGCACGTCCTGGCCCGGTCCGCCGACTGCAGCATCGCTGCGCTGCTCGCCGACGACGCCCGCCCGGACGGCGCGACCGTCACCATCGCGGGTCTCATCACCGGGGTGACCCGCAAGCTGACCAAGAACGGCAACCAGTGGGCGATCGCCACCGTCGAGGACCTCGAGGGCGCGATCGAGGTGCTGTTCTTCCCCCAGACGTACGCGACCGTGTCGACCGTGCTGGAGCCCGACACCGTGTGCGTCGTCCGGGGGCGGCTCAACCGGCGGGACGACGTGCCGACCGTCTACGCGTCCGAGCTGACCCTGCCCGACGTCAGCCAGGGCTCAGCGGGCCCGGTCGTCATCGCCCTGCCGGCAACCCGCTGCACGCCTCCGGTCGTCGGTCAGCTCAAGGAGGTGCTCGCCACCCACCCCGGGGTCACCGAGGTGCACCTGCGGCTCGAGCAGTCCGGCCGGGCGACGCTGATGCGGCTCGACGACGGGCTGCGGGTCACCCCCTCCCCGGCCCTGTTCGGGGACCTCAAGGCGCTGCTCGGCCCCAGCTGCCTGGTCTGAGCCCGCCAGAGCCGGCTGAGCCCGCCTGAACGGGCCGGGTCTCAGCGGCGGGTGGTGATCGCGGCGGTCACCGCCGCCGTGAGCCGGACGAGATCGACCGGGGAGAGCTCGACGTCCAGGCCGCGCCGGCCGGCGCTGACCAGCACGGTCGGCCAGCGGGTCGCGTCCTGCTCGAGGACCGTGGGCAGGCGTCGCCGCTGGCCCAGCGGGCTGATCCCGCCGACGACGTACCCGGTGGCCCGCTCCGCCGAGACCGGGTCGGCCATCTGCGCGCGCCGGCCGCCGACGGCCGCGGCCAGCGCCTTGAGGTCCAGGCGGGCGTCGACCGGCAGCACCGCGACGACGAGCCGGCCGTCGACGCCGGCCAGCAGGGTCTTGAGCACCCGGGCCGGCTCCACGCCGAGCGCCCGCGCCGCCTCCTCGCCGTAGGAGAGCCCCGCCGCGACGGCGTCCGGGTCGTGGTCGTAGGCCCGCACCGTGTGCTGGACGCCGGCCCGGGCCAGGACGGCGGTGGCAGGGGTGGCGGCGGGGGTCACCCGCTTGCGGCTCACCGGCGGCCTCAGCTCGGGCTGGCGGGGGACTGGGTGAGCCGCGGCGCCGGCACTGCGCCGAGGGCCTCGACGAGCCGGCGCTCCCGGCGCAGCAGGCTCCGCTCGGCGAGCAGCCGGCGAGCCGTGTCCGGCTGCTCGAGCAGCCCCTGGCGGTCCGCCAGGTCGAGCACCACGACCGCTGCGACGAGGTAGGACAGCACCCGCGGGCTGCTCGGCAGTCCGCTCTGCGCCAGCCCCACGGCCTGGCGGTAGGCGGCCAGCTCCAGCCCGACCTGCCGGGCCAGGTCGGGCAGGTCGACGTCATCGCCGTCCGGCTCCTCGAGCAGCTCGACCCGGCCGGTCAGGTACGGGGTGCCGGTGTCCGCCAGCCCCAGCAGGCGGAAGCGGCGGGTGCCGGTGGTGACGAGGTCGTACCGGCCGTCGGGGTGCTCGGTCACCTGCCGCAGCCGGGCGGTGCAGCCCACCTCGTACGTGCTCGGCGGCGCGTCCCCGCCCACCTCGACGCCCTGCCGGATCGCGACGACCCCGAGCTCGGCGTCCGGGTCGCCCTCCGAGGTGAGGTCCGCGACCAGCGCCCGGTAGCGCGGCTCGAACACGTGCAGCGGCAGCACGAGCCCGGGCACGAGCACCGTGCTGAGGGGGAACAGCGGCAGCAGCACCCGCCGAGCGTACGCGGGCGCGGCGCCGCCGTACCCTGGTGCGGTGATCCGACGGATGGACCTGCGAGGCCGGCCGCTGCAGTCCCGGCGGCTGCGCGGCGTCGTCCCCCGGGCCGACCTCGACGTCGACGCCGCGGTCGCCGCCGTCCGGCCGATCTGCGAGGACGTGCGCGAGCGCGGCGCCGTCGCGGTGCGCGAGCTGACCGAACGCTTCGACGGCGTCCGGCTCGACCGGCTCCGGGTGCCCGACGACGCCCTCGCCGCCGCGCTCAGGGACCTCGACCCCGCGGTGCGGTCGGCGCTGGAGGAGGCGGTTCGCCGGGTCCGGCTCGTGCACCGCGACCAGCGCCGCGCCGACGTGCGGACCTCGGTCGTGCCCGGCGGCACCGTCACCGAGCGGTGGGTGCCGGTCGAGCGGGTGGGGCTGTACGTCCCCGGCGGCCAGGCGGTGTACCCGAGCAGCGTGGTGATGAACGTGGTCCCCGCCCAGGAGGCCGGCGTCCAGCAGCTCGTCGTCGCCTCCCCGCCGCAGAAGGAGCACGGCGGGCTGCCGCACCCGACGATCCTCGCCGCGTGCGCCCTGCTCGGCGTCCAGGAGGTCTACGCGGTCGGCGGCGCGCAGGCCGTGGCGATGCTCGCCTACGGCGCCCCGGAGGACGACGGCACCGGCTGCGAGCCCGTCGACGTCGTCACCGGCCCCGGCAACGTCTGGGTGGCCGCCGCCAAGCGGGTCGTCAAGGGGGTGGTCGGCATCGACTCCGAGGCCGGCCCGACCGAGATCCTCGTGCTCGCCGACGACTCCGCCGACCCGGTCCACGTCGCCGCCGACCTCGTCAGCCAGGCCGAGCACGACATCCTGGCGGCCGCCGTCCTCGTCACCGACTCCGAGCGCCTCGCCGACGCGGTCGACGCCGAGCTCGAGCGGCAGGTCGCCGCCACGAAGCACACCGACCGGATCCGCACCGCCCTGTCCGGACCCCAGTCGGCGGTCGTGCTCGTCGACGACCTGGACGCCGGCATGGAGGTCGTCGACGCCTACGCCGCCGAGCACCTGGAGATCCAGACCGTCGACGCCGCCGCCCGTGCGGCCCGGGTCCGCAACGCCGGCGCGGTCTTCGTCGGCCCGCACGCCCCGGTGTCCCTCGGTGACTACTGCGCGGGCTCCAACCACGTGCTGCCCACCGGGGGGACGGCGCGGCACGCCAGCGGGCTCGGCGTCCAGACGTTCCTGCGCGGCATCCACGTCGTGGAGTACTCCGCGCAGGCCTTGCAGGACGTCGCCGACGACGTCGTGGCGCTCGCCGACGCGGAGGACCTGCCTGCGCACGGCGCGGCGGTCCGGGTGCGGTTCGACGGCTGAGCCGCCGTTCGACGGCTGAGCCGCCGCCGTTACCGCCCGCCCAGCGGCAGGCGGTGCAGCGTCTCGTGGACGGCCCGGCCGCCCGGGCCCGCGCCGAGCCGCGAGGCGACCAGCGTGATCTCGGTCGCGGTCCACGCCGGTCCGGTGTAGTCGCCCAGCGCGTCGGCCCAGCGGCGCGCGTCCCCGGGGCGCGGCAGCCGGGCCACGGTGAGGTGCGGGCGGAACGGTCCGCCCGCGACCTCGACGCCCGCCCGGCGTCCCGCCGCCCGCGTCCCGGCGGCCAGCCGGCGCAGCGTCTCGTCGTCGCCGGCCACCCCGGCCCACAGCACGGTGGCCCGCGCCGGTCGCGGGAACGCGCCGGCGCCGGCGACCCTGGCCGCCAGGGGTCCGCCCCGGGTCGCCGCCCGGCGGAGCCGCTCGACCAGGGGCGGCACCGCCCGGTCCGGGACCGACGGCAGGAACGCGAGCGTGACGTGCCACTGCTCGACGAGCGTCCAGCGGGCGCCGCCGGCCAGGTCGCGGTGGGGGGTGAGGGCGGCCTGCAGGTGCGCCAGCACGTGCTCGGGCGGCACCACCGCGACGAACATCCGCCGCGTCTCGACGTCGGTCACGGACCCAGCATCTCCGGTGGTGACCGGGCCGAGCTGCCTGGGCTCCTGCCTCCTAGACACCTGCCTCCTAGACACCTGCCTCCTAGACTCTGCCCGGTGAGCCCCCTGGACGACCTGCCGCTGCGTGAGGACCTGCGCGGCCGCACGCCCTACGGCGCCCCACAGCTCGACGTCCCGGTACGGCTCAACACCAACGAGAGCTCCTACGAGCTGCCCGAGGACGTCGCGCTGGCCGTCGTCGAGGCCCTCGCCGGGCAGGTGCGCACCCTCAACCGCTACCCCGACCGTGAGTTCACGGCGCTGCGCGGCGACCTCGCCGCCTACCTAGGCCACGGCCTGACGGCCGACCAGATGTGGGCAGGCAACGGGTCCAACGAGGTGCTCCAGCACCTGCTGCAGGCCTTCGGCGGCCCGGGGCGCACCGCGCTGGGCTTCACGCCCTCGTACTCGATGCACCCGATCATCAGCCGGGGCACCGGGACGGCGTGGGTCGACGGGCAGCGCGAGGGGGACTTCGACCTGGACGCCGAGCACGTCGCCGCCCAGGTCCGGGCCGTCGACCCGGACGTCGTGTTCCTGTGCTCCCCGAACAACCCGACCGGCACCGCCCTGCACCTGGACGTCGTCGAGGCCGCCTACGCCGCGACGTCCGGGGTCCTCGTCGTCGACGAGGCCTACGCCGAGTACGCCCGGCCCGGGACGCCGTCCGCACTCACGCTGCTGCCCGGCCGCCCCCGGCTCGTCGTCACCCGGACGATGAGCAAGGCGTTCGCGCTGGCCGGCGCCCGCGTCGGCTACCTCGCCGCCGACCCCGCCGTCACCGACGCGCTGCGGCTGGTCCGGCTGCCCTACCACCTCTCCTCGCTGACCCAGGCCGCCGCCCGGGCCGCGCTCGCCCGCGCCGACACGCTGCTGGCCAGTGTCGAGGCGACGAAGACCCAGCGGGACCGGATCGTCGGCGCGGTCGCCGACCTCGGCCTGCACCCGGTGCCGAGCGACGCGAACTTCGTCCTGTTCGGTGGCCTGGACGACGAGCGGGCCACCTGGCAGGCGCTGCTGGACCGGGGCGTCCTCGTCCGGGACGTCGGCATCCGGCACCATCTGCGGGTGACGGCCGGCACCCCCGAGGAGACCACCGCGTTCCTCGACGCCCTGGCCGCGGCCCTGACCGACCAGCGAGGAGAGCCCCGATGAGCCGCACCGCCCGCCTCGAGCGTGCCACGAGCGAGTCGAGGGTGGCCGTCGAGCTCGACCTCGACGGCACCGGGGCCTGCCGGGTGAGCACCGGCGTCCCGTTCTACGACCACATGCTGGCCGCGCTGTCGCGGCACTCGCTGATCGACCTCGTCGTCGAGGCCGAGGGGGACACCGGCGTCGACGCCCACCACACCGTCGAGGACGTCGCGATCGTGCTCGGCCAGGCCCTGCGCCAGGCGCTCGGCGACAAGACGGGCATCGCCCGCTTCGGGGACGCCACCGTCCCGCTCGACGAGTGCCTCGTCCAGGCGGTCGTCGACGTGTCCGGCCGGCCGTACTGCGTGCACACCGGGGAGCCCGACGGGCAGCCGTACGCCCTGATCGGTGGCGGCGCCGGCGGGGTGCCCTACGCCGGGTCGCTGACCCGGCACGTGTTCGAGACCCTCGCCCACCACGCCGCGATCGCCCTGCACGTGCGGGTGCTGGCCGGCCGCGACCCGCACCACGTCGTCGAGGCCCAGTTCAAGGCGGTGGCCCGCGCGCTGCGCGCCGCGGTGGCCGTCGACCCGCGGGTGACCGGCGTGCCCAGCACCAAGGGCGCCCTGTGACCGCGCCCGAGCCGGCCGGCCGCCCCGTCGGCGACGAGGCGACCCCGGTCCGCAGCGTGCTCGTGGTCCCGGTCGCGGACGCCGCGCGGACGGCCGCGGCCGCCGCCCTGGTCCGCGTGGCCGCCACGGCCGTCCCGCTGGACGGCGCCGGGACCGGCCTGGTCCTCGAGCACCAGGGGGGTACCGAGGAGTCCGCTCACCGGGTCTCCCGGGTGCTCGGGGACGTGGAGCTGAGCCTGTTCGAGCGACGCGGGGACCAGGTGGACGCCGTCACGTGGCGGGCCGGGCAGCGTACCGGCGCCACCCCCGGCGGCCGGGCCCTGGCCTGTCTGCCGGACGTCGCCAGCCGGCTCGTCCTGGGCGCCGACCCCGCCACGTTCCCCGGGGCGGTCAGCACCGCGGGGATGTCCCGGGTGGCGGCCGCCCGGGCCGCGGTGGCGGGCTCGCGCGCCGAGGCCCGCTGGGTGGACGCCGCTCGCCGCTGGGACCGGGTCGCCGGCACCGTCGTGCTCGTCCTGCTCGCCGTCGTCGTCACGGTGCAGGCCGTGCGCGCCACCTCTGGTGACGGCTCGGCGCTCCTGCTCGGTGTCGGGGTCGCCCTGCTCGGGCTGCTGGCGCTGCGGCAGTGGCGCCGGTACGGTCCCGGCGCCGGCTGACCCTTCCGTACCCTGACGTCATGCCCAGCCCGCGCGTCGTCGTCCTCGACCACGGCTCCGGCAACGTCCGCTCCGCCGTCCGGGCGCTCGAGCGGGTCGGCGCCGACGTCGAGCTGACCGCCGACCGGGCCGCGGCGGCGGAGGCCGACGGCCTCGTCGTCCCCGGGGTCGGGGCCTTCGCCACCGTGATGGCCGGTCTGGACGCCGTCCGCGGCGGGGAGGTCGTCGACCGCCGGCTGGCGGGCGGGCGCCCGGTGCTCGGCATCTGCGTGGGGATGCAGGTGATGTTCGACCTCGGGGTCGAGCACGGCCACCGCACCGCCGGGCTGGGGCAGTGGCCGGGCACGGTCGAGCGGCTGCCCGCGGACGTCGTCCCGCACATGGGGTGGAACACCGTCGAGGTCCCCGCCGGGTCGACGCTGTTCGCCGGGGTCGAGGACGAGCGGTTCTACTTCGTGCACTCCTACGGCGTGCTGCGCTGGGAGCTGCCGTCCGGTCACGACCGACTGCGTGCCCCGCTCGTCAGCTGGTCGGAGCACGGCGGACGGTTCGTCGCCGCGGTGGAGAACGGCCCCCTGTCGGCGACCCAGTTCCACCCGGAGAAGTCCGGGGACGCCGGGGCCGCCCTGCTGGAGAACTGGGTCCGGTCGCTGCGGTGAGCCTGGGGCGTCTCCTGCTCCGCCGTCGACGGCTGCACACCGTGGGCGGAGCTCGTCGAGCTCAGGCCCGGGTACGACACCCGGATGATCCCCTCGGCTGCCGCCGGCTGGGTCGACGCGGCGACAGGTCGAGCCCTCGTGCGAGGTCTAGGACACTTCAAGGACGCGGCCTGGACGTGGTGTTCCACAGCGCCGTGGAACCAGGACCGCCTGTGCGCGACGGTAGGTCCGGGCGACGCTCGCGTGACGGCGCGGCTGGACGAGCTGGTGCACCGGTGGGGCTCGGCGGGCTTCAGCGGACGAGCCTGGGCACCGGAGGAAGAGGTAGTGATCGAAGCGCCTCGGTACGCGGACTCGCTGATCCTCACCGCAGAGCGTTCCGTGCTCGAGGTGCTGATGCGTGAGGGGCTGGAGGTCCACCCGGTGAGCCGGGCGCGCGACATACCGATCTGGTGCGACTGAGACGGTCGCTCGGGGCCGGCGCGCCTGCGCGCGGACTGCGGGTGAGCCTCCGCCTGCGGTGGCGGGTCTGGTTCTCACTACCCTCGTGACGGTGATCGACGACCTGCCCGCCCCGCGCCTGCAGCTGCTGCCCGCCGTCGACGTCGCCGGCGGCCGGGCCGTGCGGCTGGTGCAGGGGGAGGCCGGCAGCGAGACGTCCTACGGCGACCCCCTGGAGGCGGCCCTGGCCTGGCAGGCCGCCGGCGCCGAGTGGATCCACCTCGTCGACCTCGACGCGGCCTTCGGGCGGGGCTCCAACGCCGACCTGCTCGCCGACGTGGTGCGCCGCCTCGACGTCGCCGTCGAGCTGTCCGGCGGCATCCGGGACGACGAGTCGCTGCAGCGCGCCCTGGCCACCGGCGCCCGGCGGGTCAACCTCGGCACCGCTGCCCTGGAGGACCCGGCGTGGACCTCCCGGGTCATCGCCGAGCACGGCGACACGGTCGCCGTCGGGCTCGACGTCCGCGGAACCACGCTGGCCGCCCGCGGCTGGACCCGCGAGGGCGGCGACCTGTGGGAGGTGCTGGCGCGCCTCGACGCCGACGGCTGCGCCCGGTACGTCGTCACCGACGTGACGAAGGACGGCACCCTGCGCGGCCCCAACACCGACCTGCTCCGCGCGGTGTGCGCCCGTACCGACGCCGCCGTCGTCGCCAGCGGCGGGATCTCCTCCCTCGAGGACCTGCGGGCGTTGCGTGACCTGGTGCCCCTCGGGGTCGAGGGCGCCGTCGTCGGCAAGGCCCTGTACGCCGGCGCGTTCACGCTGCCCGAGGCGCTCGACGTCGCCGGCCGCCCGTGACCGGCGACCCGCAGGCGGACTCCGCCGGGGTCCCCTGGCAGGGGCGGACCCTCTCCCCGCCCCCCTTCGCCGGCGACGACGGCGCCGCCGACCCCGCCCTCGAGCGGGTGCTCACCGGGTACGCCGCCGGGACCGCGGACCTGGCGGACGTCGTCCGGGCCCTCACCGGCACGCGGCTCGTCGTCCCGGTGGTGGCACGGCCCGGCGAGACGTCCGCCGAGATGGCGACGGTCACCGTGCGGGGCCGGGACGGGCGGGTGGGGTTGCCGCTGTTCACCGGCGTGCGGACCCTGGCCGCGTGGGACGCCGCCGCACGCCCGGTACCGGTGGCGGCGCGCCGGGCGGCGATGTCGGCGGTCGAGGAGGGTGCCGACGTCGTCGTCCTGGACGTCGCCGGGCCGGTCATCGTCGTGCTCCCGCGGCCGGCCGTCTGGGCGCTGGCCCAGGGGCGCCCGTGGGTCCCGTCGCCGGCGGACCCCGGCGTGGCCGAGGCGGTCCGCCGGGCGCTGGCCGGTCTGCCGGAGGTCACCACGGTGCGCTGCGAGCCCGGCGGGCGGGCCGAGCTCCGCGTCGTCCTCGCCGTGCGGCCCGGCCTGGACCGGGCCGGGCTCGACGCGCTCACCGGCCGGGTCTCCCAGCGCCTGGCCGCCGAGCCCGTCGTGGCCGAGCGGGTCGACTCCGTGGAGCTGTCGCTGCGCCCCGCCTGAGCGCTCCCTCGTGGCCGCCACCTCCTGGTCGCCACCTTCGTGATCGCCACCTCCTGGTCGCCACCTTCGTGATCGCCCCCTCCTAGTCGCCACCTTCGTGATCGCCACGGGGGGAGGAGTGACCCGGCCACGCGGCCCCAAGCGGCCCGTCACCGGGCCCGGTTCTCCTCCCGGTGTGGCGATCAGGTGACCGCGTAGTCGGGCCACCCCGGCGGGGATGCCATCATTCATCCCATGTCCCTGTCGCCCTACCGGGCCCTGCTGCGCCTGCGCGGGGCCCGCAACCTCCTGCTGCTCGGCGTCGTGGCCCGGATCCCGATGAGCGCCGCGGGCATCGTGCTCGTGCTGTTCGTCGAGGGCACGCTCGGGCGCAGCTGGCTGGAGGCAGGGCTGGTGGGCACCGCGACGACCCTCGGCGCGGCGATCGGCTCCCCGTGGCGCGGCCGCCTGCTCGACCGGTTCGGCCTGCGCCGCACCCTGGCCCCGTCGATCGTGGTCGAGGCCGTGGTGTGGAGCGCCATCCCGTTCCTGCCCTACCAGGGCCTGCTCGTCGCGGCGTTCGTCGGGGGGCTCATGGGGCTGCCGATCTTCACCGTCGTGCGCCAGTCGCTGTCCGTCGTCGTGCCGGAGGCCCGGCGGCGCACGGCGTACGCCGTCGACTCCATCGGCGTCGAGCTGTCGTTCATGGCCGGGCCCGCACTCGGCGTGCTCGTCGCCACCCAGGTGTCCACCACCGCGGCCATCCTCGGCGTTGGGGCGACGATGGTGCTCTCCGGGATCGCACTGGTGGTGGCGAACCCGCCGACCCGCAGCGAGCAGCTCGCCGGACGCCGGGTGGGCCGCGACGTCGACGCCGCGGACGTCGTCTCCCGCAGCGCCCCGGTGTCACCCTCGGACGCCGAGCGCGCACTGCTCGAGGACGGCGCCGTGGTCCCGGGGCCCGCGGACGGGGCCGGCGGCGGCCGCGGCGTGCGCCGCCCGCGGATGCTCACCCCCGCGATCCTCGCCGTGCTCGGCGCCGCGGCCGGCGTGACGGTCGTCCTGTACGGCACGGACATCGGTGTCGTCGCGGTGCTTCGCGAGGCCGACGCCATCGGGATGAGCGGCCTGGTCTTCTTCTTCTGGGGCCTGGGATCCATCCTCGGCGCCCTGGTCTACGGCGCCCTGCCCCGCGCCGTCCACCCGCTGTGGCTGCTGCTCGCCCTCGCCGTCCTCACGGTGCCGATCGGCCTCGCCGACTCCCCGTGGACCCTCGCGCTGGCGATCCTGCCCGCCGGCATGCTCAACGCCCCGGTGATCTCCTCGACCGCGGAGATGGTCGCGCGGCTCGTGCCGGAGCACCGTCGGGGGGAGGCGATGGGCTGGCACGGGTCGGCGATGACGATCGGCGGCGCGGTCGGCGGACCGCTCGCCGGGACCGCGGTCGACGCGGTCGGGCCGTGGGGAGGGTTCGCGGTCGTCGGCGTGGTGGGGGCGGTGATGGCCCTCGGGGCGCTCGGCGCCCAGAGCACCCGCCGGCGCCGGCGCGCCGCTCACGCCCTCGCCGCCTGAGCAGTCCGGGTCAGGACACCGGCCCGGTCAGCCGCTCCCCGGGCCCCTGCCCCGGCGGGTCGGGGACGACGGACGCCTCCCGGAAGGCGAGCTGCAGCTGGCGCAGGCCCTCGCGCAGCAGCCGGGCGTGGTCGCTGCCCACCTCCGGCGCCGCCGCGGTGACCAGGCCGGCCAGGGCGGTGATGAGCTTGCGCGCCTCGTCGAGGTCCGTCCACCTCCCGTCGGCCTCGTCCTCGGACAGCCCGCACTTGACTGCGGCGGCGCTCATCAGGTGCAGCGCTGTCGTCGTGATCACCTCGATCGCGGGGACCTCGGCGATGTCCCGGACGGCCTGCGGGTCGCCGGGCAGGAGGGGGTCGGCGTCCGCCGGGTTGTCGGGTCCGCTCGTCATGCTGGTAGCCTCTCAGACGACCGACCGGTGTCGACCGGCCCTCTCCTGGTGGGAGCGCCGAGCGGTGCCGGTGCGTGAAGCGGAGAGACCTCCCACCCGCACGACCCCCGGGTCGTCGGGTCCCGTCGGTCGCGGCGCCCCAGCACGGCGTCGGCGACCCGCCCGCCCGAGCGGGCGCCGCCCGTGGCGGCGTGGCTCGTCCGGGTGCCGACCGGTACCGGCAGGCCTCCGCCAGCGCTCGCAGGCGGGGGCCTTTCCCGCGTGCGGTGGTCTCCCGACATCGTCGAACGAGGAGCAGCACATCAGCGAGCCGCGTATCAACGACCGGATCCGCGTCCCCGAGGTGCGCCTGGTCGGGCCCAACGGTGAGCAGGTCGGCATCGTGCGGGTCGAGGACGCCCTGCGCCTGGCGCAGGAGGCGGACCTCGACCTCGTCGAGGTGGCCCCCCAGGCCAAGCCGCCGGTCTGCAAGCTCATGGACTACGGCAAGTACAAGTACGAGGCCGCCATGAAGGCGCGGGAGGCCCGCAAGAACCAGGCCAACACCGCGCTGAAGACGGTGCGCCTCCGGCTCAAGATCGACCCGCACGACTACGAGACCAAGCGTGGGATGGCGGAGAAGTTCCTGCGCGCCGGCGACAAGGTCAAGGTCATGATCATGTTCCGGGGCCGGGAGCAGTCCCGCCCGGAGATGGGCTTCCGGCTGCTGCAGCGCTTCGCCGCGGACGTCGCCGAGGACGGCTCGGTGGAGTCCGCGCCGCAGCAGGACGGCCGCAACATGGTCATGGTCATCGGCCCGCACAAGAAGAAGGCCGAGGCCAAGGCCGAGCAGCGACGCCGTCGTGAGCAGCGCGAGGACGCCGAGCGGCAGGACGCCGAGAAGCAGGACGCCGAGAAGCAGGACGCCGAGCGGTAGTCCTCGAAGGACCAGCGTCCTGGCGGCTGCCAGGACCAGACACCCCTGTCCGCAGGGACGCAAAGGAGAGACGGCAGCCATGCCGAAGCAGAAGACGCACAGCGGCGCCAAGAAGCGGTTCCGCCTCACCGGCAACGGCAAGGTCATGCGCGAGCAGGCCAACGCCCGCCACCTGTTCGAGGGCAAGCCCTCCACGCGCACCCGCCGGCTGGCCCAGGACGTCGTGACGTCCCCCGCCGACGTCAAGAAGGTCAAGAAGCTCCTCGGCAAGTGAGCCGAGCCCCCGACAATCGAGGAGTACTCACGTGGCACGCGTGAAGCGGGCGGTCAACGCCCAGAAGAAGCGCCGGGAGACGCTCGAGCGCGCCAGCGGCTACCGCGGGCAGCGCTCGCGGCTCTACCGCAAGGCCAAGGAGCAGGTCACCCACTCGCTGGTCTACAGCTACCGCGACCGGCGCGCCCGCAAGGGCGACTTCCGCCGGCTGTGGATCCAGCGGATCAACGCCGCGGCCCGGGCCAACGGGATGACGTACAACCGGTTCATCCAGGGCCTCAAGGCCGCCGGCATCGAGGTGGACCGCCGCATGCTCGCCGAGCTCGCCGTCAACGACGCCGCGGCGTTCGCGGCGCTGGTCGAGACCGCCCGGGCCAACGTCCCGGCGCAGGGCTCGGCCGCCTGAGCCCACCCGGCATGACCGAGCGCCCGGCCCCGCCGGTGCTGGCCAGCCCCCGCAGTGAGCGGGTGCGGGCGGCCCGGCGGCTGGCCGGGCGCTCGGCACGTTCCCGTGCAGGCGCCTTTCTCGTCGAGGGCCCGCAGGCGGTCCGCGAGGCCGTGGCCGGGCACGCCCCCGGCCGGCCCGGCGCCGTCCGCGAGCTGTTCGTCACCGCGGACGGCGAGGCCCGGCAACCGGGGATCGTCGCCGCCGCCGGTGCCGCCGGGGTCCCGGTCCGGCGCTGCACGGACCAGGTGCTCGCCGAGCTCGCGGACACCCGCACCCCCCAGGGGCTGGTCGCCGTCTGCGACCTCGTCGACGTGCCACTGGCCACCGCCGTGGAGCAGCCTCCCCGCCTCGTCGCCGTCCTCGTCCACGTCCGCGACCCCGGCAACGCCGGCACCGTGCTGCGCGCCGCCGACGCCGCGGGTGCCGACGCCGTGGTGCTCACCGATTCCAGCGTCGACGTCCACAACCCCAAGGCGGTCCGGGCGACCGCCGGCAGCCTGTTCCACCTCGACGTCGTCAGCGGTGTGCCGGTGGCCGACGCTGTCGCGGCCCTGCGGGACGCCGGCTGCGCCGTGCTGGCCGCGGACGGCGGCGGCGACGTCGACCTCGACGACCTGGCCGACGCCGCCGAGGCCGGCACCGGCCCGCTCACCGGCCCGGTCGCCTGGCTCTTCGGCAACGAGGCCTGGGGCCTGACCGCGGGCGACCGCGCGCTCGCGGACGCCGTCGTGCGGGTCCCGGTCCACGGCCGGGCCGAGAGTCTCAACCTGGCCACCGCCGCCGCCGTCTGCCTGTACGCCACGGCGCGGGCCCACCGTCCCCGGCGCTGACGCCCGCACCGGCCACGGCTGGCTACCCTCGGCGCGTGGACGGACACCCGGGCGCCGGCGGTCTCGGCGGTCTCGGTGACCTCGACGAGCTGCCCGACGGGCTCGTCGTCGCCGACGCCGACGCCCGGGTCACCGTGCTCAACGCCGCCGCCGAGCGGATCACGGGCCTGCGCGCCGCCGACGTCCTGGGCGCCGACGTCCGCACGGTCCTGCCGCTGCAGGACACCAGCGGCCGCCGCTGGTGGACGGTCACCGACCCGTGGGGCGGGCTGCGGACCCGCACCGGCCACCGGGAGCGGGTGCTCGTCCTGCCCGGCCACGACGAGGTGCTCGTCACCGCCCGCTACGTGCGCGGGGACGACCTGACCCTGCGTCGGGTCGTGTTGATGATCCGCGACACCGAGGGCCGTCGCCGGGCCGAGCACGACCACGCCGGGCTGATCTCCACGGTCGCGCACGAGCTGCGGTCCCCGCTCACCAGCGTCAAGGGCTTCACCTCGACCCTGCTGCGGCGCTGGGACCGGTTCACCGACGAGCAGAAGCTGCTCATGCTGCAGACCGTCGAGGCGGACGCCGACCGCGTCGGCCGGCTCATCACCGAGCTCCTCGACGTCTCCCGGATCGACGCCGGCCGGTTGCCGGTGCGCAAGCAGGTGGTCGACGTCGAGCGGGCACTGCACGGCCAGGTCGAGCGGATGGTCGCCGCGGGACAGGACGCCGACCGGTTCGCCGTCGTCGTCGACGGCCCCGTCCCGGAGGTGTGGGCCGACCCCGACCGCCTCGAGCAGGTGCTGACCAACCTCGTCGGCAACGCCGTCCGGCACGGCGACGGCCAGGTGACGCTCACCCTGGCCGCCGACCCGGACGGCGACGGCGTCGTCGTCTGCGTGGACGACGAGGGTGAGGGGATCGCCGAGGACAACCTGGGATTCGTGTTCACGAAGTTCTGGCGCGGTGAGCGCCGCGGCGGCACCGGGCTGGGGCTGTACCTCGTCCGGGGGCTGGTGGAGGCCCACGACGGCCGGGTCACCGTCTCCCGGGCACCCGGCGGGGGCGCCCGGTTCCGGGTCACCCTGCCCCGGGGCACCCCGGCCGGCCAGGTCTGACGCTCTGGGACACTGACCCGCATGTCCGCCCCGAACAAGCAGTTCGACCCGGTCGAGGTGACCCCGTTGAAGCCCGAGGAGGTCGAGCGCGCCCTCCACGACGCGCTCGCGGCAGTGGCCTCCGCCGACTCCCTCGAACGGCTCAAGACGGTCCGGATCGAGCACGACGGCGACCGCAGCCCGTTGGCGCTGGCGAACCGGGAGATCGGCGCGCTGCCCCCGGCGGCCCGCGCCGAGGCCGGCAAGCGGGTCGGCGGGGCGCGGGCCCGGCTCCGCCAGGCGCTCCAGCAGCGCCAGGCCGAGCTCGAGGCCGAGCGCGACGCCCGGGTGCTCGTCGAGGAGACCGTCGACGTCACCCTGCCGGTCGACCGGCGCCGGCGCGGTGCCCGGCACCCGCTGACCACCCTGCAGGAGCGGGTCGCCGACCTCTTCACCTCGATGGGGTGGGAGATCGCCGAGGGGCCCGAGGTGGAGGCGGAGTGGTTCAACTTCGACGCCCTGAACTTCGGCGTCGACCACCCGGCCCGCCAGATGCAGGACACCTTCTTCGTCGACCCGCCCGAGGCCGGTCTCGTCCTGCGCACCCACACCTCACCGGTGCAGGCCCGGTCCCTGCTGGAGCGCGGCGTCCCGCTCTACGTCGCCGTGCCGGGGCGCACCTTCCGCACCGACGAGCTCGACGCCACGCACACCCCGGTGTTCCACCAGGTCGAGGGTCTCGCCGTCGACGAGGGCCTGACGATGGCCCACCTCAAGGGCACCCTCGACCACTTCGCCCAGTCCGTGTTCGGGCCGGGTATCACCACCCGGCTGCGACCCAGCTTCTTCCCGTTCACCGAGCCGAGTGCCGAGATGGACGTGCGCTGCTTCACCTGCGACGGCACCGAGCCGTCGTGCCGCACGTGCAAGGGCACCGGCTGGATCGAGTGGGGAGGGTGCGGGATGGTCAACCCGAACGTGCTGCGCGCCTGCGGGGTGGACCCCGAGCGCTACTCCGGGTTCGCGTTCGGCATGGGGATCGAGCGGACGCTGATGATCCGGCACGGGGTCGCCGACATGCGGGACATGGTCGAGGGCGACGTCCGCTTCACCGCCCAGTTCGGGATGGAGGTCTGATGCGGGTCCCGCTGGAGTGGCTGCGCGAGCACGTCGACGTCCCTGCCGAGGCGACCGCGCACGACGTCGCCGCGGACCTCGTCCGGGTCGGCCTGGAGGAGGAGGCCGTGCACGGTGGTGACGTCACCGGACCGCTCGTCGTCGGCCGGGTCCTCGAGTACGTCGAGGAGCCGCAGAAGAACGGCAAGACGATCCGGTGGTGCTCGGTCGACGTCGGGGACGACGCGGCCGACGGGCCCGCCGGTCGCGGACGCGGCATCGTCTGCGGCGCGCACAACTTCGCCGTCGGCGACCTGGTCGTCGTCGTGCTCCCGGGCGCGGTGCTGCCGGGGCCCTTCCCGATCAGCGCCCGGCGCACCTACGGGCACGTCTCCGACGGCATGATCTGCTCGGCCAGGGAGCTGGGCCTCGGCGAGGACCACACCGGGATCATCGTGCTGCGCGAGTACGGCTTGGACGCCGCACCGGGTGACGACGCCATCGGCCTGCTCGGTCTGGACCAGACGACCGTCGAGGTCAACGTGACCCCCGACCGCGGGTACTGCCTGTCGGTGCGCGGGGTGGCCCGCGAGTACGCCCACGGCCGCCGGCTCGACGTCACCACGGCCTACCGCGACCCGGCCGACCTCCCGGTGCCGGACCCCACCGACCGGGGCTACCCCGTCGTCCTCGCCGACGCCGACCCGCTGCACGGCGTCCCGGGCTGCGACCGCTTCGTCGCCCGGGTGGTACGGGGCATCGACCCCGGCGCACCCGCCCCGTTCTGGATGCGCCGCCGGCTGCAGCAGGCGGGGATGCGCCCGATCTCGCTGGCCGTCGACGTGACGAACTACGTGATGCTGCTGCTCGGCCAGCCGCTGCACGCCTACGACCTGGCCACCCTCGACGGCCAGATCACCGTCCGCCGGGCCCGGGACGGCGAGCGGCTTCGCACCCTGGACGGTGTCGAGCGTGCCCTGCACCCGGAGGACCTGCTGATCACCGACGGCGAGGCCGGCGCCCGGGTCATCGGCATGGCCGGGGTGATGGGCGGCGAGCTCACCGAGGTGTCCGCGGCCACCCGCGACGTCCTGATCGAGGCCGCCCACTTCGACCCGGCGACCGTCGCGCGCACGGCGCGCCGGCACCGGCTGCCCAGCGAGGCCAGCCGCCGCTTCGAGCGCGGCGTCGACGACGACCTGCAGCCGGTCGCGGCCGAGCTCGCCGTCCGGCTCCTCGTCGAGCACGGCGGCGGCACGGCCGACCCCGCGGTCACCGACGTCGACGAGCGGCCGGCCCGACCCTCGATCCGGATGCGGGCCGACGAGCCGAGCCGGCTCATCGGCCGGGACTACCCGCTCGAGCGGGTCGTCGAGCTGTTGCGCCAGGTCGGCGCCACGGTGACGGCCGACGGCGACCACCTCGTCGTCACCCCGCCGAGCTGGCGCGGTGACCTGCGCCAGCCGGCCGACCTGGTCGAGGAGGTCGCCCGGCTCGACGGGTACGCCGAGATCCCCTCGGTGCTGCCGCTGGCCCCGGCCGGAGGCGGCCTCACCCTGGAGCAGCGGCTGCGCCGCAGCGTCGGGCGCGCCCTGGCCGAGACCGGCCTGACCGAGGTGCTCAGCTACCCGTTCACCTCACTCGAGCGGGCCGACGAGCTCGGGCTGCCCGCGGACGACCCGCAGCGGCGCGCCGTCCGGCTGGCGAACCCGCTGTCGGAGGAGCAGCCGCTGCTGCGCACCACCCTGCTCGCCACGCTCGTCGACACCCTGCGCCGCAACGTCGGACGCGGGAGCACGGACGTCGCCCTGTTCGAGGTCGGCTCGGTCACCCTGCCGGGGACCGGTGCCGTCGCCCCGCGCCCCGGGGTCGCCGGGCGCCCGTCGGACGCCGAGCTCGCCGCCCTCGAGGCGGCCGTCCCGGACCAGCCGCTGCACGTCGCCGGGGTGCTGGCCGGCCACCGGGTGCTGCCGGGGTGGTGGGGACCGGGCCGCCGCGCCGACCACACCGACGCCATCGACGCCGCCCGCACCGTCGCGGACGCCGTCGGCGTGCCGGTGACCCTCCGCCGCGAGGCGGTCGCCCCCTGGCACCCCGGCCGGTGCGCCGCCCTGCTCACCCCGGACGGCGAGGTCGTCGGACACGCCGGTGAGCTGCACCCGAAGGTGACCGCGGCCCTGGAGCTGCCGGCCCGCAGCTGCGCCTTCGAGCTCGACCTGACCGCTCTCCTGCAGCGTGCGCCCGGACCGGTCCAGGCCCGACCGGTGAGCACCTACCCGCTGGCCAAGGAGGACGTCGCGCTCGTCGTCCCGGCCGACGTGCCCGCCGCCGACGTCCTGGCCGCGCTGCGGGACGGCGCCGGGGACCTCCTGGAGGACGTCCGGCTGTTCGACCTCTACACCGGGGAGCAGGTGCCGCCGGGGCACCGGTCGCTGGCGTTCGCCCTGCGGCTGCGGGCCCCCGACCGGACGCTGACCGCGCAGGAGGCCGCCGCGGTGCGCGCGGCGGCGGTGCAGGAGGCGGCCCGGCGGACCGGGGCGGTGCTGCGCGGTGCCTGACCGTGGGGACCCGCCCCCGGCCCGCACGGCGCTGGTCACCGGCGCCACCGGTGGTATCGGGTCCGTGCTGGCGGTCGGTCTGGCCCGGGCCGGCCTCGACGTCGCCGTGCACGGCCGGGACCGCGACCGTCTGGAACGGGTCCGCGCGGACGTCGCGGCGGCCGGGGTCCGGTGCGTCGCCGTGACCGCCGACGTCACCGACTGGGACGAGGTCCGGGCGATGGTCGACGAGGTCGGCTCCGCGCTGGGGCCGCTCGACCTGCTCGTCAACAACGCGGGCCGGATCGAGTCCACCGAGGTGCCGATCTGGCAGGCCGACCCGGCCGAGTGGCGCGCCGTCGTCGAGGCCGACCTCATCGGCCCGTTCCACCTCGTCCGCGCGGTGGTGCCCGGCATGGTCGAGCGCGGTGGCGGGCGCGTCATCGACCTGAACTCCGGCTCCGGCACCCGCGACATGACGGTGTACTCGGCGTACAACGCGGCCAAGACCGGCCTGTTCCGCATCGGCGGGGGCCTGCACGCGGCCGGGTACGGCCTTGGCCTGCGCGCGGTCGAGCTGGCTCCCGGTGTCGTCGACACCCCGATGACCCGGGGCATGGCCGTGCACGCCGGACGCACCGACTGGACCGACCCCCAGGACGTCGTGGATCTCGTCCTCGCCGTGGCCCGGGGGGAGCTCGACGGGCTGTCGGGACGCTACCTGCGGGCCGGCGCCGACGACCTCGACGACCTGCGCCGGCGTTCCCGGGACGGCGTGCCCGGGCACGGACGGACCCTCGGTCTGCTGCCGTGGGAGGCCGAGTGACCCGCCAGGCCGAGTACTCATGCTCTGTCGTGTATAGTTATGCGTCATGGTGAGCGTCGCAGTCGCCGGAGCCAGCGGCTACGCCGGCGGCGAGGTGCTGCGGCTGCTGCTGGGCCACCCGCAGGTGCGGGTCGGTGCGGTCACCGCGCACACCCAGGCCGGCCAGCTGCTCGGGGAGGTCCACCCCCACCTCGTCCCGCTCGCCGACCGCCCGCTCGACGCGACGACCTCCGACGTCCTGGCCGGGCACGACGTCGTCGTCCTCGCCCTGCCGCACGGCGCCTCCGCACCGCTGGCCGTCGAGCTGGGTGAGGACGTCGTGGTCATCGACTGCGGCGCCGACTTCCGGCTGGTCGACGCCGCCGCGTGGGCACAGTTCTACGGGGGCGACCACGCCGGCAGCTGGCCCTACGGGCTGCCCGAGCTCCCGCTGGCCGGCGGCGGTCGCCAGCGCGACCTTCTCCGCGGCGCCCGCCGGGTCGCCGTCCCCGGCTGCTACCCGACCGCGACGTCCCTGGCACTGGCCCCCGGCCTGGCCGCCGGCCTGCTCGACCCGGACGACGTCGTCGTCGTCGCGGCCTCCGGCACCTCCGGCGCCGGGCGGTCCGCCAAGGTGCACCTGCTGGCCAGCGAGGCCGGCGGCTCGATGTCGCCCTACGGGGTCGGCGGGGTGCACCGGCACGTGCCGGAGATCGAGCAGAACCTCGGCCGGGCCGCGGGGGAGCCGGTCCGCGTCTCCTTCACCCCCACGCTCGCCCCGATGCCCCGGGGCATCCTGGCCACCTGCACGGCCCGGCTGCGCCCCGGCGTCGACCCCGACTCGGTGCGCCGGGCCTGGCAGGACGCCTACGCCGACGAGCCGTTCGTCGTCCTGCTGCCCGAGGGGCGCTGGCCGCGCACGGCCGACACCCTCGGGGCGAACACGGTCCACCTGCAGGTGACGGTGGACGAGCGGCTCGGCCGCGTCGTCGTCGTGGCTGCCGTGGACAACCTCGCCAAGGGCACCGCGGGGGCCGCGGTCCAGTGCCTCAACCTGGCGGTCGGTCTGCCCGAGGCCGCCGGGCTGACCACGACGGGCCTCGCGCCGTGAGCGTCACCGCCGCCCGCGGCTTCCGCGCCGCGGGGGTCACCGCGGGGCTCAAGGCGAGCGGACGGCCCGACCTCGCTCTCGTCGTCAACGACGGGCCGCGGCACGACGCCGCCGTGGTGCTGACCACCAACCGGGTGCAGGCCGCCCCCGTGCTGTGGACGCGTCAGGCGCTCGCCGACGGCCGGTGCGACGCCGTCGTGCTGAACTCCGGCGGGGCCAACGCGTGCACCGGCCCCGAGGGGTTCGCGGACACCCACGCCACCGCCGAGCGGGTCGCCGCGGTGCTCGGCGTGTCCGCCGGCGACGTGGCCGTGTGCTCCACCGGCCTGATCGGGGAGCGGCTGGCGATGGACCGGCTGCTGCCCGGCGTCGACGCCGCCGCCGGCGCGCTGTCCGCGGACGGAGGCACCGCCGCGGCCGAGGCGATCCTCACCACCGACACCGTCCGCAAGGAGACCGTCCGCGAGCTCGCCGACGGGTGGACCGTCGGCGGGATGGCCAAGGGCGCGGGGATGCTCGCCCCGGCACTGGCGACGATGCTCGTCGTCCTGACCACCGACGCCGTCGTGGACGCGGCAGACCTGGACGCCGCACTCCGGGCGGCCACCCGGGTGACGTTCGAGCGGGTCGACTCCGACGGCTGCATGTCGACGAACGACACGGTGCTGCTGCTCGCCTCCGGCGCCTCCGGCGTCCGCGTCGACGCCGGCGTCCTGCAGGACGTGGTCACCGACGTGTGCGCGGAGCTGGCGCGGATGCTCGTCGCCGACGCCGAGGGGGCCCGGCACGACGTCGCGGTCGAGGTCCGCGGCGCCGCCACCGAGGACGACGCCGTCGAGGTCGCCCGCGCGGTGGCCCGCAGCAACCTGGTCAAGACCGCCGTCTTCGGCGAGGACCCCAACTGGGGCCGGGTGCTGGCCGCCGTCGGGACCACCGCCGCAACCTTCGACCCCGACCGTGTCGACGTCTCCTTCAACGGGGTGCGGGTCTGCCGCGGTGGTGGCATCGGGGACCCGCGGGACCTCGTCGACCTGTCCGGCCGCGAGGTGCACGTCCTCGTCGAGCTGCACGCCGGTGAGCAGGCCGCGACCGTGTGGACCAACGACCTCACCCACGACTACGTCCACGAGAACAGCGCGTACTCCACATGAGCGACGACACCAGATGAGCGACGACACCGGCACCCGCCGCTGGGGCACCAGCCGGCCGATGCGCCCGTTCGACCCCGAGGCGGACGCCCGGCGCGCCGGCGTGCTGCTCGACGCCCTGCCGTGGCTCAAGGAGTTCCACGGCCAGGTCGTCGTGGTCAAGTACGGCGGCAACGCCATGGTCGACGACACCCTCAAGGCCGCCTTCGCCGAGGACATGGTGCTGCTGCGCTACGCCGGTATCCGGCCCGTCGTCGTCCACGGCGGCGGTCCCCAGGTCACCCGGATGCTCGACCGCCTCGGCATCGCGACCGAGTTCCGCGGCGGGCTGCGGGTCACCACCGACGAGGCCGCCGACGTCGTGCGGATGGTGCTCGTCGGGCAGGTCGGCCGCGAGCTCGTCGGACTCGTCAACGGGCACGGACCGCACGCCGTCGGCCTGTCCGGCGAGGACGCCGGGCTGTTCACCGCCCGCCCCACCCGGGCCGTCGTCGACGGCGAGGAGGTGGACCTCGGCCGGGTGGGGGACGTCACCGACGTCCGGCCGGCCGCGGTCCTCGACCTCGTCGAGGCCGGCCGGATCCCCGTGGTGTCCTCGGTGGCGCCGGGGCCGGACGGCAAGGTGCTCAACGTCAACGCCGACACCGCGGCCGCCGCGCTCGCCGTCGCCCTCGGCGCGGTCAAGCTCGTCATCCTCACCGACGTCGAGGGCCTGTACGCCGACTGGCCGGACCGCTCCTCCCTCGTCGAGGCGATCACCGCCGACGAGCTCGAGCGGGTGCTGCCCGAGATCGACTCGGGGATGCGACCGAAGATGCAGGCCTGCCTGCGGGCGGTGCGCGGCGGCGTCCGGCGGGCGACCGTGGTGGACGGCCGGCTGCCGCACGCGCTGGCCCTGGAGATGCTCACCAGCGAGGGGACCGGGACGATGGTGACGCCGTGAACGGCACCGACGACCTGCTGCGCCGGTACGGCGCGGCCGTGATGAACACCTACGGCACCCCGCAGCGGGTCCTGGTCCGGGGCCGGGGCGCCGAGGTCGAGGACGCCGACGGGCGCCGCTACCTCGACCTGCTCGGCGGGATCGCCACGAACGTCCTCGGCCACGCCCACCCGGCGCTGGTGGCCGCGGTGACCGACCAGCTCGCCACCCTCGGGCACGTCTCGAACTTCTTCGCCACCCGCCCGCAGATCGAGCTCGCCGAGGAGCTGCTCGCCCTGCTCCTCGCGCCGCCGGGGTCGCGGGTGTTCTTCTGCAACTCCGGCGCCGAGGCGAACGAGGCGGCGTTCAAGCTCGCCCGCCGCACCGGGCGCCCGCACGTCGTCGCCGCCGTCGACGGCTTCCACGGTCGCACGATGGGCGCCCTCAGCCTCACCTCCCGGGCCGCCTACCGGGACCCGTTCGCCCCGCTCGTGCCCGGTGTGCGGCACGTCCCGTTCGGTGACGTCGACGCGCTGGCGGCCGCCGTCGACGAGCAGGTCGCCGCCGTCGTCCTCGAGCCGATCCTCGGCGAGGGCGGAGTGCGGCCCGCCCCGGACGGCTACCTGACCGCGGCCCGCGAGATCACCGCCGCGGCCGGGGCGCTGCTCGTCCTCGACGAGGTGCAGACCGGGATCGGCCGGACCGGGGCCTGGTTCGCCCACCGGCTGCCGGGTCTGGGCCTGCCGGACGGCGTGCTCCCGGACGTCGTGACCCTGGCCAAGGGACTCGGCGGTGGCATCCCGGTGGGCGCGGCCGTCGCCCTGGGCGAGGGGCCGGGGGCGCTGCTGGGCCCCGGTCAGCACGGGACGACGTTCGGCGGCAACCCGGTCGCCGCGGCCGCGGGGCTCGCGGTGATCCGCACGGTCCGGCAGGAGGGGCTGGTGGAGCGGGCCGCCGTGCTCGGCCGCCGGATCACCGCCGGCGTCACCGCGCTGCAGCACCCGCTGGTGGCCGGCACCCGCGGGGCCGGCCTGCTGCAGGCGATCGTGCTGCGCCGCCCGGTCGCCGCCGACGTCGTGGCCGCCGGGCTGGACGCCGGCCTCATCCTCAACGCCGTGGCCCCGGACGCCGTCCGGATCGCCCCACCGCTCGTCCTCACCGACGAGCAGGTCACCCGCCTGCTCGACGCCCTGCCCGGCGTCCTCACCGCCGCCGACCCCGACCGGGAGAGCCGATGACCCCCGCCCCTCGCCACTTCCTGCGCGACGACGACCTCACCCCGGACGAGCAGGCCGAGGTGCTGGCCCTGGCGGCCCGGCTCAAGGCCGACCGGTTCTCCCGCCGTCCGCTGCAGGGCCCGCTGACCGTCGCCGTCCTGTTCGACAAGCCCTCCACCCGCACCCGGGTCTCGTTCAGCGTCGGCATCGCCGAGCTCGGCGGCTACCCGCTCGTCCTGGACACCGGCACCAGCCAGATGGGCCGCGGCGAGCCGGTCGAGGACACCACCCGGGTCCTGGACCGGCAGGCCGTCGCCATCGTCTGGCGGACGTTCGAGCAGGCCCGCCTGGAGGCGATGGCCGCGGTCTCCCGGGTCCCCGTCGTCAACGCCCTCACCGACACCTTCCACCCCTGCCAGGTGCTCGCGGACCTGCTGACGGTCACCGAGCGGCGCGGCCGGCTCGCCGGGCTCACCCTGGCCTACCTGGGCGACGCCGGGAACAACATGGCCCACTCCTACGCCCTCGGCGGGGCCACCGCCGGGATGCACGTGCGGCTGGCCGGCCCGCAGGGCTACCTGCCCGACCCGGACGTCGTCGCGGCCGCCCAGCGGATCGCCGCCGGCACCGGCGGGTCCGTCACCGTGCTCACCGACCCTGCGGCCGCCGCGGACGGCGCCGACGTCCTGGCGACCGACACCTGGGTCTCGATGGGGCAGGAGGACGAGGCCGCCGCCCGGGAGGCGCCGTTCGTGCCGTTCGCGGTGGACGAGGGCGCGCTGGCCCGCGCCGCTGACGACGTCGTCGTCCTGCACTGCCTGCCGGCCTACCGCGGCAAGGAGATCGCGGCGTCCGTCATCGACGGGCCGTCCTCCGCCGTCTGGGACGAGGCGGAGAACCGGCTGCACGCGCAGAAGGCGCTGCTCACCTGGCTGCTGGACGGCTCTGCGGGCGCACCGTGATCCCGGCGACCAAGGCCGCTCGGCACGCCCGGATCGCCGACCTGCTGGCCCGCCGCGAGGTCCGCTCCCAGGGCGAGCTCGCCGAGCTGCTGGCCGCCGACGGCCTCACCGTCACCCAGGCCACCCTGTCCCGCGACCTGGTGGAGATGGGCGCCGTCCGGGTCCGCGGCGTGGACGGCGGCCTCGTCTACGCCGTGCCCGGCGAGGGCGGCGACCGGACCCCTCGCGCCGGGGTGACCCAGGAGGTGCTGACCGGCCGACTGGCGCGGCTGTGCGAGGACCTCCTGGTGACCGCCGAGGCCTCGGCCAACCTCGTCGTCCTGCGCACCCCTCCCGGGGCGGCCCAGTTCCTGGCCTCCGCCGTCGACCACGCCGCCCTGCCGGAGGTCCTCGGCTCGATCGCCGGCGACGACACCGTGCTGCTGATCTGCCGGGACCCGCACGGCGGCCCGGACGTGGCCCGCACCTTCCTCGCGCTGGCCGGGCGCCCCGAGCCGCCCGGCCCGGTGCCCGACCCGGTGCCCGACCACCACACCCCGCACCCGACCGACCGGAGAGACGACACACCGTGAGCAAGGTCCTCACCACCCTCCCGCGCGGCGAGCGCGTCGGCATCGCCTTCTCCGGCGGGCTCGACACCTCCGTCGCCGTCGCGTGGATGCGCGACAAGGGCGCCGTGCCGTGCGCCTACACCGCCGACCTCGGCCAGTACGACGAGCCGGACGTCTCCGGCGTCCCCGGCCGTGCCCTGCAGTACGGCGCCGAGCTGGCCCGGGTCGTCGACTGCCGCCGCGAGCTCGTCGAGGAGGGCCTGGTCGCCATCGCCTGCGGCGCCTTCCACATCCGCTCCGCCGGCCGGGTCTACTTCAACACCACCCCGCTGGGGCGGGCCGTCACCGGGACGCTCCTGGTGCGGGCCATGCACGCCGACGGCGTCGACATCTGGGGCGACGGCTCGACGTTCAAGGGCAACGACATCGAGCGGTTCTACCGGTACGGGCTGCTCGCCAACCCGGCCCTGCGCATCTACAAGCCGTGGCTGGACGCCGAGTTCGTGGCCGAGCTCGGCGGCCGTGCCGAGATGAGCCGGTGGCTGCGCGAGCACGACCTGCCCTACCGGGACAGCGAGGAGAAGGCGTACTCGACCGACGCCAACATCTGGGGGGCGACGCACGAGGCGAAGACCCTCGAGCACCTCGACGTCTCGCTGGAGACCGTCCAGCCGATCATGGGGGTGCGGTTCTGGGACCCGGACGTCGAGATCGCCCCGGAGGACGTCACCGTACGTTTCGAGCAGGGCCGGCCGGTCGCGGTGAACGGCACCCGGTACGACGACCCGGTCGAGCTCGTCCACGTCGTCAACGCGATCGGCGGCCGCCACGGACTCGGGATGTCCGACCAGATCGAGAACCGGATCATCGAGGCGAAGTCGCGTGGCGTCTACGAGGCCCCGGGCATGGCGCTGCTGTGGATCGGCTACGAACGGCTGCTCAACGCCGTCCACAACGAGGACACCATCGCCGCCTACCACGCCGACGGCCGCCGCCTGGGCCGGCTGCTGTACGAGGGGCGCTGGGCCGACCCGCAGGCGTTGATGCTGCGCGAGTCCCTGCAGCGCTGGGTCGCCTCGCTCGTCACCGGTGAGGTCACCGTCCGGCTGCGCCGCGGGGAGGACTACACCATCCTCGACACGCGTGGTGCGGCGTTCTCCTACCACCCGGACCGGCTGTCGATGGAGCGCACCGAGTCGCCCGCCTTCGGGCCGACCGACCGGATCGGCCAGCTGACGATGCGCAACCTCGACATCGCCGACTCCCGGATGCGGCTGGAGCAGTACGCCAGGCAGGAGCAGCTCCCGGCCGGACCGCTGTTCGCGGCGCTCGAGGCCGGCGGCGCCGAGCAGATCGCGGAGAACCCCGCGG
The DNA here is from genome assembly GCA_020881835.1 of Kineosporiaceae bacterium SCSIO 59966. Classification (NCBI taxonomy): domain Bacteria; kingdom Bacillati; phylum Actinomycetota; class Actinomycetes; order Kineosporiales; family Kineosporiaceae; species Kineosporiaceae bacterium SCSIO 59966. Next base: position 1,075,052 of record CP052876.1, read on the forward strand.
TGCGCGGCGAGCAGGACGCGGCGCTCGACAACGCCGCCATGGAGGCAGGGACGGACTGATGGACGACGAGAGCGGCACGAGAGCAGGCAGCCTGTGGGGCGGCCGGTTCGCCGGCGGCCCCTCCGACGCGCTGGCCGAGCTGTCCCGGTCAACGCACTTCGACTGGCGGCTCGCCCCGTACGACCTGGCCGGGTCGATGGCGCACGCCCGCGTGCTGCACCGCGCCGGGCTGCTCGACGACAACCAGCTCGCCGCCATGCTGTCCGGCCTGCAACAGCTCCTCGACGACGTCACCTCCGGTGACCTCACCCCGCACCCGGACGACGAGGACGTGCACTCCGCCCTGGAGCGGGCGCTGATCGAGCGCGTCGGCGCGGACCTGGGCGGGCGCCTGCGGGCGGGCCGGTCCCGGAACGACCAGATCGCCACCCTGCTGCGCATGTACCTGCGGGACGCCGCCCGTCGCCTGTCGGGCCTGGTCCGCGACCTCGTCGCCGCCCTCACCGAGCAGGCCGAGCGGCACCTGGGGGTCGCCATGCCGGGGCGCACCCACCTGCAGCACGCGCAGCCGGTCCTGCTGTCCCACCACCTGCTGGCGCACGCCTGGCCGCTGGTGCGTGACCTCGAGCGCTGGCGCGACTGGGACCGTCGGGCCGCGGTGTCCCCGTACGGGTCCGGTGCGCTGGCGGGCTCCTCGCTCGGACTCGACCCCCGGCTCGTCGCCGCCGACCTCGGGTTCGACGACAGCTCGCCGAACTCCATCGACGCCACCGCGTCCCGGGACGTCGCGGCCGAGTTCGCCTTCGTGGCCGCCATGGTCGCGGTCGACGTCTCCCGGCTGGCCGAGGAGGTCGTCCTGTGGGCGACCCGCGAGTTCGGGTTCGTCGAGCTCGACGACGCCTACTCGACGGGGTCGAGCATCATGCCGCAGAAGAAGAACCCCGACGTCGCCGAGCTCGCCCGCGGCAAGGCCGGCCGCCTCGTCGGTGACCTCACCGGCCTGCTCACCACGCTCAAGGCGCTGCCGCTGGCGTACAACCGTGACCTCCAGGAGGACAAGGAGCCGCTGTTCGACGCCGTCGACACCCTCGCCGTGCTGCTGCCCGCCTTCACCGGCATGGTGGCGACGCTGCGCTTCCGGACCGAGCGGCTGGAGGAGCTCGCGCCGCAGGGCTTCTCGCTGGCCACCGACGTGGCGGAGTGGCTGGTCCGCCGGGGCGTGCCGTTCCGAACCGCCCACGAGGTGGCCGGCACCTGCGTCCGGGTGTGCGAGCAGCGGGGGATCGACCTCGTCGACCTGGGGGAGGAGGACCTGCGCCGGATCAGCGAGCACCTCACTGCCGACGTGCGGGAGGTCCTCACCGTGCAGGGGTCCCTCGCCTCCCGGGACGCCCGTGGCGGCACCGCCCCGGTGCGGGTCGTCGAGCAGCTCGACGAGCTGCGTGCGGCGCTGGCGGCACTGGCCCCGTGAGCACCGCCGCGCCGTCCGGGCCCGACCCGGTGGACGCTGACCGGCTGGACCGCGGGTTCTTCGCCCGCCCTGTCCTCGAGGTGGCCCCGGACCTGCTCGGCTGCGTCGTCGTCCGCCGGGACGCGCAGGGGACGGTCGCCGTCCGGTTGACCGAGGTCGAGGCCTACGCCGGTCAGGACGACCCGGGTTCGCACGCCTACCGGGGTCCGACCCCGCGCACCGCCGTGATGTTCGGCCCTGCCGGGCACGTCTACGTCTACCTGAGCTACGGCATGCACTGGTGCGCCAACCTCGTCTGCGGGCAGCAGGGCAGCGCGTCGGCGGTGCTGCTGCGCGCCGGGCAGGTCGTCGACGGTCTCGACCTGGCCCGCAGCCGCCGTCCAACCGCCCGCCGGGACGCCGACCTCGCTCGGGGGCCGGCCCGGCTCGCTGCGGCCTTGGGGCTGCACGGCGGCGAGTCCGGGCTGGACGCGTGCGCTCCCGGCGCTGCGCTGCAGGTGCTGCCCGGTCGGTCCGTCGACCCGGCCGCGGTCCGCACCGGTCCCCGGGTCGGGGTCAGCGGGCCGGGCGGGGACGGCGGCCTGCACCCGTGGCGCTACTGGCTGGACGGCGAGGCGACGGTGTCCGCCTACCGCCCGGCCACGCGGCGCAGGGCGGCTCAGACCAGTAGCCGGCGATCGGGCAGGCTTGACCCCGGTCGCCGGCCGGTCCGGTGACCGAGCCGGACGGCGAGACGCAGCCGGACGGCGCCGACGACCCGGAGGGACCGACCGTGACCCACGTCCTCGACGAGCTGAGGTGGCGCGGCCTGGTGGCCGAGTGCACCGACGAGACCGCGTTGCGGCAGGCGCTCGACGACGGACCGGTGACGTACTACGTCGGCTTCGACCCGACGGCGCCGAGCCTGCACGTGGGCCACCTCGTGCAGGTGCTCACCGCCCGGCGGCTGCAGCAGCACGGGCACCGGCCGATCGCCCTGGTCGGCGGAGCCACCGGGCTCATCGGGGACCCGAAGGCCACTGGAGAGCGGACCCTGAACGACCCTGAGGTCGTCGCCTCCTGGGTCGACCGGATCCGCGGCCAGATCGAGCCGTTCCTGTCCTTCGACGGTCCGAACGCGGCCACGGTGGTCAACAACCTCGACTGGACAGCCGAGATGTCGGCCATCGAGCTGCTGCGCGACGTCGGGAAGCACTTCAGCGTCAACCGGATGCTCGACCGGGAGGCCGTCGCCACCCGCCTCGCCTCGACCGGCATCAGCTACACCGAGTTCAGCTACGTGCTGCTGCAGAGCAACGACTTCCTCGAGCTGCACCGCCGGTTCGGGTGCTCGCTGCAGCTCGGCGGCAGCGACCAGTGGGGCAACCTCACCGCCGGGGTCGACCTGATCCGGCGCGTCGAGGGCCACCGGGCCCACGCCCTGGCGACCCCGCTGCTCACCAAGGCCGACGGCACGAAGTTCGGCAAGACCGAGGGGCAGGCCGTCTGGCTCGACCCGGCGCTCACCAGCCCGTACGCCTTCTTCCAGTTCTGGCTGGCTGCCGAGGACGCCTCCGTGGCCGACTACCTACGGGTCTTCACCTTCCGCGACGCGGACGAGATCGCCGCCCTGGAGGTCGCCACCCGGGAGCGGCCGGCCGCCCGGGAGGCGCAGCGGGTGCTGGCCCGGGACGTCACGGCCCTCGTCCACGGGCAGGACGCCGCCCGTCGCGCCGAGGCGGCCGGCCACGCCCTGTTCGGCCGGGGAGACCTGGGGGACCTGGACGAACGCACCCTGGCCGAGGCCCTGGCCGAGGTGCCGACAGGAGCGGTGACGGCGGAGGACCTCGTCGACGTGCCCCGGCTGCTGGTCGCAGCCGGTGTGGTGCCGAGCATCTCCGCCGGACGACGGGTGGTCGCCGAGGGCGGGGCCTACGTGAACAACTCCAAGGTCACCGACCCCGACGCGGCCGTGGGAGCCGAGCAGCTGCTGCACGGTCGCTGGCTGGTGCTGCGGCGTGGCCGGCGCACCCTCGGGGCGGTCGAGGTCCGGCCGTCGTGAGCCGGTTCGCGACTGCCCCGGCGCAACCGCCCTAGGTGATTTGACGGCGGGTGCGGGCGCTGCGTACTGTTCCCGTCGTTCGCCCGGCAGGAGGCACGGACACCGCACGGTGGCCGGTCCCCGGGTGAGCCACCCAGAACCGGACGCCGGAGCCGTGGTCACGACCAGGGTCGCCGGAGTGCTAGGCTGGGCCGCCGCGCCGGACACCGTCGGGAAGTCTCCCGAGGGGTACCGGACGGCACAGAGGTAGGTCACGCCCCGTCTGTTGCGGCCTGTGTGGTTGTGGTGGGTGGTGCGCGTCCGTTCCTTGAGAACTCAACAGCGTGCTTAAAAGTCGATGCCGAATGGCCTCGTCGTGCTGGTGGTGCTGCTGCGTTGTGTGGTGGTGCTGGTGGTGGATGGGGCGTGTTTGGTGATGCGGTGCCTGCCTGTCTCGTCGGGTGGGTGCTGTTTTGCCAGGTTTGATTCCTGACCTCCTTGCCGGGGGGTTGGGGTCTCTATTGAGCGGTGTCCTGTCCCTGTGTGGGGTGGGTGCCGGTTTGTCATCAATGGAGAGTTTGATCCTGGCTCAGGACGAACGCTGGCGGCGTGCTTAACACATGCAAGTCGAACGGTGAAGCTGGTGCTTGCACTGGTGGATCAGTGGCGAACGGGTGAGTAACACGTGAGCAACCTGCCCCCGACTCTGGGATAACTCCGGGAAACCGGTGCTAATACCGGATATGACACTGCCGGGCATCTGGTGGTGTGGAAAGTTTTTCGGTTGGGGATGGGCTCGCGGCCTATCAGCTTGTTGGTGGGGTGATGGCCTACCAAGGCGACGACGGGTAGCCGGCCTGAGAGGGCGACCGGCCACACTGGGACTGAGACACGGCCCAGACTCCTACGGGAGGCAGCAGTGGGGAATATTGCACAATGGGCGAAAGCCTGATGCAGCGACGCCGCGTGAGGGATGAAGGCCTTCGGGTTGTAAACCTCTTTCAGCAGGGAAGAAGCGCAAGTGACGGTACCTGCAGAAGAAGCGCCGGCTAACTACGTGCCAGCAGCCGCGGTAATACGTAGGGCGCAAGCGTTGTCCGGATTTATTGGGCGTAAAGAGCTCGTAGGCGGTTTGTCGCGTCTGCTGTGAAAACCTGGGGCTTAACTCCGGGCCTGCAGTGGGTACGGGCAGACTAGAGTGCGGTAGGGGAGACTGGAATTCCTGGTGTAGCGGTGAAATGCGCAGATATCAGGAGGAACACCGGTGGCGAAGGCGGGTCTCTGGGCCGTAACTGACGCTGAGGAGCGAAAGCGTGGGGAGCGAACAGGATTAGATACCCTGGTAGTCCACGCCGTAAACGTTGGGCGCTAGGTGTGGGGCTCATTCCACGAGTTCCGTGCCGCAGCAAACGCATTAAGCGCCCCGCCTGGGGAGTACGGCCGCAAGGCTAAAACTCAAAGGAATTGACGGGGCCCCGCACAAGCGGCGGAGCATGCGGATTAATTCGATGCAACGCGAAGAACCTTACCAAGGCTTGACATACAGGGAAATCTCGCAGAGATGTGAGGTCCGCAAGGGTCCTGTACAGGTGGTGCATGGTTGTCGTCAGCTCGTGTCGTGAGATGTTGGGTTAAGTCCCGCAACGAGCGCAACCCTCGTCCTATGTTGCCAGCGGGTCGTGCCGGGGACTCATAGGAGACTGCCGGGGTCAACTCGGAGGAAGGTGGGGATGACGTCAAATCATCATGCCCCTTATGTCTTGGGCTTCACGCATGCTACAATGGCCAGTACAAAGGGCTGCGAGACCGTGAGGTGGAGCGAATCCCAAAAAGCTGGTCTCAGTTCGGATTGGGGTCTGCAACTCGACCCCATGAAGTCGGAGTCGCTAGTAATCGCAGATCAGCAACGCTGCGGTGAATACGTTCCCGGGGCTTGTACACACCGCCCGTCACGTCACGAAAGTCGGTAACACCCGAAGCCGGTGGCCTAACCCCTTGTGGGAGGGAGCTGTCGAAGGTGGGACTGGCGATTGGGACGAAGTCGTAACAAGGTAGCCGTACCGGAAGGTGCGGCTGGATCACCTCCTTTCTAAGGAGCGTCTGGCGTGGCCGGTTTGTGCTGGTCGCGTCCAGGGCCATGCCCGGGGCGAGTGTTCTCGGGGTGGTGCTCGTGGGTGGAACATCGGCTAGTTGGTCGTCGCGTGGGTGCGTCGGGCGTTAGTACGGTCACGGCTCTTCGGGGTTGTGGTGGGGAACGCGTCTGGTGTGTCGGGTGGCGGTCTGGGCACGCTGTTGGGTCCTGAGGGTGCGGGCGTTGGTGTCTGTTCCTTCTGGGCTGCTGGTGCTCCCGGTGGGGGTGCTGGTGGTTGCGGGTCATCCTGTCGGTGTACTGGTCTTCTTCGTGGGGGCCGGCGCCGGGTGTGGGGTGGTGCCGCCCGTAGCTTGAGAACTGCACAGTGGACGCGAGCATCTTTGAATACTTTGTGGCCAAGTTTTTAAGGGCACACGGTGGATGCCTTGGCACCAGGAGCCGATGAAGGACGTAGGAGCCTGCGATAAGCCTCGGGGAGTTGGCAACCGAACTGTGATCCGAGGATGTCCGAATGGGGAAACCCGGCTGGAGTCATGTCCAGTCACCCGCGCCTGAACACATAGGGCGTGTGGAGGGAACGTGGGGAAGTGAAACATCTCAGTACCCACAGGAAGAGAAAACAACAGTGATTCCGTCAGTAGTGGCGAGCGAACGCGGAAGAGGCTAAACCGGTCACGTGTGACAGCTGGTAGGCGTTGCGTGGTCGGGGTTGTGGGACCTGTCTGTCTCAGCTACCGATGAGGCGGGGAGTGAGAAAGTCGCGTCATAGTCGAAGGGCATTGAAAGGCCCGGCACAGAGGGTGCAACCCCCGTAGGCGAAATGGCGTGGCCTCCCGATGGGGATCCCAAGTAGCACGGGGCCCGAGAAATCCCGTGCGAATCTGGCAGGACCACCTGCTAAGCCTAAATACTCCCTGGTGACCGATAGCGGACAAGTACCGTGAGGGAAAGGTGAAAAGTACCCCGGGAGGGGAGTGAAATAGTACCTGAAACCGTGTGCCTACAAGCCGTCGGAGCCTCCGTGCGGGGTGACGGCGTGCCTTTTGAAGAATGAGCCTGCGAGTTAGTGGTACGTGGCGAGGTTAACCCGTGTGGGGAAGCCGTAGCGAAAGCGAGTCCGAACAGGGCGACTGAGTCGCGTGCCCTAGACCCGAAGCGAAGTGATCTACCCATGGGCAGGTTGAAGCGCGGGTAAGACCGCGTGGAGGACCGAACCCACCAGGGTTGAAAACCTGGGGGATGACCTGTGGGTAGGGGTGAAAGGCCAATCAAACTTCGTGATAGCTGGTTCTCCCCGAAATGCATTTAGGTGCAGCGTCACGTGTTTCTTGCCGGAGGTAGAGCTACTGGATGGCTGATGGGCCCTACCAGGTTACTGACGTCAGCCAAACTCCGAATGCCGGTAAGTGAGAGCGTGGCAGTGAGACTGCGGGGGATAAGCTCCGTAGTCGAGAGGGAAACAGCCCAGACCACCAGCTAAGGCCCCTAAGCGTGTGCTAAGTGGGAAAGGATGTGGAGTTGCACAGACAACCAGGAGGTTGGCTTAGAAGCAGCCACCCTTGAAAGAGTGCGTAATAGCTCACTGGTCAAGTGATTCCGCGCCGACAATGTAGCGGGGCTCAAGCACACCGCCGAAGCTGTGGCATTCACGCGTGTGCCCGGCCGGTCCTTCGGGTCCGGTCCAGGCGCGTGGATGGGTAGGGGAGCGTCGTGTGGCGAGTGAAGCGGCGGGGTGACCCAGTCGTGGACGCCACACGAGTGAGAATGCAGGCATGAGTAGCGAAAGACGGGTGAGAAACCCGTCCGCCGAATGACCAAGGGTTCCAGGGCCAGGCTAATCCGCCCTGGGTAAGTCGGGACCTAAGGCGAGGCCGACAGGCGTAGTCGATGGACAACGGGTTGATATTCCCGTACCGGCGAAGAACCGCCCATACCGAGGCCGGTGATGCTGAGCGTGCGAAGCCGTGTCGGCCCTTCGGGGCCGGTGCGGGGGAGCGCGCGACCCGAACCGGTAGTAGGTAAGCGCAGTAACAGGGGTGACGCAGAAGGGTAGCCTCCGCGTGGCGATGGTAGTCCACGTCCAAGGGTGTAGGGCGAGGTGTAGGCAAATCCGCACCTCACGCAGCCTGAGACCTGATGGTGACCGCGAATGCGGGAAGCAGGGTGATCCCATGCTGCCGAGAAAAGCCTCGGCGCGAGGTTCTAGCCGCCCGTACCCCAAACCGACTCAGGTGGTCAGGTAGAGAATACCAAGGCGATCGAGAGAATCATGGTTAAGGAACTCGGCAAAATGCCCCCGTAACTTCGGGAGAAGGGGGGCCGGACGGATGACGGCACGTGCTGCCTAGTCCGGAAGGCCGCAGAGACCAGGGAGAAGCGACTGTTTACTAAAAACACAGGTCCGTGCGAAGTCGCAAGACGATGTATACGGACTGACGCCTGCCCGGTGCTGGAACGTTAAGGGGACGGGTTAGCCTCACGGCGAAGCTCAGAACTTAAGCGCCAGTAAACGGCGGTGGTAACTATAACCATCCTAAGGTAGCGAAATTCCTTGTCGGGTAAGTTCCGACCTGCACGAATGGCGTAACGACTTCTCCGCTGTCTCAACCATGAACTCGGCGAAATTGCACTACGAGTAAAGATGCTCGTTACGCGCAGCAGGACGGAAAGACCCCGGGACCTTTACTACAGCTTGGTATTGGTGTTCGGTACGGCTTGTGTAGGATAGGTGGGAGACTGTGAAGCCGGCACGCCAGTGTCGGTGGAGTCACCGTTGAAATACCACTCTGGTCGTTCTGGACATCTAACCTCGGTCCGTGATCCGGATCAGGGACAGTGCCTGGTGGGTAGTTTAACTGGGGCGGTTGCCTCCCAAAAGGTAACGGAGGCGCTCAAAGGTTCCCTCAGCCTGGTTGGCAATCAGGTGTCGAGTGCAAGTGCACAAGGGAGCTTGACTGCGAGAGAGACATCTCGAGCAGGGACGAAAGTCGGAACTAGTGATCCGGCCGTGGTTCGTGGAAACGCGGTCGCTCAACGGATAAAAGGTACCCCGGGGATAACAGGCTGATCTTGCCCAAGAGTCCATATCGACGGCATGGTTTGGCACCTCGATGTCGGCTCGTCGCATCCTGGGGCTGGAGTAGGTCCCAAGGGTTGGGCTGTTCGCCCATTAAAGCGGTACGCGAGCTGGGTTTAGAACGTCGTGAGACAGTTCGGTCCCTATCCGCTGCGCGCGCAGGAGACTTGAGAAGGGCTGTCCCTAGTACGAGAGGACCGGGACGGACGAACCTCTGGTGTGCCAGTTGTTCCGCCAGGAGCACCGCTGGTTAGCTACGTTCGGAAAGGATAACCGCTGAAAGCATCTAAGCGGGAAGCCTGCTTCAAGATGAGGTCTCCACGGGGCTCGACCCCGAGAGGCTCCCAGCTAGACTACTGGGTTGATAGGCCGGACGTGGAAGCGTGGCAACACGTGAAGCTGACCGGTACTAATAAGCCGACAACTTGCCCACACACTCACCGAGTGCTCTGCGTCCACTGTGCGGTTCCCGAGATACGGTCGGCCCACCACCGAACGACATCTCCATAGAGTTCCGGCGGCCATAGCGTCGGGGAAACGCCCGGTCCCATTCCGAACCCGGAAGCTAAGCCCGACAGCGCCGATGGTACTGCGCGGGAGACCGCGTGGGAGAGTAGGACACCGCCGGACAACACCCACACGATGACGGTCACCCCCACACCCGGGGGTGACCGTCATCCGCATTCCCTCACCCTTTCCCCTGTCCGTGATCATGCAATCCCGCCACCCTGCGCGACCCACGCGTGATCAGTCCCCGACCCCTGTCCGTGATCATGCAATCCCGCCACCCCGGTTGCTCTCCGGTGCCCGCTCCCAGACGTTTGGTGTGTGTGGCACGACACGCCAGACAAGTTGTGCCCATGCAGCGCTCAGCCCTGATCCACCGCGCTGATTCGGCTTGGGTGGTTTCGGTGGCCTGATGAGGTCGGTCGGTGTCGTGGGCGTGGCTGGTCCGCCGGCCTGTGCCGGCTCTTCCACGTCGGGTTCCTCGAGTCGCGCCCTGCTGGGGCTGGATGGTCAGGTCGTTGCCAGGGTGGGTGGGCCGGTCGCGGCCGTCCACAGCGACTCCCATCCGGGTGCCCAGGGCCAGTCGCGGGGCAGGTGGAGGTCGAGCCTGCGGGCGGTGGTGGCGATCCTGGCGGGGACGGCGATGATCTTGGTGCGCAGGCTGGCCCATCTGGCCTTGGCCATGTCTGCTGCGACGGCGGTGGCGCGGGCCAGGTTGAACGCGATCACTGCCAGGGCGACCCAGGCGGCGTTCGCCGCGTATCGTCCGCTGGGCAGGTGGGCCAGGGCGTTGTCTTTGAGCTCGGCGATGACCTGCTCGACGATCGCGTGGTCGCGGTGACGTTCGTCGGCCTCGATGGTCGAGAACGTGCTGTTGGTGATGAAGGCGTGGTGGCGGTAGGTGGCGAACAGCTCGCCCTGCTCGGTCCCATCGCAGGCGAACGGCTGGAGGCGTTTCACGCGGCGGACGATGAGCCGGCAGGTGACGTGCTCGCCCCTGCGGCGGGAGGTGAACGCGGTGAACGGGATCTCGGCGACCTCGGCGTGGGAGACCCACCGCTGCTCGGCCTCGTCGTAGATCGCGTCCGGGTACTCGATCGGCTGCCACGCGTCGGCGGGGATGCTGGCGATCGCTGCGGTGACGGTCTTGGTCATCCGGGCGGTGACCGAGAACCACGCCTGGTGCCTGATCGCGGTGCCGACGAACGCCCACCCGTAGTAGGCCGAGTCCGCCCGGGCCAGGATCCGGCCCCTCACGCCAGCGGCGCGGGCGGTGGTGATCCCCTGGGCCAGCAGCCGGCCCGCGCCCGTGGCCGAGGCGGTGTTCCCCGACCGGAGCCTCGCGCCGGCGATCACCGGCGCGGCCAGCGGGGTCGAGACCGTGGCGAGCTGGATGTTCAGGCCACGCTGCTTGGTGTACCCGAACGCGGCGCCCTGCTTGGCGTAGCCGTGGACCTCCCGCACGGTGTCATCGACATCGACCGTGGCGATCCCGCCGGTGTCCGCGCCGGCCAGCAGGCCCGGGACCCGCACCGCCAGGCCCGCCACCAGCCTGGCGTTGACCTTGTCGAGCTGCTGGACGTGCCCGTGGGTGAACGACCGCAGGAACGTGCCCAGCGTGGAGGGCGCGCGGACCCCACCGAACACCTTCGTCATCCCGCCGTGCCGCAGCAGGTCCATGTCATCGATGCAGTCCGCGCCGGCCAGCATCCCGGCCACCACGCACGCCGCCTTCACCGCAGCGTTCGGCGAAGGCACCGTCACCTCCTCCAGGAGGTCGTACAGGCCGGCGGTCTCGGCCAGCCGCAACGCAGGGACCAGGCCCGCCGACGACACCAGGTTCGGGTCATCGAAGACCGGCCGGATCGTGTGAGAAGGTTTCACTTGCGAGGTGCTCCTCTTGAGCGGTTGGACGTAGACGTCGCAATCCACATCCTCCCAGCTCAAGAGGGCATTCTCGCCCTACGCCACGCTCACACCGCCGAACCCGGTCGGTGGATCAGGGCTCAGTGCTGGAGGTGGTGCTCTTCGGGGCTCGGCTGTCGCTGGGGACTGCGGTGAGCCCGGTCGGTTCTGGGCTGCATGGCTGACGGCGGTGCATATCGGCCGGACCGCGCAGGTGGTCCTGGGACGCCCGGGAGGACTGTTCATCGGCCACAGCGTCCCCGGGGGCGGTTAGCTCGAGGGCCGGCATGAGTGGGGCGCCGATGTGATGGCGCGGGGTGAAGTACGCGGCCGCGACGTTGGTCGCGGCCGCCCGCGTGGTGCTCCAGAGCGTCCCTGTGCCGGCGTGACGCGGCACGAGCTCGGCACGATGCGAGACACGCAGCGGGGTCCGGGGTGGCGGGCTTGCATGATCACCACCAGGGGGCCGGACGGAGGGGCTCACCACAGGCTCCCTCGCGCTCCGGCCGTGCTCCTGGCGCTGTCCGGCCCTGCTCCTGGCGCTGCCAGGCCTGCTCTCCTGGCCTCGGCACGCGGCGCCGTGCGCGCCGAGCGCCGGGCGGACAAGGACCACCCTGGACCGTGCTACTCTAGGGACACCGCTGGAGGCACGGACTCCCCAGGGAGGCCGGTCCGCGGTGAGTACCGAGGGGCGCCTTGGATTTGGAGCGATGCTCGCAAGGTGCTAGGCTCGGTCACCGCTCGAGCGCCAGAGCTACCAAAAGCCCGACTGTGCTTCGGTGCTCGCTCGAGCAAGAAGGTTCATGCGGTAGCCCCGTCTGTTGCGGCCTGTGTGGTTGTGGTGGGTGGTGCGCGTCCGTTCCTTGAGAACTCAACAGCGTGCTTAAAAGTCGATGCCGAATGGCCTCGTCGTGCTGGTGGTGCTGCTGCGTTGTGTGGTGGTGCTGGTGGTGGATGGGGCGTGTTTGGTGATGCGGTGCCTGCCTGTCTCGTCGGGTGGGTGCTGTTTTGCCAGGTTTGATTCCTGACCTCCTTGCCGGGGGGTTGGGGTCTCTATTGAGCGGTGTCCTGTCCCTGTGTGGGGTGGGTGCCGGTTTGTCATCAATGGAGAGTTTGATCCTGGCTCAGGACGAACGCTGGCGGCGTGCTTAACACATGCAAGTCGAACGGTGAAGCTGGTGCTTGCACTGGTGGATCAGTGGCGAACGGGTGAGTAACACGTGAGCAACCTGCCCCCGACTCTGGGATAACTCCGGGAAACCGGTGCTAATACCGGATATGACACTGCCGGGCATCTGGTGGTGTGGAAAGTTTTTCGGTTGGGGATGGGCTCGCGGCCTATCAGCTTGTTGGTGGGGTGATGGCCTACCAAGGCGACGACGGGTAGCCGGCCTGAGAGGGCGACCGGCCACACTGGGACTGAGACACGGCCCAGACTCCTACGGGAGGCAGCAGTGGGGAATATTGCACAATGGGCGAAAGCCTGATGCAGCGACGCCGCGTGAGGGATGAAGGCCTTCGGGTTGTAAACCTCTTTCAGCAGGGAAGAAGCGCAAGTGACGGTACCTGCAGAAGAAGCGCCGGCTAACTACGTGCCAGCAGCCGCGGTAATACGTAGGGCGCAAGCGTTGTCCGGATTTATTGGGCGTAAAGAGCTCGTAGGCGGTTTGTCGCGTCTGCTGTGAAAACCTGGGGCTTAACTCCGGGCCTGCAGTGGGTACGGGCAGACTAGAGTGCGGTAGGGGAGACTGGAATTCCTGGTGTAGCGGTGAAATGCGCAGATATCAGGAGGAACACCGGTGGCGAAGGCGGGTCTCTGGGCCGTAACTGACGCTGAGGAGCGAAAGCGTGGGGAGCGAACAGGATTAGATACCCTGGTAGTCCACGCCGTAAACGTTGGGCGCTAGGTGTGGGGCTCATTCCACGAGTTCCGTGCCGCAGCAAACGCATTAAGCGCCCCGCCTGGGGAGTACGGCCGCAAGGCTAAAACTCAAAGGAATTGACGGGGCCCCGCACAAGCGGCGGAGCATGCGGATTAATTCGATGCAACGCGAAGAACCTTACCAAGGCTTGACATACAGGGAAATCTCGCAGAGATGTGAGGTCCGCAAGGGTCCTGTACAGGTGGTGCATGGTTGTCGTCAGCTCGTGTCGTGAGATGTTGGGTTAAGTCCCGCAACGAGCGCAACCCTCGTCCTATGTTGCCAGCGGGTCGTGCCGGGGACTCATAGGAGACTGCCGGGGTCAACTCGGAGGAAGGTGGGGATGACGTCAAATCATCATGCCCCTTATGTCTTGGGCTTCACGCATGCTACAATGGCCAGTACAAAGGGCTGCGAGACCGTGAGGTGGAGCGAATCCCAAAAAGCTGGTCTCAGTTCGGATTGGGGTCTGCAACTCGACCCCATGAAGTCGGAGTCGCTAGTAATCGCAGATCAGCAACGCTGCGGTGAATACGTTCCCGGGGCTTGTACACACCGCCCGTCACGTCACGAAAGTCGGTAACACCCGAAGCCGGTGGCCTAACCCCTTGTGGGAGGGAGCTGTCGAAGGTGGGACTGGCGATTGGGACGAAGTCGTAACAAGGTAGCCGTACCGGAAGGTGCGGCTGGATCACCTCCTTTCTAAGGAGCGTCTGGCGTGGCCGGTTTGTGCTGGTCGCGTCCAGGGCCATGCCCGGGGCGAGTGTTCTCGGGGTGGTGCTCGTGGGTGGAACATCGGCTAGTTGGTCGTCGCGTGGGTGCGTCGGGCGTTAGTACGGTCACGGCTCTTCGGGGTTGTGGTGGGGAACGCGTCTGGTGTGTCGGGTGGCGGTCTGGGCACGCTGTTGGGTCCTGAGGGTGCGGGCGTTGGTGTCTGTTCCTTCTGGGCTGCTGGTGCTCCCGGTGGGGGTGCTGGTGGTTGCGGGTCATCCTGTCGGTGTACTGGTCTTCTTCGTGGGGGCCGGCGCCGGGTGTGGGGTGGTGCCGCCCGTAGCTTGAGAACTGCACAGTGGACGCGAGCATCTTTGAATACTTTGTGGCCAAGTTTTTAAGGGCACACGGTGGATGCCTTGGCACCAGGAGCCGATGAAGGACGTAGGAGCCTGCGATAAGCCTCGGGGAGTTGGCAACCGAACTGTGATCCGAGGATGTCCGAATGGGGAAACCCGGCTGGAGTCATGTCCAGTCACCCGCGCCTGAACACATAGGGCGTGTGGAGGGAACGTGGGGAAGTGAAACATCTCAGTACCCACAGGAAGAGAAAACAACAGTGATTCCGTCAGTAGTGGCGAGCGAACGCGGAAGAGGCTAAACCGGTCACGTGTGACAGCTGGTAGGCGTTGCGTGGTCGGGGTTGTGGGACCTGTCTGTCTCAGCTACCGATGAGGCGGGGAGTGAGAAAGTCGCGTCATAGTCGAAGGGCATTGAAAGGCCCGGCACAGAGGGTGCAACCCCCGTAGGCGAAATGGCGTGGCCTCCCGATGGGGATCCCAAGTAGCACGGGGCCCGAGAAATCCCGTGCGAATCTGGCAGGACCACCTGCTAAGCCTAAATACTCCCTGGTGACCGATAGCGGACAAGTACCGTGAGGGAAAGGTGAAAAGGAAAGGGGGTACCCGGGATGAAATAGTACCTGAAACCGTGTGCCTACAAGCCGTCGGAGCCTCCGTGCGGGGTGACGGCGTGCCTTTTGAAGAATGAGCCTGCGAGTTAGTGGTACGTGGCGAGGTTAACCCGTGTGGGGAAGCCGTAGCGAAAGCGAGTCCGAACAGGGCGACTGAGTCGCGTGCCCTAGACCCGAAGCGAAGTGATCTACCCATGGGCAGGTTGAAGCGCGGGTAAGACCGCGTGGAGGACCGAACCCACCAGGGTTGAAAACCTGGGGGATGACCTGTGGGTAGGGGTGAAAGGCCAATCAAACTTCGTGATAGCTGGTTCTCCCCGAAATGCATTTAGGTGCAGCGTCACGTGTTTCTTGCCGGAGGTAGAGCTACTGGATGGCTGATGGGCCCTACCAGGTTACTGACGTCAGCCAAACTCCGAATGCCGGTAAGTGAGAGCGTGGCAGTGAGACTGCGGGGGATAAGCTCCGTAGTCGAGAGGGAAACAGCCCAGACCACCAGCTAAGGCCCCTAAGCGTGTGCTAAGTGGGAAAGGATGTGGAGTTGCACAGACAACCAGGAGGTTGGCTTAGAAGCAGCCACCCTTGAAAGAGTGCGTAATAGCTCACTGGTCAAGTGATTCCGCGCCGACAATGTAGCGGGGCTCAAGCACACCGCCGAAGCTGTGGCATTCACGCGTGTGCCCGGCCGGTCCTTCGGGTCCGGTCCAGGCGCGTGGATGGGTAGGGGAGCGTCGTGTGGCGAGTGAAGCGGCGGGGTGACCCAGTCGTGGACGCCACACGAGTGAGAATGCAGGCATGAGTAGCGAAAGACGGGTGAGAAACCCGTCCGCCGAATGACCAAGGGTTCCAGGGCCAGGCTAATCCGCCCTGGGTAAGTCGGGACCTAAGGCGAGGCCGACAGGCGTAGTCGATGGACAACGGGTTGATATTCCCGTACCGGCGAAGAACCGCCCATACCGAGGCCGGTGATGCTGAGCGTGCGAAGCCGTGTCGGCCCTTCGGGGCCGGTGCGGGGGAGCGCGCGACCCGAACCGGTAGTAGGTAAGCGCAGTAACAGGGGTGACGCAGAAGGGTAGCCTCCGCGTGGCGATGGTAGTCCACGTCCAAGGGTGTAGGGCGAGGTGTAGGCAAATCCGCACCTCACGCAGCCTGAGACCTGATGGTGACCGCGAATGCGGGAAGCAGGGTGATCCCATGCTGCCGAGAAAAGCCTCGGCGCGAGGTTCTAGCCGCCCGTACCCCAAACCGACTCAGGTGGTCAGGTAGAGAATACCAAGGCGATCGAGAGAATCATGGTTAAGGAACTCGGCAAAATGCCCCCGTAACTTCGGGAGAAGGGGGGCCGGACGGATGACGGCACGTGCTGCCTAGTCCGGAAGGCCGCAGAGACCAGGGAGAAGCGACTGTTTACTAAAAACACAGGTCCGTGCGAAGTCGCAAGACGATGTATACGGACTGACGCCTGCCCGGTGCTGGAACGTTAAGGGGACGGGTTAGCCTCACGGCGAAGCTCAGAACTTAAGCGCCAGTAAACGGCGGTGGTAACTATAACCATCCTAAGGTAGCGAAATTCCTTGTCGGGTAAGTTCCGACCTGCACGAATGGCGTAACGACTTCTCCGCTGTCTCAACCATGAACTCGGCGAAATTGCACTACGAGTAAAGATGCTCGTTACGCGCAGCAGGACGGAAAGACCCCGGGACCTTTACTACAGCTTGGTATTGGTGTTCGGTACGGCTTGTGTAGGATAGGTGGGAGACTGTGAAGCCGGCACGCCAGTGTCGGTGGAGTCACCGTTGAAATACCACTCTGGTCGTTCTGGACATCTAACCTCGGTCCGTGATCCGGATCAGGGACAGTGCCTGGTGGGTAGTTTAACTGGGGCGGTTGCCTCCCAAAAGGTAACGGAGGCGCTCAAAGGTTCCCTCAGCCTGGTTGGCAATCAGGTGTCGAGTGCAAGTGCACAAGGGAGCTTGACTGCGAGAGAGACATCTCGAGCAGGGACGAAAGTCGGAACTAGTGATCCGGCCGTGGTTCGTGGAAACGCGGTCGCTCAACGGATAAAAGGTACCCCGGGGATAACAGGCTGATCTTGCCCAAGAGTCCATATCGACGGCATGGTTTGGCACCTCGATGTCGGCTCGTCGCATCCTGGGGCTGGAGTAGGTCCCAAGGGTTGGGCTGTTCGCCCATTAAAGCGGTACGCGAGCTGGGTTTAGAACGTCGTGAGACAGTTCGGTCCCTATCCGCTGCGCGCGCAGGAGACTTGAGAAGGGCTGTCCCTAGTACGAGAGGACCGGGACGGACGAACCTCTGGTGTGCCAGTTGTTCCGCCAGGAGCACCGCTGGTTAGCTACGTTCGGAAAGGATAACCGCTGAAAGCATCTAAGCGGGAAGCCTGCTTCAAGATGAGGTCTCCACGGGGCTCGACCCCGAGAGGCTCCCAGCTAGACTACTGGGTTGATAGGCCGGACGTGGAAGCGTGGCAACACGTGAAGCTGACCGGTACTAATAAGCCGACAACTTGCCCACACACTCACCGAGTGCTCTGCGTCCACTGTGCGGTTCCCGAGATACGGTCGGCCCACCACCGAACGACATCTCCATAGAGTTCCGGCGGCCATAGCGTCGGGGAAACGCCCGGTCCCATTCCGAACCCGGAAGCTAAGCCCGACAGCGCCGATGGTACTGCGCGGGAGACCGCGTGGGAGAGTAGGACACCGCCGGACAACACCCACACGATGACGGTCACCCCCACACCCGGGGGTGACCGTCATCCGCATCTTCAGCCACGTCCACAGGAGCCCACATGGCCGAGCACCCGACCTCTGGTGGACCGCGCGGCCGCCGCCGCCCCGGCGCTTCTGCGGCCGGGGGGTCGCAGGGCGGCGGTCCGCGACGGCAGGACGCAGGCGCAGGGCAGGGGGGACGTCCCGGGCGCCGCGAACGTCCCCGGCGTGGGGACGTGTCGGCCCGCCCGGACCGGCGTGAGGGCCCGGGCCTGGGCGACCGCAGGGTGCGAACCGATGGGGTCACGTCGGCCACTTCGGCCCGATCGCGTGGCGAGCGGCGGCCCGGGCGACCAGACCAGGACGTCACCCCGCGACCGCAGGACCCGCCTCTACCCGCGGACGTCACCGGCGAGGAGCTGGACGCCGGTGTCCGCAGAGACCTGCGCTCCCTCAGCAAGGAGGGTGCCGAGAAGGTGGCCCGGCACCTCGTGATGGTGGCGCGGCTGCTCGACGTCGACCCGGTCTCCGCCTGGGAGCACGCCCAGGCCGCCAGACGGCGGGCCGGACGGCTCGGTGTCGTCCGGGAGGCCGCCGGTCTCGCCGCTTACCGGGCCGGCCACTACGACGAGGCGCTGCGCGAGCTGCGGACGGTGCGGCGCCTGACCGGCGACCAGTCGCTGCTGCCGGTGATGGCCGACTGCGAGCGTGGCCTCGGCCGGCCCGAGCGCGCACTGGAGCTCGCCGCATCGTCCGAGGTCGCCGCACTGGACGAGGAAGGCCAGGTGGAGATGCGCCTCGTCGCGGCCGGTGCCCGGATGGACATGGGTAACCCGGCGGCGGCCGTCGTGCTGCTGCAGCCCCTGGCCCAGCGGGCCCAGGCCAGGGCCGTCCCGTGGCGTGCCCGAGTGTGGTCCGTGCTGGCCGATGCCCTCGAGGCCGCGGGGCGCCCGGCAGAGGCTCGCGACTGGCTGGAGCGGGCGGCGGACGCGGACGACGCGGGCGAGACCGGGGCCGCGGAACGACTCGGTCGTGTGGTCCCGGAGCCGGGCGAGACCATCGTGGACCTGCTCGAGGACTGAACCGCCCGCTCAGCCGCCGGGAGGCTGTGCCCCTCGGGGATCCGGGTCCGGGTTCGCAGCCCGACGGGTGGCACCGTACGGTCTGGAGACATGCCGGAGACATCCCCAGGTCAGCCCGAGGGCGGCCCCTACGAGTGGCTGCGGCGAGGAACGCAGCTCCTCCAGGACGGGCACGCCGCGGCGGCAGCCACCGTCCTGCAGCACGCGGCCGAGTCCGAGCCGGGTTCCGCCATGGTGCTGGAGACCCTCGGCCGGGCACAGTTCGCGGCAGCCCGCTACGACGACGCCGCAGCCACCTTCGCCCGGCTCGTCGAGCGCAACCCCGACGCGGACTACGCCCGGTTCGGCCTCGGCTCCGCGCTGGCCCGGCTCAACCGGTTCGAGGAGGCGGCCGAGCACCTGGCGCTGGCGGTCGCGATGCGCCCCGACCGCCGCGAGTACGCCGACCGGCTCCGGCAGGTGCGGGCGACGCTGACCGCCCGGCGGGACGCAGGTCTCGCCGACCGGTGAGCGGCGTGCTGGTCGACGAGCACGACCTGCTCGTCCTCGACCTCGACGGGGTGGTCTACGTCGGCGCCGAGGCCGTGGCCGGAGCCGTCGAGACGCTCACCGCGGTGCACAGGGCCGGCACCGCGCTGCGCTACGCCACGAACAACGCCTCCCGCACGCCGGCTCAGGTGGCCGGGCACCTGCGTTCACTCGGCGTGCCCGCCGAGACGGACCAGGTCGTCACGTCCTCGCAGGCTGCTGCCCGGCTCGTCACCGACACGCTCGGCGACGCAGGGCCCGTCCTGGCCGTAGGTGGACCCGGCGTCGCCGACGCGCTGACCGCAGCGGGTCTGGACGTCGTCTCCTCGGCCGACGACCGGCCCGTGGCCGTGGTCCAGGGGTACGGCCCGGACGTCGGGTGGCGGCAGCTGACGGAGGCGGCCCTGGCGGTGCGCGCCGGGGCCAGATGGGTGGCCACCAACGTGGACCCCACCCTGCCCACCGAGCGGGGTCCCGCGCCCGGCAACGGTGCTCTCGTCGCCGCCGTCCGGACCGCCACGGGAGCCGAGCCGCTCGTCGCCGGCAAGCCGCAGCCCACGTTGTTCCAGGTCGCGGCCCGGGGAGCCCACTCGCCGCTGGTCGTCGGGGACCGACTCGACACCGACGTGGCCGGAGCGCGGGCCGCCGGGATGCGCTCGCTGCTCGTGCTCACCGGGGTGACCCGGCCGGAGGACCTGCTCGCCGCCGGCCCGCTCGAGCGGCCGGACCTCGTCGGCGCCGACCTGCGCTGCCTGCTCGAGCCGCCACGGGTGGTTCCCCGGGCGCCCGAGGGCGGCTGGTGGGTGAGCGGGACGGCGCAGGTCCGTCTCCACGACGGCCGCCTCCAGGTCCGGGCCGGCGACGACGACGTGCAGATGCTGTGCGCCGCGGCCGCCGCGGTCTGGGACGCCCGTGACCACGGCCGGGGCCCGGACCTCACCGAGGTCGCCGATCAGCTGCGGGACGTCGTCACCACCCGGCGGTAGCGTGACCGCCGTGCACGACGACAACCAGCCGGACGCCGCAGCAGACCGCACGAGACCGTCTCCCGCAGCGGAGCCAGCCACTGACCCGTCGGTCCTCCGGACCGGTGACCCCGACGTGGACGCCGCCGTGCGCCGGCTGGCCGCGCTGGACCCGCGCGCCCCCGCCGCCGAGCAGCTGCCCGAGCTCGTCGCGGTGCACGAGGCGCTGCAGCAGCGACTGTCCGCGGCGGTGGAGTGAGCAGTGGCGCGACGGCAGCGGCTGGACGCGGAGCTCGTGCGGCGGGGGCTCGCGCGCTCCCGCCAGCACGCCGGTGAGCTGGTCGCTGCGGGACGGGTCGCCGTGGCCGGGCGGACGGCGGCCAAGCCCGCCACTCAGGTCGAGCTCGGCGCCGCCATCGAGGTCGCCGACGCCGCCGCCGGCCCTGCGTACGTCAGCAGGGGTGCGCACAAGCTCGCCGGCGCGCTCGACGCGTTCGACGGCGTCGTCGTGAAGGGCCGACGGTGCCTCGACGCCGGCGCGTCGACCGGTGGCTTCACCGACGTCCTCCTGCGTCGCGGCGCCGAGCACGTGGTGTGCGTGGACGTCGGGTACGGCCAGCTGGCATGGTCGCTGCGGCAGGACCCCAGGGTCACCGTCCTGGACAGGACCAACGTGCGGGAGCTGACCCCCGACCAGGTGGCTCCCGCCCCCGGGCTCGTGGTCGCGGACCTGTCGTTCATCTCCCTGCGGCTGGTGCTGCCCGCCCTGGCCCGCTGTGCCACGGCGGACGCCGACTGGGTGCTCATGGTCAAGCCCCAGTTCGAGGTAGGCCGCGAAAGGCTGGGAGCCGGCGGGGTCGTCCGGCAGCCTGAGCTTCGTGCCGAGGCGGTGCGCGACGTGGCCGCGGCCGCCGCCGCCGAGGGTCTGCGGGTGCACGGCGTCGTGGCCAGTCCGCTGCCCGGTCCCAGCGGCAACGTCGAGTACTTCCTGCACCTCACCCGGGCCGCGGACGACCCTGGGGCAGTACTGCGCTGGGACCAGCCGGAGCGGTCCCGGGTCGCCGCGCTCGTCGACCGGGCGGTGGCCGAGGGGCCCAGCGGGGCGGGTGCCCGGTGAGCGGGACCACCCGGCGCGTGCTGCTGCTCACCCACACCGGCCGTCCCGCCGCCCGCACCGCCACCGCGGACCTGGTCCGGCGTCTCGCCGACGCCGGACTGGAGCCGGTCATGCTCGCGCAGGAGGCGGACGAGGTCCCCGGCACCGAGCAGGCGACCCGGGTCGAGGGCCTCGGACCGGACGTCGACCTCGGGCTCGAGCTCGTCGTCGTGCTCGGCGGGGACGGCACCGTGCTGCGGGCTGCCGAGGTCGTTCGCGAGCACCCCGTCCCGCTGCTGGGGGTCAACCTCGGGCACGTCGGCTTCCTGGCCGAGATCGAGCCGGACGACCTCTACGACACCGTTCGCCGGGTCGCGGCCGGTGACTACATGGTCGAGGAGCGGATGACCCTGGACGTCACGGTGCGCCTGGGGGAGCGGCTGCTGGCCGAGACGTGGGCGGTCAACGAGGCGTCGGTGGAGAAGGCCAACCGGGAGCGCATGATCGAGGTGGCCACCGAGGTCGACGGGCGTCCGGTGTCGACCTTCGGCGCCGACGGGGTCGTCATGGCCAGCCCGACCGGCTCCACCGCCTACGCCTTCTCCGCCGGAGGGCCCGTGGTCTGGCCGGAGGTCGAGGCGCTGCTGATGGTGCCGATCTCGGCGCACGCCCTCTTCGCCCGCCCCCTGGTGGTCGCCCCGAGCTCCGTGCTGGCGGTCGAGGTCGTCAACCGCAGCCCGGTGGGCGGCGTCCTGTGGTGCGACGGACGGCGCACCGTGGAGCTGCCGCCCGGCGCCCGGATCGAGGTGCGTCGCGGTAGCCGCCCGATCCGGCTGGCCCGGCTCGTCACCGGTCCGTTCACCGACCGGCTGGTGGCGAAGTTCCAGCTGCCGGTGACCGGCTGGCGCGGCCCGGTGCAGGAGGGCTGAGACGTGCTCGAGGAGATGCGGATCCGCTCCCTGGGAGTCATCGACGAGGCCGTCCTGGAGCTCGGTCCCGGCCTCACCGTGCTGACCGGCGAGACCGGCGCCGGCAAGACGATGGTGGTCACCGCGCTCGGCCTGCTCCTCGGGGCCCGGGCGGACGCCGGGACGGTGCGCAGCGGCACGTCCAGCGCGGCCGTGGAGGGCCGGTTCGTCGTCGACCCGCAGGGTCCGGTCGCCGCTCGCGCCCGGGAGGCCGGGGCCGACCTCGACGACGACGCGCTGATCGTCGTCCGGACCGTCGCCGGGTCCGGGCGTAGCCGGGCGCACCTCGGCGGCCGGTCGGTGCCGGTGGGCGTGCTCGCCGAGCTGGCCGATGACCTCGTCGCCGTCCACGGACAGTCCGAGCAGGTGCTGCTGCGCAGCCCCGCCCGGCAGCGAGAGGCCGTCGACCGGTACGCCGGCGAGGAGGTGGCCGGCCTGCTCGCCGACTACCGGGACGCCTACGCCCGTGCCGCCGCGGTGCGCGCCGAGCTTGACGAGCTCACGACGCGAGCTCGCGAGCGCCGCCAGGAGGCAGACCTGCTGCGGCTCGGGCTCGAGGAGATCGAGGCCGTCGACCCGCAGCCCGGTGAGGACGCCGACCTGCTCGCCGAGTGGCACCGGCTCACCCACGCCGAGGATCTGCGCGCCGCCGCGGCCGGCGCTCACGCCGCACTGCTGGGCGACCCGACCCTGCCCGAGCCCGGCCCGGACGCCGCTGGCCTGCTCGACGCGGCCCGCCGCCTGCTCGACGGCGTCCGGGAGCACGACCCGGCCCTGGCCCGGCTCGCCGACCGGCTCGCCGAGATCGGGTACCTCGCCGCGGACGTCGCCACCGAGCTCAGCTCGTACGCCGAGTCGGTCGAGGCCGACCCGATGCGCCTGGCCGGCGTGGAGGAGCGTCGCGCCGCCCTCGGCGCCCTGACCCGCAAGTACGGCCAGGACGCCGACGCCGTGCTGGCCTGGGCCCACGACGCCGCCCGCCGGCACGCCGAGCTCGAGGGGGACGACGAGCGGGTCGAGACGCTTCGGGAGGAGCTGGCCGGGCTCGACCGGCGCCTCGGTGACCTCGCCGCCGCCCTGCACGCGGCCAGGGCCCGGGCCGGGCACCGCCTGGCGGCGGCCGTCACCGCCGAGCTGGTCGAGCTAGCCATGCCGCACGCCCGGCTCACCGTCGACGTCCGCCGCCGGGAGGAGCTGGGGCCGCACGGCGGGGACGACGTCACCTTGCTGCTCGCCCCGCACACCGGCGCCGAACCCCGACCGGTGTCCCGCGGCGCGTCCGGCGGCGAGCTGTCCCGGGTCATGCTCGCCCTCGAGGTGGTGCTCGCCGGCGCCGACCCGGTGCCCACCTTCGTGTTCGACGAGGTGGACGTCGGCGTCGGGGGGAGGGCCGCGGTCGAGGTCGGACGTCGCCTGGCCCGCCTCGCCCGCACCTCCCAGGTGATCGTCGTCACCCACCTGCCCCAGGTGGCCGCGTTCGCCGACCGCCACCTGCTCGTCGCCAAGGACGACGACGGCCAGGTCACCTCGAGCCTCGTCGCCGACCTCGACGACACCGCCCGGGTCCGCGAGCTGGCCCGGATGCTCGCCGGGCAGGAGGGTTCCGACACCGCACGGGCGCACGCCGAGGAGCTGCTCGCCGCCGCCCGGGACGGCGCCGCCTGACCCGCTCCCGCCCCAGGTCGTGGGAGCATCGGGCCCGATATGCGCAACCTTCTCAGCCGCCGACGCAAGCCCGAGGCCCTGCCCGGGGTGAGCGGGATCGCACGCGTGGACCCGCGGACCAAGGACCTCACCAAGAGGTTGCGGCCCGGTGAGATCGCCGTCATCGACCACATGGACATCGACAAGGTGTCCGCGGAGGCGCTCCTCGCCTGCCGTCCGGCCGCCGTCGTCAACGCGGCGCCGAGCACCTCCGGGCGCTACCCGAACATGGGCCCCGGCATCCTCGTCGGTGCCGGCGTCACGCTCGTCGACGCCGCCGGGCCGGCCGTGATGTCGCAGATCGAGGAGGGGCGGCGGGTACGCGTCCACGAGGGACGTGTCCTGCTGGTTCGCGGAGCCGAGGAGATCGAGGTCGCCCGGGGGCAGGAGCTCACCGAGGAGTCGGTCGCCGCTGCGATGGAGGACGCCCGCGCCGGGCTCTCCGTCCAGCTGGAGTCGTTCGCCACCAACACGATGGAGTACCTCCGCAAGGAGCGGGACCTGCTCCTGGACGGGATCGGCGTCCCGGACGTACGTACCCGCTTCGAGGGCCGTCACGCGCTGGTCGTCGTCCGCGGCTACCACTACCAGGAGGACCTGCTGACCTTGCGGCCCTACATCCGCGAGTACCGACCCGTGATCATCGGAGTGGACGGCGGGGCGGACGCCGTGCTCGCGGCCGGCCACCGCCCGGACATGATCGTGGGGGACATGGACTCGGTCTCCGACCGGGCGCTGACCTGCGGGGCCGAGGTGGTCGTGCACGCCTACCGGGACGGTCGTGCTCCTGGCCTCGACCGGGTCCGCAGCCTGGGCGTGGACCCGGTCGTCTTCCCCGCGACGGGTACGAGCGAGGACGTCGCCATGCTGCTCGCCGACGACAAGGGCGCCGAGCTCATCGTCGCCGTCGGCACCCACGCCACGCTGGTGGAGTTCCTCGACAAGGGCCGCGCCGGGATGGCGAGCACGTTCCTGACCCGGCTGCGGGTCGGCGGCAAGCTCGTCGACGCCAAGGGCGTCTCCCGGCTCTACCGGCAGCGCATCTCCAACCTCCAGCTGGGGCTGCTCGTCCTGTCCGGCCTGCTGGCCCTCGGTGTCGCCCTGGCGGCCACCACCGCGGGCCAGGCGTTCTACGCGATCGCGTGGGGTTGGGTCAACGACGCCGTGATCGTGGTGCGGGACTGGTTCACGGGGCTGTTCGGTCCCGGGCAGGAGGTGGTGGGGCAGCCGTGATCGACTTCAGGTACCACCTCGTCTCCCTCGTGTCGGTGTTCCTGGCGCTGGCCATCGGCGTGGTGCTCGGTGCGGGTCCGCTGCGCGAGTCCATCGGCGACCAGCTGACCAACCAGGTGGAGGCGCTGCGGCAGGACAAGGAGAACCTCCAGCTGGCCGTAGGCAACCGGGACGAGCAGATCCGGCAGCGGGACCAGTACGTCGCCGCCACCGCGCCGCGGCTGCTGGCCGGGCAGCTGACCGGGCGGAGCGTCGTCGTCGTCGCACTGCCCAGCGCCGGCCGGGAGGCGGTGGACCTGCTCGCCGACGAGCTGGAGGTCGCCGGCGCCGACGTCCCCGGCCTCGTCAGCGTGCTGTCGGCGTGGACCGACCCGGGCGAGCAGGCGTTCCGCCGCAGCCTCGTCGGTCAGCTGCTGCCCTTCGTGGACCCGGCGCCTGAGGCGGCCGGCGGCACCCAGGGTGACCTCGCCGCCGTCCTGGCCTGGGCCGTGTCGGCTCCCGCCGACGGGGCCCCGGACGCCACGGCCGAGGCCGAGACGGCGGTCGAGGGTCTGCGCAGCGGAGGGCTCGTCGCCGTCGACGGGGACGTCGTCCAGCAGGCCGACGTCGTCCTCGTCGTGACCGGCGCACCACCGGCGGGCGAGGACGACGAGGCCTCCGCCGCGGCGGTCGAGGACTCCGAGCCGTGGTTGGCACTGCTCGCCGAGGCGGACGCCCGCTCGGCCGGCGCCGTGCTCGCCGGGCCGGTGGAGGCCGCCGGTGACACCGGGCTGGTGGGTGTCGTCCGGCAGGAGGGGGTCCCCGACGGGGTCTCCACGTCCGACGCCGTCGACACCCCGATGGGCCGGGTCGTCGCGGCCCTGGCCTTGCGCGAGCAGCTGGCCGGCGGGCAGGGCCACTACGGGGTGGCGTCCGGCGCCGATGCGGTCGTCCCGGAACCGGTGGACCTGCCTGCCCCCGCGGACGCCGGCACTGAGGTGCCCACCGACGTCCCCACCGACGACCCGGACGACGGCACCCCGTGAGCCCGGTGCGGGCCGCGCTGGCCGCGGCGGCAGGTGCCCGGACCGCGTGGGCGGTCCTGACCCGGGTGGCCCCTGGAGGAACCCAGCGCTGGCAGCGCACCAACCACCGGGGGGAGCCGGTGACCCTGCTCGAGGGTCCCGCGTACGCGCTGGGCGCCTTGACCGGGGTGCTGGCAGCGCCCGGTTTGCCGCGGCGGGTCCGGGCCGGTGCCGCTGTCGCGGTGGGGTCCGCGGCGGTCCTGGGCGCGCTCGACGACCTCGTCGGCACCGGCACCGACAAGGGGCTGCGGGGGCACCTCGGCGCCCTGGCCCGCGGCCGTGTCACCACCGGCGCGGTCAAGGTGGGCGGCATCGGCGCGGCCGGCCTGGCCGCGGCCGCCACCGTGCTGGGGCGGCGCAGGCCGGGGGCCGCGGGCGTGCTGGACGTCGTCGTCGCCGGCGGTGTCGTCGCCGGCACCGCCAACCTGCTCAACCTGCTGGACCTGCGGCCGGGCCGGGCGCTCAAGGTGTCCCTGCTGCCGGCCGCCCTGGCGCTCACCGCCGGCCCCGGCGGCACCCTGCTGGCGGCCGGCGCGGGGGCCGCTGCTGCCCTCGTCGCGGAGGACCTGGGCGAGCGGGCCATGCTCGGTGACACCGGAGCCAACGCGGCCGGTGCCCTGCTGGGCTGCGCCGCGGTCGCCGCGACGGCGGACGCCGGGCGGACCGGCGCCCTGACCCGGGCAGGGTTGCTCGCCGGGCTCACCGGTCTGACTCTGGCCAGTGAACGGGTCAGCTTCACCAGAGTGATCGAGCGGACACCCGTCCTGGACGCCCTCGACCGGCTGGGCCGCCGGGCGTGAGCCACCCCGGCGGCGCACTCACCCGGCGCCAGCTCGCCGGCACCCTGATCGGGGGCGCGGCCGCCGTCGCCGTCGTCACCCTGCTCGCCCGGGTCGTCGGCTTCGGGCGGTGGCTGGTGTTCTCCGGCACCGTGCACGCCGAGTGCGTCGGAACCGCCTACGCGACCGCCAACCAGCTGCCCAACGTCCTCTACGAGGTCGTCGCCGGTGGCGCCCTGGCGGCCGCCGTCGTCCCGCTGCTCGCCTCCCCACTGGCCCGCGGCGCCCACGAGGAGGTCGACCGGACCGCCAGCGCCCTGCTGACCTGGGCGGTGGTCCTGCTGCTGCCGGCCGCGGTCCTCCTGGCCCTGCTCGCTCGACCGCTGACCGGGCTCCTGCTCGGCGGCGAGGACTGCACGGCCCAGGCCGCCCTGGCCGCCCGGATGCTCCTCGTCTTCGCCCCGCAGGTGCTCCTGTACGGCGTCGGGGTCGTGCTCACCGGGGTGCTGCAGGCGCACCGGCGCTTCCTGTGGCCGGCCATGGCTCCGCTCGTGTCGAGCCTCGTCGTCATCGCCGCCTACGCCGCCTTCGCCGCCCTCGCCGAGGGCAGCCAGGACGACGCGGCCGCCCTGCCCCCCGCCGCCGAGGCCGTCCTGGCCTGGGGCACCACCGCGGGCGTCGCCGCGCTGACCATCCCCCTGCTGCTGCCTGTGCTGCGCACCGGAACCCGCCTGCGCCCCACCCTCTCCTTCCCTCCGGGAGTGGCCCGTCGCGCACGTGCCCTGGCCGGCGCCGGGCTCGCCGCCCTGCTCGCCCAGCAGGTCGCCGTCGTCGTCACCCTGCTGCTGGCGAACTCCCGCGGCGGGACGGGCGCGTGGCCGGTCTTCCAGTACGTGCAGGCCGTCTACCTGCTCCCGTACGCCGTGCTGGCCGTCCCCCTGGCCACGGTGGCCTTTCCGCGGCTGGCGCACCACGCCGCCACCGGGGCCCGGGACGCGTTCGCCGTCGCGGCCGCCGGTACTACGCGGGCGCTGCTGCTCGTCGCCGTCACCGGCGCGGCGGGGCTGGCTGCGGTCGCGCCGGCGGTGACCGCGGTGTTCTCGGCCCTGGACCGGGCCGACGTCTCGGTGATGACGGCCGCGCTGACGGCGATGGCTCCCGGCGTCGTCGGGTTCTCCCTGGTGGCGCACCTCGGCCGGGCGCTCAATGCGTTGCACCGCGCCCGGGCGGCGGCGCTCGCCACCGCGGCCGGCTGGGCCGGCGTCGTCCTCGTCTCCGCGGTGGTCGTCCTGTGGGTGCTGCCGCCGCGGGACGCCGTCACCGGCCTGGCAGCAGGCACGAGCGCCGGGATGCTGGTCGCGGGTGTGCTGCTGCTCGGGGCGCTGCGTCGCGCGGCCGGGCCCGCGGCTCTGGCCGGGGTGCCCCGCACGCTCGGCGTCCTGCTCGGCTGCGGGGCCGTCGCGGCCTGGGCCGGTCGGGTCGTCGTCGACCTCGTCCTGCCGCCGGGCTCTGGCGGTGGGACGGCTGCGGTCGGTGCCGCGCTCGCCGCCGGCGCGGCCGGGGGGCTCGTCGTCCTGGCGGTGACGGCTGTCGGGGTGGCTGTCGGCGACCGGTCCACGGCCCGCCGGACGCTGGCGGTGCTGCGCCGCAGGGACACCACGTGACTGGCGACCGGACCGTCCCCTCTGAGCAGCCGCCGACGCGAGGACGTCGACGGGTGCTCCTGCTCGTCGGGCACAGCACCGGTGGTATCGGCGCGCACGTCCAGAGCCTCGCCACCGGGTTGCCGGCGCACGGCTGGACCCCGGTGGTCGCGACCAGCCCGCGGACGGCCTCCCGGTTCGACCTGGGCCCGGACGTGCACCTGGTGTGGCCCGGGCGCCGCGGCGCCGTGGGCCGTCTGCGGCGGCTGCGCTCGCTCGTCGCCGGCGTCGACGTCGTCCACGCCCACGGCCACCAGGCCGGGCTGCTGGCGGTGCTGCTCGCCGCCACGGTGCGTCGCCGCCGCCCGCCGGTGGTCGTCTCCTGGCACAACGCCGTGCTCGGCGGCGGCTGGCAGCGGCGCCTGCGGGCCCTCGGCGAGGTCCTGCAGGCCCGCCGGGCCGACCTGCTGGCCGGAGCCTCGCAGGACCTCACCGACCGGGCCGTCGCCCTCGGTGCCCGCACCGCGGTCACCGCCCCGGTCGCCGCGCCTGCCGCCGGCCCGTGGGCAGGCGACCGGGCCGCGGGACGTCGGGAGCTGGCCAGGGAGGTCGCCGAGGAGGTCGCCGGGGAGCCGGACGAGGAGGTCGCCGGTGAGCCGGCCGACGGACCGGTCGTGCTCACCGTCTCCCGGATCGCCCCGCAGAAGAACCTCGCCGTCGTCGTCGAGGCCGCCGCCCGGCTGCGCCGGCGGACAGGCCTGCGGTGGCTCGTCGTCGGGGACGGCGACCCGGCGCTGCTGGCAGCGCTGCGCCGCCAGGTGGTGTCCACCGGCGCCCCGGTGCACTTCCTCGGCGCCCGGCGCGACGTCGTCCGGCTCATGGGACTGGCCGACGTGCTCGCCCTGGCCAGCTCCTGGGAGGCGCGGGCCCTCGTCGTCCAGGAGGCGATGGCGGTCGGTCTGCCGGTCGTCGTCCCCACGGTCGGCGGCCTGCCCGAGCTGGTCGGCGACGCCGGCATGCTCGTCCCGCCCGGCGACGCCGAGGCGCTCGCCGACGCCGTCGCGACCCTGCTCGACGACGACGCGGCACGAGCCCGGCTGGGCCACGCCGGACGCGCCCGGTTCGCCGAGCTGCCCGACGAGGCGGAGGTCGTGGCGCAGTGGTCCGACCGCTACACCCGGCTGTTAGCCTGGTAACCCGTGGTGGAGCGGACGACCCCGCGGGGGTCCATGAGGTCGGGTGCACCGTCGGGCGGCTCCGGGGTCACCCAGCACATCTTCGTCACCGGTGGGGTGGCGAGCTCCCTCGGCAAGGGCCTCACCGCCTCCAGTCTCGGTCACCTGCTGCACGCCAGGGGACTGCGGGTCTCGATGCAGAAGCTCGACCCGTACCTCAACGTCGACCCCGGCACGATGAACCCGTTCCAGCACGGCGAGGTGTTCGTCACCAACGACGGGGCGGAGACCGACCTCGACATCGGCCACTACGAGCGGTTCCTCGACGTCGACCTCGACGCGGCCGCGAACGTCACCACCGGCCAGGTCTACCTGACCGTCATCGCCCGCGAGCGGCGCGGGGAGTACCTGGGGGACACCGTCCAGGTCATCCCGCACATCACCAACGAGATCAAGGCGCGGATGCGCGCCCAGGCGGTCCCTGGCCGGGACGGCGTGGCCCCGGACGTGATCATCACCGAGATCGGTGGCACCGTCGGCGACATCGAGTCGCTGCCGTTCCTCGAGGCCGCCCGGCAGGTCCGCCAGGAGGTCGGCCGGGACAACGTGTTCTTCCTGCACGTGTCGCTGGTGCCGTTCATCGGCCCGAGCGGGGAGCTGAAGACCAAGCCGACCCAGCACTCGGTGGCCTCCCTGCGCAGCATCGGCATCCAGCCGGACGCCATCGTGCTGCGCTGCGACCGTGACGTCCCGGACGCCACCAAGGCCAAGATCGCGCTGATGTGCGACGTGGAGGAGGAGGCCGTCGTGGCCGCCGTCGACGCGCCGTCCATCTACGACATCCCCAAGGTGCTGCACTCCGAGGGCCTGGACGCCTACGTCGTCCGCCGGCTCAACCTGCCCTTCCGGGACGTCGACTGGACCGGGTGGGACGAGCTGCTGCGCCGGGTGCACCGGCCCGCCCACCGGGTCGAGGTCGCCCTCGTCGGCAAGTACGTCGACCTGCCGGACGCCTACCTGTCGGTGACCGAGGCGCTGCGCGCGGGCGGGTTCGCCGTCGACGCGAAGGTCGACATCCGCTGGGTCGCCTCGGACGGGTGCGACACCCCCGAGGGTGCCCGGCGGCTGCTCGAGGGCGTCGACGCCGTCTGCGTGCCGGGCGGCTTCGGCGTCCGCGGCATCGAGGGCAAGGTCGGCGCCCTGCGCTGGGCTCGGGAGAACAAGGTCCCCACTCTCGGGCTGTGCCTGGGCCTGCAGTGCATGGTCATCGAGTACGCCCGCAACGTCGCGGGGCTGACCGGGGCGTCGTCCTCGGAGTTCGACCCCGAGTGCGAGCACCCGGTCATCGCGACCATGGACGAGCAGAAGGCGATCGTCCAGGGCGACGGCGACCTCGGTGGCACGATGCGGCTCGGGCTGTACCCCGCCGTGCTGGTCGAGGGGTCCGTCGTCGCTGAGGCGTACGGCGCCACCCGGGTGGAGGAGCGCCACCGGCACCGCTACGAGGTGAACAACGCCTACCGCGGCCGGCTGGAGGAGGCGGGGCTGGTCTTCTCCGGCACCAGTCCCGGCCGCGAGCTGGTGGAGTTCGTCGAGCTGCCCCGCGACGTCCACCCGTACTACGTCTCCACCCAGGCGCACCCCGAGTTCCGCTCCCGCCCCGACCGCGCCCACCCGTTGTTCCGCGGCCTCATCGGTGCCGCCGTCGACCGGCAGCGCGAGGGTCGTCTGCTCGAGGTGGACGTCGGCGAGCCGGTCGTCTCGTGAGCCAGGTGGCGCCGTCGGGGTCCGGTGGTCTACCTGGCTCCCAGCACCCCGACGACCCGGCGGCACTTCGGGACCGGCCTGCCGGGCGTCCGGTGCTCACCAGCGAGACGCTCCTCACCGGGATGGTGTGGGACGTCGTCCGGGACACCGTCGACCTGGGCCCGGCCGGGACCGTCCAGCGCGAGTACGTGCGGCACCCCGGTGCCGTCGGCGTCCTGGCCCTCGACGAGGGCGGGCGGGTGCTGCTGGTGCGCCAGTACCGGCACCCGGTCCGCCGCGAGCTGTGGGAGCTGCCCGCCGGCCTGCTGGACGTCGACGGCGAGCCACCGCTGGAGGCCGCCCGTCGCGAGCTGGCGGAGGAGGCCGACCTGCGGGCCGCCCGCTGGGACGTTCTCGTCGACTGGTTCAGCTCACCGGGCGGGATGGACGAGACGGTCCGGGTGTACCTGGCCCGCGACCTCACCGAGGTACCCGCCACCGAGAGGCACGTGCGCGTGCACGAGGAGGCCGGCCTGGTCGCCGCCTGGGTGCCGCTGGACGACGCCCGCGACGCCGTCCTCGCCGGGGACCTGCACAACCCGACCGCGGTGACCGGGGTGCTCGCCGCCTGCGCCGCACGGGACACCGGCTGGTCCACGCTGCGCCCGGCGGAGGCGCCGTGGCCGGGGCACACGTCCGGCCGCTGACCCAGCCGATCGATGGCGTCGACTGATGGTGACAGGCCTTCGGCTGGCGTCGGACTCACGAAAGGAGGGACGGATGCCCGACTACGGACACGACCTGCTGTTCGGCTCGTTCATCACCCCGATCGCCGCTGCGCCGGACCAGGTCGTCGCCCTGGCACAGCTCAGTGAGCAGGTCGGTCTGGACCTGGCCACCTTTCAGGACCACCCGTACCAGCCGGCGTTCCTGGACACCTGGACGCTGCTGAGCTGGGTCGCGGCCGAGACCGAACGGATCCACGTCGCAGCGAACGTCACCAACCTGCCGCTGCGGCCCCCGGCAGTGCTCGCCCGTGCGGCGGCGAGCCTGGACCTGCTCAGCGGTGGCCGGTTCGTGCTTGGCGTGGGAGCCGGTGGCTTCTGGGACGCCATCGAGGCCATGGGCGGCCGCAGGCTCAGCCCCGGTCAGAGCGTCGAGGCGCTGAGCGAGGCCATCGAGATCATCCGCGGCACGTGGGACACCGAGAGCCGTGACCGGTTCGTCGTCGACGGCACCTACTACCGGGTCAACGGTGCCAAACGGGGCCCCGCCCCGGCACACGAGATCGGGATCTGGGTCGGCGCCTACAAGCCCCGGATGCTGCGGCTCATCGGCCGTCAGGCCGACGGCTGGCTGCCGTCGCTCAGCTACACCAAGAGCCTGCAGGACCTCGCCGACGCCAACGCGGTCATCGACACCGCGGCCACGAAGGCGGGACGACCCCCGCGGGCCGTGCGCCGCCTCCTCAACATCGGCGGGCAGTTCACCGCGCACGCGAGTGACCGGCTGCTCGTGGGCCCGCCGGAGCAGTGGGTCCGCCAGCTCGCCGCCCTGACCCTGCAGTACGGCTTCAGCGGCTACATCCTCATGGGCGACGACCCATCCACCCTGACGGTCTTCGCCCAGGAGGTCGCTCCCGGCCTGCGCGACCTGGTGACGACGCAGCGCGCGGCGTCGGGCCCCGCAGCGGGCTCGAGCCTGCTCGGCGAAGGAAGCTGACAAGCCTCCGCAGACTGCCCGGCGTCGTCCTCGTGAGGACGAGAAGGTGTGAGGACGGGAAGGAGAACGTTCGTGGACTACGGCCACCCCCTGCAGCTCGGCACGTTCATCACGCCGACGAACGAGCACCCGCACACCCCCGTCGACCTCGCCGTGCTCAGCGAGGACCTCGGCTACGACCTGGTCACCTTCCAGGACCACCCCTACCAGCCCCGGTTCCACGACACCTGGACGCTGCTGAGCTGGGTGGCCGCCAGAACCACCCGGGTCCACCTGTCCGCCAGCGTGCTGAACGTGCCCATGCGTCCGCCGGCTGTCATCGCCCGGGCGGCAGCCAGCCTGGACCTGATGTCCCGCGGCCGGGTGGGCCTCGGCCTGGGGGCCGGCTTCTTCTGGGAGGCGATGGCGGCCATGGGCGTGCCCCGTCTCAGTGCCGGAGAGTCGGTCGACGCCCTGGCAGAGGCGATCCAGGTCATCCGTGGCCTCTGGGCCGCCGGCACCCGCTCGCCGCTCGACCACGTGGGAGAGCACTATCGGGTGCGGGGCGCTGAGCGTGGCCCCGCACCGGCACACAACATCCCGGTCTGGGTCGGTGGCGGCAGACCGCGCATGCTGCGGCTCATCGGTGAACAGGCCGACGGCTGGATCGCGCCTGGAGCCACCACTGGTCTGGGCAGCCTGGCGGCTGGCAACGCCCGCATCGACGCCGCCGCGACCGCCGCCGGCCGCGACCCGCGCGAGATCCGCCGCGTCGTCAACATCTCGGGACGCTTCACCGCGACCACCGGCGGGCTG
The DNA here is from genome assembly GCA_020881835.1 of Kineosporiaceae bacterium SCSIO 59966. Classification (NCBI taxonomy): domain Bacteria; kingdom Bacillati; phylum Actinomycetota; class Actinomycetes; order Kineosporiales; family Kineosporiaceae; species Kineosporiaceae bacterium SCSIO 59966. The sequence continues at coordinate 1,108,958 of CP052876.1, forward strand.
CTCGTCGGACCACCGCAGCAGTGGGTCGAGGAGCTGCTGCCGCGCGTGATCGAGGACGGCGTCGGCATCATCGTCCTCGCCTCCGACGACCCCGAGGCGATACGCCGTTTCGCCGGCGAGGTCGCGCCTGCGCTGCGCGAGGCGGTCGCCGCGGAGCGCGCCGTGCGCGGCACCTCGGTCGGCACGGTGCCCAGCATCTGGGTGCGGGCGCAGCGGCGGGAGGGCATCGACTACGACCACGTCCCGAGCGTCCTGCGCGACGGCGCGGTCGAACCAGGTGATGCCGTCTACCCCTCCGTGCGGTCGGGCTACATGCGCGGCGGGTCACCAGGTCTGGTGCTTCGCGTCAGTGACGCTACCGAGGTCGCCCAGGCGCTGGCCTTCGCCCGCACGCAGCCCGTGCCGCTGTCCGTCCGCAGCGGGGGTCACGGCATCTCGGGCCGCTCCACCAATGACGGCGGCATCGTCATCGACCTGTCACGGATGAACCGGGTCGAGGTGCTCGACGAGGCCAACCGCCTCGTGCGGATCGAAGCAGGTGCGCGGTGGGGGCACGTCGCCCAGGCCCTGCAGCCCCACGGGTGGGCGCTGACCTCCGGCGACTACGGCGGCGTCGGCGTCGGAGGCCTGGCCACCGCCGGTGGCATCGGGTTCCTGAGCCGCCAGCACGGGCTGACCATCGACCACGTCCGCGGCGTCGAGATCGTCCTCGCCGACGGCACCGTGACCCGCGCCAGCGAGAGCGAGAACCCCGACCTGTTCTGGGCCGTGCGGGGGGCCGGGTTCTCCTTCGGCGTCGTCACCGCGTTCGAGTTCCAGGTCGACGAGGTCGGCGACGTCGGCTTCGCCCAGCTCGTCTACGACGCCAGCGACACCGCTGACTTCCTGCGCAGGTGGGGCGCCGCCGTCGAGGCCTCCCCGCGCGACCTGACAAGCTTCCTCATCATCGGGCGCCCGAGGAGCGGGCGGGTGATCGCCCAGACCATGACGGTCATCGACTCCGAGGACCCCGACACCGTCCTCGACCGGCTTCAGCCCTTCGCCGGCATCGCGCCACTGCTGGGCCAGCAGGTCCAGCTCACGCCCTACGCCGGCATCGTCACGCCACCCGTGGGGGCGAACGCCGGCCAGGGTGAACCCGTCAGCCGCAGCGGGCTGCTCGAGCACCTCACTCCCGAGTTCGCCGACGACGCCGCCCGCCTCATCGCCGGTGGCGAGACCTACTGGTTCCAGATCCGTTCCATGGGCGGTGCGACGGCCGACGTCGCACCTGGTGCCACCGCCTTCGCCCACCGGTCGGCGAACTTCCACGTCGTCGTCATGGGAGCCAGCCGGGCCCGACTGGACCCCGTCTGGGACGCCATGCGCCGGCACTTCACCGGCCTGTACGTCAGCTTCGAGACCGACACCCGTCCCGAGCGTGTCCGCGACGCGTACCCGCCGGGCACGCTGGAGCGGCTGCGCGCCCTCAAGCGCCGCTACGACCCCGACAACGTCTTCCGCGACAACTTCGCCATCGAGCCCGCGCCCCAGCCCGTGGGCCCGTGACGGGCAGAGCTGCCAGCGCTCCTCGGTCGCTCCTCGGTCGCTCCTCGGTCGCGGCGGCGACCTCGACGAGCAGTACCGGCCCGTCACCGGCAGGATTCCCCCATGGCGCGAGACCAGCAGAAGAGCTCCCCGTCCACGCTCGACAAGGCGGCCGCCTCCCTGGTGGACCGGCTGATCGACCTCGGCATCGGCGGGGTCGGCCCGTTCGACCCAGCCCGGGACGTGGCTGACGAGGCCCGGACGGCGTCGCGGTCCGTCGAGGAGGCGGTCGACGCCGTCGTGGCCGAGCACACCCGGCTGGCCGCCGCGGGTGGGTTCGTCACCGGGCTCGGCGGGCTCGTCACCATGCCGTTCGCGCTGCCCGCGAACGTCGTCGGTTTCTACGTCGTCGCTGCCCGGATGGTGGCCGCGATCGCTCACCTGCGCGGGCACGACCTGGAGGCGCCGCAGGTGCGCACGGCGCTGCTCGTCACGCTGGTCGGCGGCGACGCCGACGACATCCTCGCCAAGGCGGGGGTCGTCGCCCCGGGCGGCCGGGTGGCGCGGCTCACCCTGCGTCGGCTGCCCGCCCCGGTGCTGATGATGGTGAACAAGGGCATCGCGTTCCGGCTGGTGAGCCGGCTGGTGTCCCGGGGGGTCGCCCGTCTCGGCCGGGCGGTCCCGTTCGTCGGCGGAGCCGCGGGAGCGGGCCTGGACGCCTACCTGCTGCGCCGGATCGCTACCGCCGCGAAGCGGGAGTTCGCCGAGGTGTAGCGAGCCGCCGGCTGCGCCGGGTGGGCGACAGCGGTCAACCGGCGCCGCCGGCGTGCCGATACGCCGGTGTGGCAGAGCCTCGTGCGGTGGGTGTCGCCGGTGGGTGCGCTCGGTGAGGGCAGCGTTCTGGCCCCTGGTGGGGGCGCTGGCCGCGGCCGTCCTCGCCGTCGTCACCCTCACCGTGCTGCGGCCGGAGCTGCTGCCGGGTGGCTCGGCCGCGCCGTCCGGCCACCCGTCCCTGCCTGCCGGGCTGTCCCCGGTGCCGCTCGGCACGCCGGCGCCCGCCCCGGCGGGGGAGGGCGGTTTCCGCGTCCTGGCCGCCGACGCCGGTGAGCCGGTGCGCTGGGACCCGTGCCGTCCCATCCGCTACGTCGTCGACGACCGCGCTGCCCCGCCCGGAGCGGACTACCTGCTGACCTCCGCGCTGGCCGAGGTGCAGCGGGTCACTGGGTTCTCGTTCGTTCGCGAAGGGGTCACCGACGAGGTGCCCGCCGACGACCGCCGACCGGTGCAGCCGGAGCGGTACGGTGACCGCTGGGTGCCCGTACTCGTCGTCTGGTCGGATCCGTCCGAGCACCCGCGGCTGGCGGGAGACGTCGCCGCCTACGCCGGGCCGCAGGCCGTGGACGGCGCGGAGCCGGGCACCCGGCGGTACGTCACCGGTCAGCTGGTGATCGACTCCCCGCAGCTCGGCGAGGCCGCCGCCGGAGCCGCCGGACTCGCTCGGAGCCGTGCGGTGCTGCTGCACGAGCTGGGTCACCTGGTCGGCCTCGACCACGTCGACGACCGCTCCCAGCTGATGTTCCCGTCGACCACCCCGCTGGTGACCGACTTCGCCGACGGTGACCTGCGCGGACTGGCGGCGGTGTCCGGGGGTCCGTGCCGGACCGACTTCTGAGCAGCGGGGCCGGGCGCGCTTCGGCCCGGGGTGGGCTCCCCCGGGCGGTGGCCGGAACACCGCGGTCGCGGGGGACGTTCGCCATCGCGACGGGCGGCCGGCGCCCGAGGACCGGAGGTGGCTGTGCGGAGCCTGCGACGTGCCACGGCGCTCAAGGCCCTGTGGAGTGCGCTGACCCGTGCCCGAGCGACGAGCGGCCACGGTCTCGGCGAGCAGCTGCGCGCCGTCCCGCGGATGCTGCGGGCCGGTCTCACCGGCCGCTACCCAGGCCTGGACCGGCGACGGCTCGCTGTGATGGCGCTCGCCGCCGTGTACGTCGTCTCCCCGGTGGACCTCGTCCCCGGGGCGGTGTTCCTGCTCCTCGGTGTCGCCGACGACGCCCTCGTCGCGACCTGGCTCGCCGGTGCCCTGCTCAGCGAGGTCGACGCCTTCCTCGACTGGGAGGCCGCCCGTGACGGCCGGACGACGGCCGCCCACCCCGACGTCGTCGTCGGCGAGGTCGTGCGCTGAGGCGCCGGTCCTGACCGGCCCTGCCGGCTTGTCCCCCACAGGGCCGACCACCGGTCGTACCATCCACAGCCGCCGCCCGACGCGGTCCGGCCGGCGAGGCGGACGACCACGGTGGAGCCATGGAGCGCACCGTGTGGCGGGCCAGCGAGCCCCGGGACCTGATCGTCTACGCCCAGTACGCCGTCGGCTACCGGCCACGACAGAGCGTGGTGGTGCTGTGTCTGGGCCCTGGAGGACGCCGGGTCGGCGCGGTCGGGCGGTTCGACCTCGTGCCGGACGACGTCCCCGGTGCGATCGAGGCCCAGTCGGACGCCGTCGCGCTCGTCGCCCGCACCGGCCAGGCTGCCGCGGTGGCTGTCGTCGTGTTCACGGACGACGACCTCCCTGCAGACCTGCTGCCGGCCGTCCGCGAGCGCCTCGCGGTCGACGGCGTCCCGCTGCTCGACGCCTGGGCCGTCGGTGGCACCCGGTACCGCTGTCTCACCTGCGACGACGACTGCTGCCCGCCGGACGGCTGGCCGGTCGAGGAGCTGGCGGACGGCGCCCTCGCCGCCGAGCTCGTCCTCGACGGCCGGGTCCTCCTCGACCGGCGCTGTGACGTGGTCGCGGACCTCACGCCGGCCGCCGACGCGGATGCCCGGGACGTCGCCGGCCGGTTGGCGGACGCACCGCCGGCCGGCCGTTCGGTGGCGGATGCGTCTCACCGGGGCGCCGCGCTCGACACGTGGCTGCGGATGCTCGACCGGGAACCGGACCGGGCGTCGTCCCTGGAGGTGGCTGAGGTCCTGCAGGCCATGGAGACCGCCGCGGTGCGAGACGCCGTCATCCTCACCGCCGTGCCCGGGACGCGGAAGGCGGCCCGGAGCCTGGCCACCGGCAGTGCCTTCTCGGTCGGCGACGACGGCGCCCTGCTGCCCGACCACGACGTCGGCGTCGCCCTCGACGCGGTGTTCGGCGGCGCCGGGACCATCGGTGGGCCGCCGGTGCATCCTGATCACGAGCGGGTCGCCCGGATCGAGGCGCACCTGCGCCGGCTCGTCCGCCTCGCCCCACCCCGGTACAGGCGGGCGCCCATGGGCGTGCTGGCCTGGCTGGCCTGGTGGACCGGTCGCGGCGTCCTGGCTGACGAGGTGCTCAAGCTGCTCGAGGCCGAGCACCCCGGCGACACCCTCGGTGAGCTGATCCGGGTGGCCGTGGACCGCGGGCTCCCGCCGCCGTGGGCGCAGCCGGCCGGAGGACTGGCGGAGCCTCCCGCATGCTGAGACGGGGTGTCACCCAGCGGGACCGCACGTCTAGAGTCCTGCGCACGAGGTCATGAGCGCCAGCGCGAAGCCCCGGCTTGCTGGCCGGCAACCCTCCACCGCGGTGGGGTGCCCCGGGTGATGACCTGGCTGGCCGTCCGTTGCGGACGACTGGCAAGCGCGGGCCCGCGCCGGGCCCCACGAGACCGGGAGGCCGTCGCCGTGAACCACCACCGAATGCGTCGCTGAGCGCTCGACCGCTCGTTCGAGCGCTCGCTCGCGACGTCCACGTCGGCCCGGTGCCACCGGTCCCACACCGCGTCGCGGGCTCCGCTGACAGCCCTCTTCTCCGTCGCGACACCGGCTGCGGTGCCGTGCGGCCGCGAGGCCGCACGCGCCGTCCTCAGCCGCTGCCGCGGCCCCCGACGCACAGGAGACCCGCCATGACCACCGGATGGTCCTTCGAGACCCGCCAGATCCACGCCGGCCAGACCCCCGACGCCGCCACCGGCGCGCGGGCGCTGCCGATCTACCAGACCACCTCATACGTCTTCCGCGACACCCAGCACGCCGCCGACCTCTTCGCCCTCAACGAGTTCGGCAACATCTACACCCGGCTGATGAACCCGACGACCGACGTCGTCGAGCAGCGGGTCGCCGACCTGGAGGGGGGCGTGGGCGCGCTCCTCGTCGCCAGCGGCCAGTCCGCCGAGACGCTCGCCCTGCTCAACCTCGCCGAGGCCGGGGACCACGTCGTCGCCAGTCCGAGCCTGTACGGCGGCACCGCCAACCTCCTGCGGCACACGTTCCCCAAGCTCGGGGTGTCCGTCGACTTCGTCGACGACCCCGACGACCTCGAGGCGTGGCGGCGGGCCGTCCGCCCGACGACGAAGGCGTTCTTCGGCGAGTCCATCGCCAACCCGCGCCAGGACGTGCTGGACATCGAGGCCGTCGCAGGGATCGCCCACGAGGCCGGGGTGCCGCTCGTCGTCGACAACACGGTCGCCACCCCGTACCTGCTCCGGCCGCTGGAGTGGGGGGCCGACGTCGTCGTCCACTCCGCGACCAAGTACCTGGGCGGGCACGGCACCGCCATCGGTGGGGTCATCGTCGACGGCGGCACCTTCGACTACGCGAGCCGGCCCGACCGGTTCCCGGGCTTCAACACCCCCGACCCCAGCTACCACGGGCTCGTCTACGCCCGGGACCTCGGGGTCGACAGCCCCTTGGGGGCCAACCTCGCCTACGTGCTCAAGGCGCGGGTCCAGCTGCTGCGCGACCTCGGGCCCGCGATCTCCCCGTTCAACGCGTTCCTCATCGCCCAGGGGCTCGAGACCCTCAGCCTGCGGATGGAGCGGCACGTGGCCAACGCCGTCCGGGTCGCGTCCTGGCTGGAGGACCGGGCCGAGGTGGCCTCGGTGTCCTACGCCGGCCTGCCGTCGAGCCCTTGGTACGAGCGGGCCCAGCGGTACGCGCCGCGTGGCGCCGGCGCGGTGCTCGCGTTCGAGCTGCGCGGCGGGATCGAGGCCGGGCGCCGGTTCGTCGAGGGACTCACCCTGCACAGCCACGTCGCCAACATCGGCGACGTCCGCAGCCTCGTCATCCACCCGGCGTCCACGACGCACAGCCAGCTCACCGAGGCCGAGCAGCGGGCAGCCGGTGTGACGCCGGGGCTGGTACGCCTCGCGGTCGGGATCGAGCACATCGACGACATCCTCGCCGACCTGGAGGTCGGGCTGACCGCGGCCAAGGCGGTGTCGTGACCGGCGCGCCGGTCCACGGCGCGGCGCCCGTCACCGGCGCCTGGCGGGAGGGGGACCCGCCGGGCGACCGGCGGTTCGCCGACGTCGGTGACCTCCACCTCGAGACGGGCGGGGTCCTGCCCGGCGTCCGGATCGCCTACGAGACCTGGGGGAGGCTGTCGCCCGCCGGCGACAACGCCGTGCTCGTCCTGCACGCCCTCACCGGTGACAGCCACGTCACGGGACCACCGGGCGGGGGCCACCCGTCAGCCGGCTGGTGGGAGGGGGTCGTCGGACCAGGACGCCCCATTGACACCAACCGTTGGTTCGTCGTCGCCCCCAACGTGCTCGGCGGCTGCCAGGGCAGCACCGGCCCGGCGTCCCGGGCGCCGGACGGCCGGGCGTGGGGAAGCCGCTTCCCGTTCCTCACCGTCCGGGACCAGGTGGCGGCCGAGGTTCGGCTCGCCGACGCGCTCGGCATCCGCTCCTGGGCGCTCGTCGTCGGTGGGTCGATGGGGGGGATGCGGGCGCTGGAGTGGGCGGTCGGCGAGCCGGACCGGGTGGAGCGCGCCGCTGTGCTGTGCGCGGGAGCGGCGGCCAGCGCCGACCAGATCGCCTGGGCCCACGCTCAGCTGACGGCGATCCGGACCGACCCGGGCTTCGCCGGCGGCGACTACTACGAGGCCTTGCCGGGGCAGGGGCCGCACGCCGGGCTGGGCACCGCTCGTCGCATCGCGCACACCACGTACCGGTCCGCCAGCGAGCTCGACACCCGGTTCGGTCGTGCCGCGCAGCCGGGGGAGCGCCCGCTCGGCGGAGGGGGCCGCTACGCCGTGGAGTCCTACCTCGACCACCACGCGGACAAGCTCGTGCACCGCTTCGACGCCGGCTCCTACGTCGTGCTGACGCAGGCGATGAGCTCCCACGACGTCGGCCGTGGACGCGGCGGCACCGCCGCCGCCCTGTCCCGGGTGCGGGCCCGCACCGTGGTCGTCGCCGTGGACAGCGACCGCCTGTACCCGGTACGGCAGGCCGAGGAGATCGTCGAGCACCTGCCGCCCGGCCGCGGTGTCCTGGAGGTCGTCAGCTCGCCCCACGGCCACGACGGCTTCCTCGTCGAGGCCGGGGCCGTGGGCCGGCTGCTGCGCCGCGCCCTGACTACTCCGGTGGCGGTGGTGGCGCGCGCCGGCTGACGTGACCGCCGGTCAGATGCCCAGGCGGCGCAGGACCGCGGTGAGGGCAGGCCACGTGGCGGCCAGCCCCGGGTGCAGCGGAAGTGCCTGCGCCTGCGCCGGGTCCACCCAGCGCACCTCGGCAGTCTCGGCGTTGGCCGCGTGCGGCTCGACCGGGCCGCGCGGCGCGCCGATGACGACGGTGTACCGCCAGTCCCCGTGGTCGGTGCTCACCCAGGTCCCGAGCACGTCCACCGCGTCGGGGTGGACCCCGGCCTCCTCCCAGGCCTCTCGCAGGGCGCTCTCGCTGACCTCCTCGTGGCTGTCGCTGGCGCCCCCCGGCAGTCCCCACGTGCCGCCGTGGTGCGTCCAGTCGGCGCGCAGCTGCAGCAGCACCTCGACGGTCTCGCCGGTGCGCCGAGCCAGTAGCAGGCCCGCGGCTCCGTGCCGCCCCCAGTGCCGGTGACCGCAGCGGCACCGCACCCAGCCGTTCCCGTCGCCGACGCCCACACGGTCACGCTACGCAGAGTCGCGGCGACCTGCAGCGGACGCCGCATGTTCCGGTAGCGTGCCCTCCAGCGGAGGCCCGCACGAGCAAGGAGGCTCATCGATGGCGATCGTTGTCGGTTACGTCCCGACCAAGGAGGGCCGCGCGGCCCTGAAGACGGCGGCCGCCGAGGCCCGCCTGCGCAACACGAAGATGATCGTCATCAACAGCAACCGCGGCGGTCGCGACCTCGACGCCGAGGAGGCGCGGCGTTACGAGGACGAGCTGGCGGCGGTTCGCCGGCAGCTGGACGAGGTCGGCGTGGAGCACGAGGTGCGGCAGCTGGTGCGCGGTCTGGAGCCGGCGGAGGACCTCATCGCGGTCGCCGAGGAGACCGGCGCGCAGATGATCGTCATCGGGCTGCGACGTCGGACCCCGGTCGGCAAGCTCATCCTGGGCTCCAACGCGCAGCGGATCCTGCTCGACGCCCCGTGCGCCGTGCTGGCGGTCAAGGCCGAGAACTGATCTGTGGACGGCCGTCCGCACCGGCTCCGGCTCGCCCTGGATGACCGGGCCGACGAGCTGCTCACCCGGGACCCGTTCGCGTTGCTCGTCGGCATGCTGCTGGACCAGCAGGTGCCGATGGAGCAGGCGTTCGCCGGACCGGCCCGCCTCGCCGACCGGATGGGGACCGGCCGGCTCGACCCCGTCGTGATCGCCGACATGGACCCCGATCGGTTCGCCGAGCTCATGGCGCAACCACCCGCCGTCCACCGCTACCACACGAGCATGGCCGCGCGGGTCCAGGCACTGGCCCGTGCCGTGGTGGACGAGTACGCCGGCGACCCCACCCAGATCTGGACCAGCGCCAGCGACGGCGCCGAGCTCAGGGCCCGGCTCGAGCGACTGCCGGGGTTCGGCGTCCAGAAGGCGAAGATCTTCACGGCTCTGCTCGGCAAGCAGCTCGGGGTCCGGCCGCTGGGGTGGCGCGATGCGGCCGGCGAGTACGGACCGGACGACGTGCGGATGTCCGTGGCCGACGTCCGGGACGAGGACAGCCTGGCTGCCGTCCGGGAGACCAAGAGGCGGATGAAGGCCGAGAAGAAGGCGGCCGGACGACGCTGAGCCCCGCGGCGGACCGTCCTGCCCGGGGCGTGCCACAATGGGACTTGAAATGGTCCTTCGTTCCGCGCGCCCAGATTCGGGCATGCGAACGGTGCCGCTGGTGTTGAGCATGGCGGACCGGCAGCCTCCGTGGTCGTCGTCCGGCTCTGCACTCCAGACGAGGAAAGGCAGTCTGTGTCGTCTTCGACCTCCCGTCAGCTCCCGCCCGAGTTCGGTCACCCAGCGTTCCAGGAGCTGCTGAAGCGTGGTGTCGCCGTGGGCAGCGTCCCGGCTGACGCCGTGCGGAGCGCCTGTGAGCAGGCCGATGTGCCGATGAAGCGGATGAAGGCCGTCCTGCGCTCGCTCGGCGACCACGGCGTGCACGTGGCGGTCGAGCAGCCGCAGCCCAGGCGGGTAGCCGCCGCGTCGGCGTCCCGTGCCCGGTCGACCACGGCGAAGACGGACGACGCCGCCGACGAGGGTGGGCGCGCGGCCTCGGCGTCGCGTACCTCGGCGAGGAAGGCGGCTTCGACGGACGAGGCGACTGCGGCGGAGAAGCCCGCGCCAGAGAAGGCGGCGCCGCAGAGGAAGGCGGGCTCGCAGAAGAAGGCGGCGCCGGAGGAGAAGGGCGCGGAGAAGTCCGCTTCGGCTCGCAAGTCCACCGGAGCCCGCAAGCCGGCCGCGAAGAAGGTGGCTCCCGCCGAGGCCGCAGCGACGACCGACGAGTCCGGCTCCGCGGAGCCCGGCTCGCGCAGGCGCACTGGGGCCAAGGGTGCGACGGCACGCACGTCCGCCACGGCGAAGAAGGCCCCGGCCAAGAAGTCGACGGGGGCGAAGTCGACCGGGGTGAAGTCGACCGCGAGCAAGGCCGCCGCGAGGAAGGCGACCGCCAGCAAGGCCGCCGCGACGAAGGCCTCGCCCGCGGCGTCCGAGGACGTCCCGGAGGAGGAGGTCCTGGCGACCGGCGCGATCACCGCCGACGGTGCGGTCGAGGTCGTGGCCGTGGACGTGGATCTGGACGCCGACGAGCCTGGGGTCACCGAGACCCCGGCAGGCGAGGGCACGGACGAGGAGAGCGGTTTCGTCTACTCCGACGCCGACGACGACGACGCCCCTGCCCAGCAGGTGGTCAGCGCCGGAGCCACCGCGGACCCGGTCAAGGACTACCTCAAGCAGATCGGCAAGGTCGCACTGCTCAACGCCGAGCAGGAGGTCGAGCTCGCCAAGAGGATCGAGGCCGGACTGTTCGCCGAGGAGCGGCTCAACTCCGGCGCGAAGCTCGACGCCAAGTCCCGCCGCGAGCTGGAGTGGATCGCCCACGACGGGCGGCGCGCCAAGAACCACCTGCTCGAGGCCAACCTGCGGCTCGTCGTCTCCCTCGCCAAGCGGTACACCGGGCGCGGGATGCTGTTCCTCGACCTCATCCAGGAGGGCAACCTCGGGCTCATCCGCGCGGTGGAGAAGTTCGACTACACCAAGGGCTACAAGTTCTCCACGTACGCGACGTGGTGGATCCGTCAGGCGATCACCCGGGCGATGGCCGACCAGGCCAGGACGATCCGGATCCCGGTCCACATGGTGGAGGTCATCAACAAGCTCGCCCGCGTGCAGCGGCAGATGCTGCAGGACCTGGGCCGCGAGCCCACTCCGGAGGAGCTCGCCAAGGAGCTCGACATGACCCCGGAGAAGGTCGTCGAGGTGCAGAAGTACGGTCGCGAGCCGATCTCCCTGCACACTCCGCTCGGTGAGGACGGCGACAGCGAGTTCGGGGACCTCATCGAGGACTCCGAGGCGGTCGTGCCGGCCGATGCGGTGAGCTTCACCCTGCTGCAGGAGCAGCTCCACTCGGTGCTCGACACCCTGTCCGAGCGCGAGGCCGGGGTGGTGTCCATGCGGTTCGGGCTCACCGACGGGCAGCCGAAGACCCTCGACGAGATCGGCAAGGTCTACGGCGTCACCCGCGAGCGGATCCGGCAGATCGAGTCCAAGACGATGTCGAAGCTGCGGCACCCGTCGCGGTCCCAGGTGCTACGCGACTACCTGGACTGAGTGGTTTACCTGGACTGAGTGGTTGAGGCGCCGATGCCCCTCCGGCACGACCTGCCGGAGGGGCAGCGGGCACTCCCGGGCTTGTGAGGGCGCCCGGGCGGTCCGCTCAGCCGCGCAGCACGGCGTACAGCCAGACCCCGCCGGCGAGTAGGGCGGAGGTGAGCTCGACGAGGACGGCGAGGCCGACGGCACGCAGGGCGATGACGGTCGAGCGCCAGGCGACCGTCCTGTCCGGCAGCCGGACCAGCTCGGCGAGGTACAGGGCACCGACGAAGAACAGCACGAGGCCGACGACGGGCACGAGGAAGAAGCCTGGGATCGCGGCCAGCCCGGCGATGACGAGACTGCGCCGGGGCACTCCCGAGGACGTCATGTGGCGGGCCGCGAGGTAGTACTCGAGGACCTGGCCGACCGCGAGGACCAGGACGACGGTCGCGAGCGTCACCCAGGCGGTCGTGGTCTGGACGACGAGGGCCCAGACGAGGACGGCGGCCCCGACGAGCAGCGTGCCGGGCAGGACCGGGACGACAGTCCCGACGATCCCCACGACGATTGCCAGACCGACGAGGACGGTCAGGTCCTCGGCGAACGGCATCACGGCCGCCCTGGAAACGACGCGGCCCGCCGACACGGGGTCGGCGGGCCGTTGAGGCGGTCGGGGGTCAGCGTTCCTGGTCCGCGGCCGGCGCCGGGGCGCCGGCGAGGCGGTGGGACTCGTCGTGGATGTCGGCCGCGGCCTCCTGCAGCCGCGGGGTGTGCTCGCGTCCGTGGTGGGCGCAGAAAAGCAGCTCGCCCCCGGAGCTCAGTCGCACGCGGACGTACGCCTGGGCGCCGCAGCGGTCGCAGCGGTCCGCGGCGGTGAGCGGGGTTGTCGCCAGTGCAGCGGTCACGTCGTCCCTTTCGCTGGTGCTCGTGCCGTACGTCAGGTCCAACAGTGAACCACCCGCCTGGCGTTCCCGCGCGCAGCGTGGCCGAAGGTTCGCTCTCCGCGAAGCCGGTCGGTCCGGCCGGGACCTCGTGCCCCGTCGGTCGGGCGCGCCTCGGCGGACCTGTCCGGGCCCCGAACTACCCTTGGCCCGTGCCCGCCGCCTCGACCGACCGCAAGAGCCCCCGCAGGGCTGCCGCCGACGCGAACAGCTACACCGCCCGCCACCTGTCCGTGCTCGAGGGGCTCGAGGCGGTGCGAAAGCGACCCGGGATGTACATCGGGTCGACCGACTCCCGCGGTCTCATGCACTGCCTGTGGGAGATCATCGACAACTCCGTCGACGAGGCGCTGGACCAGCACGCCGAGCGGATCGACGTCGTCCTGCACGGTGACGGCTCCGTCGAGGTCCGTGACGACGGCCGCGGCATCCCGGTGGACGCCGAACCCAAGACCGGCCTGTCCGGCGTCGAGGTGGTCTTCACCAAGCTGCACGCCGGCGGCAAGTTCGGCGGCGGGTCCTACGCGGCGTCCGGAGGCCTGCACGGGGTCGGCGCCAGCGTGGTCAACGCCCTGTCCGCCCGCCTGGACGTCGAGGTGGACCGGGGCGGCAGGACGTACGCGATGAGCTTCCGGCGCGGGGAGCCCGGTGTCTTCGACGACTCCGCAGGCCGGGGCCCGGACTCGCCCTTCACTCCCTTCACCGAGACCTCCGAGCTGCGCGTCGTCGGCAAGGTCCGCCGTGGGGTCAGCGGCACCCGGGTCCGGTACTGGGCCGACCAGCAGGTCTTCCTCAAGGACGCCACCTTCTCCTACGACGAGCTGGTCACGCGGGCCCGGCAGACCTCCTTCCTCGTCCCTGGGCTCACCCTCGTCGTCCGGGACGAGCGTCGGCTGCCGGGCACCCCCGGGGAGAACGGTCCGGTCGAGGAGGTCTTCCGCCATGACGGCGGCATCTCCGAGTTCGTCGAGCACCTGGCCACCGATCCGCCGGTCACCGACGTCTGGCGGCTGCACGGCACGGGCACCTTCCGGGAGACCGTGCCCGTGCTGGACGCCCTGGGTCACCTCGAGCCGACCGAGGTGGAGCGGGAGTGCGTGGTCGACATCGCGCTGCGCTGGGGCACCGGGTACGACACCGAGGTCCGCAGCTTCGTCAACATCATCGCCACCCCCAAGGGCGGCACCCACCTCGCCGGGTTCGAGCAGGCGCTGGTCAAGACCTTCCGCAAGGTTGTCGAGGCCAACGCCCGGCGTCTCAAGGCCGGCAACGACAAGCTGGAGAAGGACGACGTCCTCGCCGGCCTGACCGCGGTGCTCACCGTCCGGCTCGCGGAGCCGCAGTTCGAGGGTCAGACGAAGGAGGTGCTCGGCACCTCCGCCGTGCGCGGGATCGTGGCACGCGTGGTGGAGGACCAGCTGGGGGGCCTGCTCACCTCCACCCGCCGGGGCGAGAAGCAGCAGGCCGGCCTCGTCCTCGAGAAGGTCGTCGCCGAGATGAAGTCGCGGATCAGCGCGCGACTGCACAAGGAGACCCAGCGCCGCAAGAACGCCCTGGAGACGTCGTCCCTGCCGGCCAAGCTCGCCGACTGCCGCACCGACGACGTCGCCCGCAGCGAGTTGTTCATCGTCGAGGGGGACAGTGCCCTCGGCACGGCCAAGCTGGCCCGCTCAAGTGACTTCCAGGCCCTGCTGCCGATCCGCGGCAAGATCCTCAACGTCCAGAAGGCGTCCGTGACGGACATGCTCAAGAACGCCGAGTGCGCCTCCATCATCCAGGTCGTCGGGGCCGGCTCCGGCCGCAGCTTCGACCTCGGGGCCGCCCGGTACGGCAAGATCATCATCCTGGCCGACGCGGACGTCGACGGCGCCCACATCCGGACGCTTCTGATCACTCTGTTCTTCCGGTACATGCGGCCGCTCGTGGAGGCCGGGCGGCTCTACGCCGCTGTTCCGCCACTTCACCGGGTGGAGGTGATCGGCAGCGGCCGGGCGCGCAACGAGTACCTCTACACCTACTCGGAGGCGGAGCTGGACAAGGTCATCCGCTCCCTGGAGCGCCGTAACCGCAGGTACAAGGAGCCGATCCAGCGGTACAAGGGCCTCGGGGAGATGGACGCCGACCAGCTCGCCGAGACCACGATGGACCCGCGCCACCGCACTCTGCGGCGGATCAACGTGGGGGACGCCGAGGCCGCCGAGCGGGTCTTCGAGCTGCTCATGGGCAACGACGTCGCACCACGTAAGGACTTCATCGTCGCGGGGGCCGCTGGGCTCAACCGCGACCGTATCGACGTCTGAGGCCGGGCGCCGCCGTCCCGTACCCGACCAGCCGAGACACCCCCGTTCGTGATCTGCCGGAAATCCCCTCTCGGTGATCATGCAGTCCCGCCACCCACCGGCCACCGTCCGGCTCACAGAGTGCTGGGTTGGTGGCGCGACACGCCGGCCAGGCTGTGCCGAGCGCAGCATTCTGTGGTCGAGGCGCGGCAGGGTGGCGGGACTGCATGATCACGGAGGGGGTTGTGGGGCTGATCACCGAGGGGCGGTGGCGACGGGGCCGCCGACGGCGTGCACCGGCTGCGGCAGCGGCGTGCCGGACCCGTCGCGGCGTCCGGTGGGCTCCGGCAGTGGCACCGGCGCCCCGGCGGACGACGTCGCGCGGGCCGGGGCGGGTCCCGCCCATGCCAGCAGCAGCACGTCCTCACCCCGCAGGAACCGGTGGCAGCGGACGCCGCCGGTGCCGCGGCCCTTGGCGGGGTACTCGGCGAAGGGGGTCACCTTGGCGGTGCCGGGCTCCGTGCCCGGCAGTGCCGCCGACGACCCGGCCACGGTGACGACGACCGCGTCGGCGTCCGGCGCCACGGCCCCGAACCAGGCGACCCGGGCGTCGTCGGCGACTCGGATCCCCGCCACCCCGCCGCCGCCGCGGCCCTGCGGCCGGACGACGTCGGCGGGGAAGTGCAGCAGCTGGGCGTCGGTGGTGACGAGCACGAGGTGCTCCGCGCCGGTGCCGAGCTCAACTGCCCCGACGACCTCGTCGCCGTCCTTGAGGGCGACGACCTCCCACGCGTCCCGGCTGGCGGGGTAGTCCGGGACCACCCGCTTGACGACGCCCCGGGCGGTGCCCAGGGCCAGTCCGCTCGAGCCGGCGTCCAGGGAGCAGACGGTCAGTGGCAGCTCGCCGGGCTCCAGAGCGACGAACTCGCTGACCGGTGCCCCGCCGGACAGCGACGGCGGGCCGGCGGTCGGCGGCAGGGCGGGGGTGTCGACGACCCCCATCCGCAGCATCCGGCCGCGGTTGGTGACGACGGCGACCTCGCCGCGTGCGGTGGTGCGCACAGCGGCCACGACGACGTCGTGGGCCGCGCGCTCGGTGACGGTGCCGGCGGGCAGCGGCTCGTCGGTGGCGGTGCGGGCCAGCAGACCGGTCCCGGACAGCAGCACCCAGCACGGGTCGTCGGTCACCTCCAGCGGCGCGGCGGACGCGGCGGCCGACTGCCCCGACCCCTCGAGCAGGACGGTCCGCCGTGGGGTGCCGTGGTTGCGGGCCACCTCGGCGAGCTCCTGGCTCACCACGGTGCGCAGGAGCGCCTCGTCACCGAGGATCTCGGTCAGCTCGGCGATCTCCTTGGCCAGCTGGTCCCGCTCGGCCTCCAGCTCGACCCGGGAGAACTTCGTCAACCGCCGCAGCCGCAGCTCGAGGATGTACTCGGCCTGCGGCTGGGACAGGTCGAAGACCTCCATCAGCCGGGTGCGGGCGACGTCCGCGTCGTCGGAGGAGCGGATCACCTGGATCACCTCGTCGATGTCCAGGATGGCCACGAGCAGGCCCTCGACGAGGTGCAGCCGCTCCTGCCGCCGTCCCAGCCGGTAGGAGCTGCGCCGGCGGACGACGTCGAGCCGGTGGTCGACGTACACCTCGAGCAGCTCGCGCAGCCCCAGCGTTCGCGGCTGGCCGTCGACGAGGCACACGTTGTTGATCCCGAAGGAGTCCTCCATCGGGGTGAGCCGGTAGAGCTGCTCGAGGACCGCGTCGGGGTTGAAACCGGTCTTCACCTCGATGACGAGCCGCAGGCCGTGGGAGCGGTCGGTGAGGTCCGTGACTGCCGAGACGCCCTGGAGCCTCTTCGCCTGGACGGCCTCCTTGATCTTCTCGATCACCTTCTCGGGGCCGACGCCGTACGGCAGCTCGGTGACGACGATCCCCTTGCGCCGAGGTGTGACGTTCTCGATCCGGGTGGTCGCACGGGTGCGGAACGACCCGCGACCGGTCGCGTAGGCCTCCCGGACCCCCTCGAGCCCGACGATCTTGCCGCCGGACGGCAGGTCCGGGCCGGGCACGAACCGCATGAGGTCCTCGAGGGACGCGTCCGGGTGGTCGACGAGGTGACGGGCGGCGTTGACCACCTCGACGAGGTTGTGCGGCGCCATGTTCGTCGCCATGCCCACGGCGATCCCGCTCGCCCCGTTGACGAGCAGGTTGGGGAAGGCTGCGGGCAGCACCTCTGGCTGGGTCAGCTGGTTGTCGTAGTTGGGGACGAAGTCGACGACGTCCTCGCCGAGGTCCGCCGTCATGAGCATCGCGGCGGGCGCCAGCCGAGCCTCGGTGTACCGGGGGGCCGCCGGGCCGGCGTCCAGGGAGCCGAAGTTGCCGTGCCCGTCGACGAGCGGCACGCGCAGCGAGAACGGCTGCGCCATCCGGACCAGCGCGTCGTAGATCGCGGCGTCGCCGTGCGGGTGAAGCTTGCCCATCACCTCGCCGACCACCCGGGCGCTCTTGACGTGCCCGCGGTCCGGGCGCAGGCCCATGTCCGCCATCTGGAACAGGATCCGCCGCTGGACCGGCTTGAGCCCGTCGCGGGCGTCCGGCAGCGCCCGCGAGTAGATCACCGAGTACGCGTACTCGAGGAACGAGGTCTCCATCTCCGAGCCGACGTCGATGTCGACGATCGACTCCTCGAAGTCCTCGGGCGGTGGAGGGGTGCTGGACGCGCGACGGGCCATGGCGGCCATTGTCGCCGGAGCGTTCCCGTGGTCGCAGGGGGCGCGCCGGGGTCTGTCCACCCGCCAGGGTGGCGTTCAGCCGCAGAACCTGCGGACGACGTCCGCGAGGGCCGCCGTGAACCGGTCCAGCTGGTCGAGGTCCAGCCACTCGTCGGCGGCGTGCAGCCCCCCGCCGGACGGCCCGCACACCAGCGTCGGCACCCCGGCCGCCTGCCACAAAGCGGACTCCATCCAGTAGGGCGCACCGGCGCGTGCCGGTCCAGCGCCCTGACGGCCGAGCGCGTCCTCGAGGAGCCCGAGCAGCCGCTCGGTGGCCGGCGACCCGTCGGCCTGCCACGCTTCGCGGGCGAGCACGAGCCTGGCCCGAGCGTCCACGGTCGGGTCCTGTTCCCGCAGCGCCGCGAGCAGGGCCTGCACCTCCTCCAGCGCCACCGCCGAGGGCTCCCCAGGGACCGTCCGCCGCTCGATCGTCGCGGTCGCCGACCCGGCCAGCACGAACGGTGACGTCCCGCCGGAGGCGACGGTGGCCATGAGCGACCCCGCCCCTGCCAGGGGGTGGGGGGCTGCCGCGGCGACCCGGCCGTCCGCGGCCTCCACGGCGGCCAGCAGCCGGCCCAGGTGGGTGACCGCGTTGACTCCCAGCCCGGGCTGCGAGGAGTGCGCGGCCCGTCCGGTGAGCTCCACCTCGACCACGGCGTAGCCACGGTGGGCGACGACGACGTCGAGCCCGGTCGGCTCGGCCACCAGGCAGGCGTCGGGCAGCTCGCCGCGGTCGGTCAGGTGGCGGATCACCGCCTCGGTGCCGACGCTGGCGTGCTCCTCGTCGGTCACGAGGGCGAGCACGACGTCCCCCGGTACGCCGGCCCGGACGGCGGTCTCCGCGGCGACGACCATGCCGGCCACCCCGCCCTTCATGTCCGCGGCGCCGCG
This sequence comes from Kineosporiaceae bacterium SCSIO 59966, assembly GCA_020881835.1. Classification (NCBI taxonomy): domain Bacteria; kingdom Bacillati; phylum Actinomycetota; class Actinomycetes; order Kineosporiales; family Kineosporiaceae; species Kineosporiaceae bacterium SCSIO 59966. The sequence continues at coordinate 1,127,324 of CP052876.1, forward strand.
ACCCCTGAGCCGGTTCCCCTCGACCCTGGCGCCGAAGGGGTCGGCCATGCCGTCGACGCCGACGGTGTCGAGGTGCCCGTTGAGGAGCAGTCGCGGCCCGCCGCCCCGGCCCCGGTGGACGGCGAGCAGGCTCGGCCGGCCGCCGGCGTCGATGACGTCCACCGCGAACCCGGCCTGCTGCAGCCGGTCGCCGAGCATCTTGGCGACCGCGGACTCGCCGGCGGCCCCCGGGACGAGCGCGGGGTTCACCGAGTCGGTCGCGACGAGCCGGACGGCGAGGTCGAGGACAGCCTGCCGCGCCGGTGCCGCGAGACCGGCCCCGGACGCCGCCGACCGCGAGCGGGACGTCATGCCACCACCTGCAGCGTGCCCAGCGTGGGGTCGGCGGCGTAGGCGATTCGGGCGCCCGCGGCGTGGGCCGTGCGCAGCGCGTCGAGTGCCTCGGCCGTGACGAGCTCGCCGGGGGCGAGCACTGGCACGCCCGGCGGGTACGGGGCCACCAGCTCGGCGCTCACCCGCCCGACGGCGTCCGGGGCCGGCACCGTGCGGTGCGGCGCGAAGAAGGCGTCCCGGGGCGTGAGGACGGTGGGGGCCGTCACCGACCACGCCGCCGACGGCAGCGGCTGGCGCGGCGGCCCGACCGGGAGCGCGGCGACCGCGTCCAGGACGGCGGTGACGAGCCGGTCGACGGTGCCCTCGTCGTCCGCGACCGTCACCACCGGGACCAGGGTGTCGCGGTCCGCCATCTCGACCGGCACCCCGGCGGCGACCAGCCGCTCCTCGACGTCGAAGCCGCTCACGCCGGCGCCTGCCAGCAGGACGACGAGCCGGGTGGGGTCGGTCCGGGGTCCGGCGAGCACCTGCAGCCCGTGACGGCCGTCGAGACGGTCGTGCGCCAGCGTGACGAGGCGCAGGACCTGGTCCAGCAGCCGGGTGCCGTGGCCCGCGAGCAAGGCACGGGCGGCGTCGGTGCTGGCCAGCACCGCCCCGGCCGGGCTCGTCGTGGCCGTCGCCTCCACCGCCCGGTCCAGCCGGTCGGCGTCCAGCCGGTCGGTGCAGGCCAGGACGAGCGCAGCCTGCGAGTAGGCCGGCAGCATCTTGTGCGCGCTCGTCACGAACGCGTCCGCGCCCTGTGCCAGGGCGTGCGCCGGCAGGGACGGGTGGAACCCGTGGTGCGCCCCCCACGCGGCGTCGACGACCAACGGCACCCCGCGCTCGTGCGCTGCCTCGGCCAGTGCTGCGACGTCGCCGCAGCCGCCGACGTAGGAGGGGTCCCCGACCAGGACGGCCCGCGCGTCCGGTCGGGTCCGCAGCGCCTGCCGGACGGCGTCCGCCGGCACGCCGCCGGGCAGCCCGGTCCGTGGGTCCAGGTCCGGTCGAACCCAGATCGGCTCGAGCCCGGCCAGCACGAGTCCCAGGAGCATCGAGCGGTGCAGGGTCCGGGAGACCACGACGGCGTCCCCGGGACGGCCGACCGCCAGGGCGAGCGCCTGGTTGCCGTGGGTCGACCCGCCGACCGAGAACCGGCACACGTCCGCGTCCCACAGCGCCGCGGCTCGCTGCTCGGCGTCGGCGAGCACCCCGGCGCGCAGCCGGACCGTGTCCAGCCCGCCGTACAGCGGCACGTCCCCGGCCACCACGCTGCCGACAAGGTCCGTGCGCCGCTTGTGGCCCGGGATCGTGAACGGGGCCGAGCCGTCGTGCGTGGCGGCGAGGTAGGCGTCGAGCAGCGGCGCGTCCCCGCGCAGGGCGAGCGGGTCACGCGGGTCGGTGTCCTCAACCAGGAGCGCCACCCACGCCAGCATAGGCAGACCGGTGTCGGACGTGCCCCGCGCGCGCCGTCCGGGCCCTTTTCAGCATCGCTAACGTCGCTCGGGAGCCCGGCCCGGCGAACGGGACCACGGCCCAGGCGATCCGCCGTCGCCCCGACCAGACTCTCGACTCCGTGCGGTTTTCCTGTGCCGTGCAGGAGTCGCGTAGGTCCACCGGGCCGCCGGCGAGGGTGTCCCGGTAGTCCACCAGTAGCTGCACGCCAGGGGAGAAGTCGGCCAGCGACTCGTCGTAGGCGGTCTTGAAGTGGAAGGCTGATCCACCGGCGTGCAGGGCGGTCTGCATCGCGGCCTCTCCCATGGCCGTACGTAGCGACCGGATCTCCAGCCTGCCCTCTGCTGCGAAGGCCGCGCACACCTCGCGGAAGAAGGCCGTGTCACCGGATCGCGCCGCCAGCGCTGTCCCTGCCCGGCCCTTCCACCCGGCTGACTCCAGGGCCAGGAACCGGTCGACAGCACCGGGGTCGGTGCTCACGTCGACCACCTGAACCGGGCCGAGCTCCCGGTCCATCGCTCGCCGCGCTCGTCGCGCGCGGCGGGCGGTCGAGCCCCCTCGGCCCGCGTTCGCGGGGTCGCCGCGGACCAGCACGGCCCGCTCGTGCTCCTCCCACCGCACGACTTGCCCACCGAGCCCGGCCACGGCCTCTTCCAGCGCCGCCGCCAGCGGCCCGGCGTCCCCGAGGTCCTCGACCGACCACAGCAGCGCCCCGCGACGGGCTCGCCATGGGGTGCGCAGCAGCGCCTGCAGCGCCGGGACGGTGGCATCGGCTGCCACGAGCGGTGAGCCGATCAGCAGGTACGGGTGGACCCACGTCGAGAGCACCGGTACCGGCGCCCGGCGGGAGAAGGTGGCGGGGCGCACCGGGTGGCAGGCCAACCACCGGCTGTCGTGCTCGACGACGAGCAGCCGCAGCCGGTCGCCGCCGGGCAGGTGGCGGACAGCCGGCAGCACGGCTCCTGGCTCGTGGCAGGGACTCGGCTCGACGGCCGCGCTCGCCAGCTGCCGCCAGCGCTGCAGGTCGGCGTCGGTGAGCCGTGCCGGGTCGAGCAGCCGACCGGGCGCCGGTCCGGCTTCAGCTCCGCGCACGGCGTAGCACCTCCAGCACCTCCCGAGCAGTGGACCGGCCCGCGACAGCCAGTCCGACGGCGCCCCCGGCCAGCCCGGCTGCGACCGTCGCGGCGAGCGCCCCGGCGCCGGGGTCCATCACCAGCCGAACCGGCAGCGCCAGGGCGAGGACCCCCACGGACACCGCCAGGGCCGGCATCATTGCCCGGGCGCTGTCCCGCCACGACGTGCCGACGAGCCGGTTCGCCACGACGAGCCGCACCGCGGTGTACAGGACGGCTGAGACGATGTGCACCGCCGCGACCGCCGTGATCCCGTGGCGGACGAGCGCGAGGAACGCCGCGAGCTCGGTGACGGCGAAGGCGACGTCGAGCCGCAGCAGAAGACCTGGCCGGCCCAGCGCGGGGAAGATGTCGCCGCTGGCGAAGCCGATCGCGTGCACCCCGGCCGCCAGGGCGAGCAGCGCCGTCGCCGGGACGGCAGGGGCCCACTGCTGCGACAGCAGCACCGGGACGGCGTCTCGCGCGACCAGGGCCAGTCCGATCCCGGTGGGGAACCCGAAGAGGGTGAGCAGCCGCAACGCGGTGAGCATCGAGCCGGCGAACCCCTCGGCGCCGGCCCGGCGGGCCCGGGAGTACCAGGGCAGCGCGATGCTCGAGAAGATCCAGTAGAGGTTCTCGATCAGCAGCTCCGGCAGGCGGTAGGCCATCGTGTAGTACCCCAGCTCTTGCGGGCCGAGCACGCGGCCGACTACGAGGTAGTCGGCGTTCGAGGACGCCACCGCCACCGTCTGCACCGCCACGATCGCCACGCCGAAGCGGAGCAGGGCGCCCGCCGCGGTACGATCGAGGGTAAACGCGGGACGCAGCCTGACCAGTAGCCAGTTGACGACGGTGCCCGCGGTCTCTCCGGCCAGCAGGCCGATGACCAGCGCCCACACTCCCAGGCCGCTCAGCGCCAGCCCGACGGAGACCAGGAGCCGGGTGACGGCCCTGGCGGCCTCGGCCACGGCGCGTCGGCGGAAGTCGAGGTCCCGGCGCAGGACGGCGTCGTGCACCTGACCGAGCGCCCGGATCAGCAGGTACAGGCCGATAGCCCGGAACACGCCGTCCTCGTCGGGCACCCGGAAGAATCCGGCGATCGCCGGGGCGGCCAGGACGAACGCAGCGGTCAGCACGATCGCGACCAGGAGGTTGACGGTGAATGCGGTCTGCACCCGCCGAGTGATCCCCTCCTCCTGCTCGTAGACCACGGCGGACCCGACCCCCAGGTCCAGACCGATCTCGATGAGGGCGATCACCGCCATGGCGGCGGCGACGACACCGAAGTGCTCCGGGACGAGGAGCCGGGCCAGCACGAGGGTGGCGACGAAGGTTGCGAGCTTGCTGGTTCCGAACGCGAAACCTGCCCACAGAAAGCTGGACACGGCCGAGCGCTCCGCCGTCGCGGTCACCGTCGGTCCCAACCGGTCAGACGCCCGAGCGCCCAGTGGACGGTCCGCCACGTCGGCCGCACGACGAGGAGCCGGACGTCGCAGCGTGTCCGTGTGCTGTACTCGGCCTTGTAGTCCTCGTCACCGCGCAGCAGGTCGTACTCGCGCCGGCCCTCGCGGGCAGCGGCGAGGATCGTCTGACACATTGCCGTCCGGCCGGGCGCGTGGCCGTGCTCAGGGGAGAACCCGCTCTGGTAGCTGAAGGCCCGGTCGTCCAGGAGCAACATGTACTCCACTGCGGCGACGGCCTCGTCGACGACGAGCCGGCCGAGCCTGGCGAGCCCCGACGCCATGAGCCGCGGGACGACGAGGTGGTGGAAGGTGCGCAGTGCCGGGGTGGCGAACACCTGGGACGCGGCGCCGAAGCGTGCCGTATGCAGTCGGATCAGCGTGTCGAGCAACGGGGCGGCACGGCCCGGGTCGGTCACGAGGTCGAAGCCACCACCGGAGCGCCAGGCGCGTCGCATGCCGCGTCGCGAGCGTCGCTGCAGCATCTCCAACACGGCCGGTGCCGACTCGCCGACGAGGTCGACGACCGGGACCGGCTCGATCTCGTGGCGGAGCAGCAGCGCGGTGGGGGTGCGCCGCGTCCCGGCGGTCAGCGCCGAGGCGAGCGCGCCCTCCCCGTCCAGACCTGCCATCTCGGTGACGTCCCACCCGGTGCCACGGCGCAGGTACTCGGTAACGGCTTCGGCGACCTGCTCGCGTCGCGGCGCCACCGCGACGACGTCGAGGTGATCGGGGTCCAGGACGCCGCTGCCAGCCGCCTCCAGCCGGCGCAGTTTTCCTGGCTCCCCGCCCAGTTGGACCGGGAACAGCCCGATGGGGGCTCCGCCGTCCCGGACGACGAGGACGCGGGCGCGGCGGCTCAGTTCCGGGACGTCGGCGAACGCAGAGAACCACTCCCAGGTGAGGAACGGCGTGCCGACCCCCTGAGCGTCCTGCAGCGACCGCCACACGCCTGCCAGTGCCCGGTCGTCCGCACGGCGCGACTCGACGGTCGTCGTCCTGCCGGTCACGTGCAGCGACAGCATCCAGCCCCCTCGGTCCCCGGACTCCGACGCTAACCAGCCCCAGGCGCCCGAGGTGGGCGGTTCTGCGAAACCCGTGCTGGGTGATCTGCCTGGAACCGCGCCAGGGGGCACACTGCCGCCGTGCGCAACCGGGCTCTTACCTCTGTCGAGACGGCCGCGGTCGACGCCGTGGACGCCGATGGCCTCGTGGCGGACCTGCGGGCCGCGGTGGCCATCCCCAGTACCGGCGGCAGTCGTGCGGAGTGCGACGTGCAGGCGTGGGCGGCGGCGCGGCTCGCCGAGCTGGGGGCGGACGTCGACCACTGGCGGCTGGACCTGGCTGCCCTGCGCGCGGCCGACGGCTACCCGGGCGAGGAGGTGCGCCGGGACGAGGCCTGGGGCTGCGTCGGCACGGTGTCGGCGGGCCGGGCCGAGGAGCCGGCACTGGTCCTCGCCGGGCACCTCGACGTCGTCCCGCCCGGTGACGGTGACCTCTGGGTGGGCGGGGACCCGTGGACCCTGCGGGAGACGGACGGCCGGCTGCACGGGCGTGGCGCCTGCGACATGAAGGGTGGCGTCGTGGCCGTCCTGGGAGCCGTCGCTGCGCTGTGCCGCGCCGGCGTCCGGCTGCGGCGGCCCCTCGCCGTCCACGCCGTGGTCGGGGAGGAGGACGGCGGCCTGGGCACGTTCGCCACCCTGGCCCGGGGCCACCGCGGCCGCGCCTGCGTCATCGCCGAGCCGACCGCAGGGGACCTGCTCGTCGCCAACGCCGGCGCACTGACCTTCCGGGTCGAGGTGGCGGGTCACGCGGCCCACGGCGCCACCCGCACCCTCGGGGTGTCCGCCCTCGAGGCGTTCCTGCCGGTGCTCGACGCCCTGCGCGACCTGGAGGCCCGACGCAACGCCGTCCTTCCTGCGGGCTTCGGGCACCTCGACCTCGCCGCTCCCATCTCGGTCGGCACCGTGCGGGCCGGGGACTGGCCCAGCACGGTGCCGGACCGGCTGGTCGCCGAGGGGCGCTTCGGCGTCCTGCCCGGGGAGGCCGTCGAGCAGGCTCGCCAGGAGCTCGAGGCGGCCGTCGCGGCGGCCTGCGCGGACGACGACTGGCTGGCCGAGCACCCGGCCCGGGTCACGTGGTCGGGCGGGCAGTTCGCTCCCGGCGAGCTGCCGGCTGGTGACCCGCTGGCGGACGACGTCGCGGGCTGCCTCGTCGGTCTGGGCGTCCGCGCGCCCGAGCGGGTCGGCGCCCCGTACGGGTCGGACCTGCGGCTCTACGCCGGCGCCGGCATCCCCACCCTGCAGTACGGGCCCGGCGACATCTCCTGTGCCCACACGGTCGACGAGCACGTCGCGGAGGCAGACCTCGTGACGGCCGCCCGGGCCTACGCGCTGCTGGCCATCCGGCGGTGCGGCATCGTGAGCGACTGACGTCCGCGTGGGTGGCGGGATTGCATGAACGCCTCATGGCCGCTGGCGGCCACCCCGAGAGATGAAAACAGGCCGTGGTGGCCATGGCAGCCCACGTCGGGTCAGGCGCCTCGGCCACAGAATGCTGCGTTCGGCGCATCTTGGCCGGCGTGTCGCGCCAGCAACCCAGCATTCTGGGATCGGGCGGTGGGGCTGGGTGGCGGGACTGCATGATCACGAGTGGGTCGTGCGGGGTGGCGGGACTGCATGATCACGGAGGGGGGGTTTTCGACTGATCACGGAGGGGGTGGGGTGCCGAAGCGGCCGACGTGGGTGACCTCGTGAACGGGGCGGCGGCCGCGGCGCAGGCTGGGGGAGCGGCGGTCCGGCGCGGGGTAGCCCACGCTCACCACGCCGACCGGGCGCCGTGAGTCCGGCACGCCGAACGCCTCCCGGAACCGCTCGACCTGCCGGGGCCCGCCGACCCCGAAGAAGCAGCTGCCCAGGCCGGCGTCGGTGGCCGTGAGCAGCATGAGCAGCGCCGCCATCCCGGTGTCCACGTCCCAGTAGGGCACCGGCCAGCGCGCCTCGTCCCGGTCCGTCCACCCCTTGTCCGGCTCGGCGTACCGGTCGAGGTAGGCGTCACGGTGGCTCAGGCACACCACGAGCAGCGGAGCGGTCCGCATCCCGCGCAGCCAGGAGTCCGGCTCGGCGTCCGGGTCGGTGGTGGCCCGCCAGTACCGTTCCCTGTCCGCCGGGTCGGCCAGCACGAGGAAGTCCCAGCCCTGGGTGAAACCGGCGCTCGGCGCCCGCACCGCAGCCTGCAGCAGGCGGTCGACGACCTCCGGCGGCACTGGTCGGGTCGGGTCGTAGGCGCGGACCATCCGGCGACGGCGGATGACCTCGGCGAGCTCCATCCCGGCAACCTCCCAGCGGTACCGCGGCCGGTCAACGACGCGCTCGCCCTACTCTGACACCATGGCGGAGGACCCGAGCGTGACCTACCCGGCGCACTGGGAGGCCGACATCGTCCTGCGGGACGGCGGGACGGCTCACCTGCGCCCGATCACCCCGCAGGACGCCGAGGCGCTCCAGCGGTTTCACATGGCCCAGTCGGCGGAGTCGACCTACCTGCGGTTCTTCGCCCCCCTGCCGCAGCTGTCCGACAAGGACCTGCGCAGGTTCACCCACGTCGACCACCGCGACCGGGTCGCGCTGATCGCCCTCGTCGGCGACGACATCATCGGGGTCGGCCGGTACGAGCGGCTCGACGAGCGGCAGGCCGAGGTCGCGTTCAACGTCGCCGACGCCCACCAGGGCCGTGGACTGGGGTCGGTGCTGCTCGAGCACCTCGCAGTGGCCGCACGAGAGAACGGGATCCACCGGTTCGTCGCCGAGGTGCTGCCCCAGAACCGCAAGATGGTCACCGTCTTCCAGGAGGCGGGTTACGAGGTCACCCACCACTTCGAGGAGGGCGTGATCTCCCTGGCCTTCGACATCGACCCCACCGACCGCTCGCTCGCGGTGATGGAGGCGCGCGAGCACCGGGCCGAGGCGAACAGCCTGGCGGCGCTGCTCAGCCCGCGCAGCGTCGTCGTCGTCGGCGCCAGCCGGGAGCCCGACTCGATCGGCGCCCGGGTCCTTCAGCACCTCGTCGACAGCGGGTTCACCGGGCCGGTCCTGGCGGTCAACCCCGAGGCGTTTGAGCTGCACGGCGTCCAGTCCTACGCCCACGTCCGCGAGGTCCCCGGCCCGGTCGACCTCGCCGTCGTCGTCGTCCCCGCCGAGTCCGTCGTCGAGGTGGTGCGGGAGTGCGCCGGCATCGGCGTCAAGGGCGTCGTCGTGATCTCCAGCGGCTTTGCCGAGGTCGGCGCCGAGGGGCTGGCGCGCCAGCGCGAGGTGGTCCGGGTGGCGCGGGCCAACGGGATGCGCGTGGTGGGACCGAACTCCTTCGGCGTCCTCAACACCGACCCACAGGTCCGGCTCAACGCGTCCCTGGCCCCGATGTGGCCGCCCGCCGGCCGGCTCGGCCTGTTCAGCCAGTCCGGTGCCCTGAGCGTCGCGGTGCTGTCCTCGGCTGCCCGCCGGGGGCTGGGGGTGTCGAGCTTCGTGTCCGCCGGCAACCGCGCCGACGTGTCGGGCAACGACTGCATGCAGTACTGGGAGGAGGACCCGGCCACGGCCGTGGTCGGCCTGTACCTGGAGAGCATCGGCAACCCGCGCAAGTTCTCCCGGATCGCCCGGCGGCTGTCGCGCAGCAAGCCGGTCGTCGTGCTGAAGTCCGGGATCAGCGGGTACGGGGTGCCGCCCGGCCACGCGGTGCGCACCAGCCGGGCACCGAGGGAGGCCCTCGACGCGATGCTCCGCCAGGCGGGCGTCGTCCGGGTGGAGAACCTGCACCAGCTGTTCGACGTCGCCCAGATGCTCGTCCACCAGCCGCTGCCCTCCGGCGACCGGATCGGCGTCGTCGGGAACTCCGACGCGCTGGCCGCGCTGGTCGCGGACGCCGCCACCAGCTGGGGGCTCGAGATCGGGGCACCGCCGGTGCTCGTGCACCCCGAGGCCGGCGTCGAGGAGTTCCGCGGGGCGCTCGAGCAGGTGTATGCCGACGACCGGCTCGACGCCGTCGTCGTCTGCTTCATCCCACCGCTGGGCACCGTGGACGTCGAGATCGTCCGCGTCCTGCAGCAGGTCGCCGCTGCCTCCCAGCGGCCGACGGTGGCCTGCCTGCTGGGGATGCGCGGTGTCACCGACGCCGTCGTCGGGATGAACAGCCCCGGCTACGAGCCGGCGGTGGAGCGCGCGGTGCCCGCCTACCCCACCCCGGAGGACGCGGTGCGTGCCCTGGTCGCCGCCGTCCGGCACGCGCAGTGGCGGCGCCGGCCGATCGGCACCAGGGTCGACCCGCCCGGGATCGACCGGGCCGCGGCCCGGGACCTGGTGGAGAAGCGGCTCGCCGGGGTCGAGCACCCGGCCGGCGTCCGGCTCGCGCCGGCCGACGTCGAGGCCCTGCTCGGGTACTACGGCGTGCGGCTGTGGCCGACCGAGTACGTGCGCACCGGCGCCGAGGCCGTCGCGGCGGCAGACCGGCTCGGCTGGCCGGTCGCGCTGAAGACCACCGACGAGCGGCTGCGGCACCGCGCCGAGCTCGGCGGGGTCCGCCTCGGCATCGACAACCCCTACGAGCTGCGCGGCCACGTCGAGGAGATGCGGGAGATCGCCGGCGAGGAGACGCTGCTCGTCGTCCAGCGGATGGCCGGCCCGGGCGTCGCCTGCGTCGTCCGGACGATGGAGGACGCCCTGTTCGGACCGATCGTGTCCTTCGGCCTGGCCGGTGACGCCTCGGACCTTCTCGGTGACGTCGCCCACCGGATCCCGCCGCTGACCGACGTCGACGTCGACGACCTGGTCCGTTCCGTGCGGGCCGCTCCGCGGCTGACCGGCTACCGCGGCTCGCCGGCCGTCGACCTCGAGGCCCTGCGCGACGTCGTCGCCCGGGTGTCCTGCCTGGCCGACGACCTGCCCGAGGTCGCCGACCTCGAGCTGAACCCCGTCATGGTGTGCCGGCGCGGCCTGGCCGTGGCCGGCGCGACCGCCCGGCTGGCGACGCCCGCCGGCCGTGCCGACGCCGGACGGCGGGTGCTGTCCGGGTGAGGTGGGAGGATGACAGCCATGCGTGACCGTCGCCCACCCGCCGCCGCGTCGACCGTTCCCCTGCCCCAGCGGCTGCGCACGGAGATCGAGCGCGCCGGCTACTACCCGGCGTTCGTCGAGGACGTCGTGGCGACCGCCGTCGCCGGTGAGGAGGTCGTCGCCCACCTCGTGCACCCGGAGACCACCTTCGACAGCACCGAGGTCCGCCGGCACGTCACCGTCCTGGTCGTCACCCCCACCCGGCTCATCGCCGCCCACGCCGACGACCACGGCCCGGACGAGTCCTCCCCGACGGTCTACGCCTCGGCGTCCACCGAGGCCGTCCCGCTGGACCGGGTGACCTCCGTGGTCCTCTCGCACGTCGTCGCCGACCCGGCCCGGCACCGCCCCGGGGACGCCGCCCGTGAGCTGACGCTGACCCTCGGCTGGGGGTCGGTGCAGCACATCGACCTGGAGCCTGCGGGCTGCTCAGACCCGCAGTGCGAGGCCGACCACGGCTACACCGGGACGATGGCCGGAGACGACATCTCGGTCCGGGTGAGCGCCGGCGCCGAGGGCACGGACGCCGTGGCGGGGGCGCTGGAGTTCGCCCGGGTGCTGTCCTCGATGACCCGCCCCGCGTGAGCCGGGACGCGCTGCCCCCCGTCTCCGGGACCCTCGCCGACGTGCTGCCCGCCGCGGCGGCGGCCCTGGGACTGCCCCAGCGTGCGACCCCGCTGCGGCTGCCGGACGCGGCCCGAGTGGTCGTCGTCCTCGTGGACGGGCTCGGGGAGCGTCTGCTGGCGGAGCGGGCGGGTCACGCCCCCTTCCTCGGCGGGCTGCTGGCCGACGGGCACGTGCTGGCGTGCGGCTACCCCTCGACCACCGCCACGTCGATGGGCTCGTTCGGCACCGGCCTGTCCAGCGGCACCCACGGCATGGTCGGCTACCAGGTGCGTCTGCCCGGCACCGACCGGCTGCTCAACGAGCTGTCCTGGGAGGACGGCCCGGACCCGCGGACCTGGCAGCCCCAGGAGACCGTTCTCGAGCACCTCGTCGCGCGGGGTGCCGCCGTCACCCGGATCGGTCCGGCGTTCTTCGACGGCTCCGGGCTCACGGAGGCGACCCTGCGCGGTGGCCGGTTCGCCGCCGCGGAGTCCCTCGACGAGCGGGTGGAGGCCGCCTTGGCGGCTCTGCGCGGACCTGCGCCCTCGCTGGTCTACCTGTACTGGGGTGACGTCGACAAGGTCGGGCACGTGCGAGGCTGCACGTCCTGGGAGTGGGGGGAGGAGCTCGCCGCCGTGGACCTCGCGGTCCGCAGGCTTGCCGCCCGGGCACCCGCCGACACTCTCGTCCTGGTCACTGCCGACCACGGGATGGTCGACGTGCCCGCCGGTGCCCGCACCGACCTCGCCCAGGACGCCGAGCTGGCAGACGGCGTCCTGCTCACCGGCGGCGAGCCGCGGGCGCCGATGCTGTACACCCGGGACGGCGCGGCCGACGACGTCCTGGCCACCTGGCGGTCACGGCTGGGCAGCACCGTGGAGGTGGTGAGCCGGGAGCAGGCCGTCGAGGACGGCTGGTTCGGTCCGGTCGCCGACCACGTGCTGCCCCGGATCGGCGACGTCGTCGCGGCGGCCGTCGCACCGGTGTCCGTGCACGACTCGCGCTGTCAGCGACCCGAGCTGGCCAAGCTCGTCGGCATGCACGGCGGCCGTACCCCCGCGGAGACCCGGGTGCCGCTGCTCGTCGTCCCCGGCCGCCGTCTCGGCTGAGCCCTCGGGCAGGATGGACGCCCGTGGCCGAGCTCGTGTTCTTCTCCGGGACGATGGACTGCGGCAAGTCGACGCTGGCCCTGCAGCTCGACCACAACCACGCCGTCCGCGGCCGGGACGGGATCGTCTTCACCCGCGACGACCGGGCCGGGCAGAACGTCCTGTCCAGCCGCCTCGGGCTGGCCCGGCAGGCCGTCGAGGTCACCGACGGCACCGACTTCTGGGCCACCGTCGTCGACGCCCGGACCCACGGGCGCCGGGTGGACTACCTCGTCTGCGACGAGGCGCAGTTCTACACCCCCGCCCAGGTCGAGCAGCTGGCCCGCCTCGTCGACGACATGGGCGTCGACGTCTTCGCGTTCGGCATCACGACGGACTTCCGCAGCCAGCTGTTCCCCGGCTCGCGCCGCCTGATCGAGCTCGCCGACCGGGTGAAGGTGCTGCAGGTGGAGGCGCTGTGCTGGTGCGGTGCCCGAGCCACCCACAACGCCCGCACCGTGGACGGCGTCATGGTGGTCGAGGGTGAGCAGGTCGTCGTCGGGGACGTGGGGGACCGCAGCGGGGTGGTCTCCTACGAGACCCTCTGCCGCCGTCACCACATGCGCCGGATGAGCGCCGCCACGGCACGGGCCGCCACGGTGTCCCCGGACGTGCTGCCGTTCTCCTGAGCGTCTCGGCTCAGTCCCGTTTGGCGCCGAAGACGATCTCGTCCCAGCTGGGCACAGCGGGACGCCGGCCGCGGCGTGGCCGCCCCGCCGGGCCCGCGGGGGCGCTGGCCGTCGGCTGCTCAGCCTCGGCGACGGAGTCGGAGCCGGCGTCTGAGCTGACGGCGGTGGCGGTGCGTGCGTCGTCCTCGGTGCCCGCCTCGAGGTGCAGGTCCCGGCCCTCGTCGCCAGGAGAGGCCTGCGGCAGGGCCAGCAGCTCGGCGTCCGCGAGCTCCTCCGGCCGGGACGCCGGGGGGTGCGCGGCCGGAGGCAGCCCGCCGCCGTCGACGTCCTCGGCGTCGTCAGCGTCGTCAGCGGCGTCATCGTCGTCGTCGAGCGGCAGCACCGGCTGACGCCGACCCCGCCGCTCCCGCAGGGCGTCGAGCAGGTCCAGCGTGCGGGCCCGCTCATCGCTCTCGGACGCGGTCTGGGCCTCCTCGGGGCCGCTGGCACGGGAGTGCGCGGCGGGGACCGCCGGCGCGGGTGAGCTCCGGCGCGACCGGCCCGCGGGGCGCACCCCGCCGTCGGCCTCGACGTCGTAGACGTGCTCGACCGCGGCCAGCCGGCGACCGCCGGGCCGGGGCCCGGGGTCGCCCGCGGCGGGCGCGCTGAGCCAGCGTGCCTCGTCGTCCAGTGGCTCCAGGTGGCTTGCCGCGACGTCGTAGGCCCACTGGGCGATGCGGTCCTTGGTGCCGGCGCGGAAGGCGACCTGGACCGTCCACGTGGAGCCTTGCGCGCGCCAGGCGTCCCACACGGCGGCGGCGGCGTCGACGCCCCGGCCGGTGAGCCGCTCGGTGACGAGGTCCCCGAACGGCGGGCGGTGCGCCACCTGCCGGGCCGGTACGCGGCGGGCGCGGTCCGCGACGTGCTCGCGCTCGGCCAGCACCGGCCCCTCGTAGCGGCGGACGTGCTCCAGGGGCAGCCCCGAGGTGGCCGCGACGTCCTCGGCGCTCTCCCCGGCGCGGATCCGGGCCTGGATGTCCCGCGGCCGCAGCGCGCCGCCCATCTCGATCTGCAGCTGGCCCAGACGGGCTCGGTCCCGGCGGACCGCGGCGCGCAGCGGCTCGTCGATGCGCAGCCGGAACCGCTCACCGTCGGCGCCGGTCAGCACCAGGTGCTCGCCGTCGTCGTGGACACCGACGAGCCTCAGGTCGTGCATGGGGACTACCTCCGCCCGAGGGACTCTCTCGCCCGCTGACTCTGCCACCTCCCGGGCGGTCGGGAGAAGGTGGCGCGCCGGAGGAGTGCCACCGTCCTCGAACGACCCCGACGGGCCGCGCCACGGTCGTGCTGGGACGATGGGCACCGTGAACCACGGTCCGTACGACGCCCTGCTCCTGATGTCCTTCGGCGGCCCGGAGGGGCCCGAGGACGTCCTCCCCTTCCTGGAGAACGTCACCCGCGGCCGCGGCATCCCACGGGAGCGGCTCGCCGAGGTGGGCGAGCACTACCTCGCGTTCGGGGGACGCAGCCCGATCAACGACCAGAACCGGGCGCTGCTCGCGGCGCTGCGCGCGGAGCTCGACCGTCGCGGGGTCGAGCTGCCGGTCTACTGGGGGAACCGGAACTGGGCCCCCTACCTGGTCGACGCGCTGCGCCAGGCCCACCAGGACGGCGCCCGCCGGGTGCTCATGATCGCCACCAGCGCGTACGCGTCCTACTCCGGCTGCCGGCAGTACCGGGAGGACGTCGCCCGGGCGCTGACCGCGCTCGCCGGTGAGGGCCGCACGATGCGGGTGGACAAGCTGCGGCACTACTTCAACCACCCGGGTTTCGTCGCCGCCAACGTGGACCGGGTCGAGGCCGCCGTCCGACGCCTCACCGAGCGGGTGGACGCCGACGACCTGCGGCTGGTGCTCGTCACCCACTCCGTCCCCGAGGCCATGGCAGACACCGCAGGTCCTGCGGGCGGGGCCTACGTCGCCCAGCACGAGGACGTCGCCGCGACGGTCGCCGCCGAGGTCTCGGCCCGGGTCGGCCGGGACCTGCCGTGGACGCTCGTCTACTGCTCTCGCTCCGGGCCGCCGACGCAGCCGTGGCTCGAGCCGGACGTCAACGACCACCTCCGCGAGCTCGCCGCCGCGGGCGTCGACGGTGTCGTGCTGGCACCGATCGGGTTCGTCAGCGACCACATGGAAGTGGTCTACGACCTCGACACGGAGGCAGCCGCGACCGCCGGCGAGCTCGGCCTGCCGGTCGAGCGGGCCGCCACCGCCGGCACCGCCGCTGAGTTCGTCGCCGGCCTGGTCGACCTCGTCCTGGAGCGGGTCGCCGTCGAGGCGGGCGGCGTCGTGGAGCGGCCCACCGTCGGCAGCCTGCCGCCCTCCCACGACGTGTGCCCGGTCGGCTGCTGCCGCAACCTGCGCGCCCCCGGCACTCCCGCCGCGTGCGGCGCCGACTGGGTGCCACCGGAGCCGGTCGGGGCTGTCGTCCCGTGACCAGCGACGCCGTCGAGGTCCGTGCGCTGGTCCGGCTCGCCGAGCGGGCCGCCCGGGCGGCCGGTGACCTCGTCCGCCAGCGGCCGGCGTCGGTGACGGTGGCGGCGACGAAGTCCAGCCCGACCGACGTCGTCACCGAGATGGACACCGCCGCCGAGGCCCGGCTCACCGAGGTGCTGCTCGGTGAGCGACCGGACGACGGGCTGCTCGGCGAGGAGAGCGGGCTGCGGGCCGGCAGCAGCGGGGTCACCTGGGTGGTCGACCCGATCGACGGCACGGTCAACTACCTCTACGGCATCCCGGCCTACGCGGTGAGTGTGGCCGCCGTGACCGGTGACCCCGACCCGGCACGCTGGCGGCAGCTGGCCGCCTGCGTGCACAACCCGGTGACGGGGGAGACGTGGACCGCTGCCCTCGGGCAGGGCGCCGCCCTGGACGGCGTTCCGGTGCGCGTCACCCAGGGCGTGCGACTCGACCGGGCCCTCGTGGGGACCGGGTTCGGCTACACCGTCGAAGGCCGTCGGAAACAGGCCCGGGTGGTCGCGGACCTGCTGCCGCGGATCCGGGACGTGCGGCGCGCCGGGGCGGCGTCGCTCGACCTGTGCTCGGTGGCCTGCGGCCGGCTCGACGCCTACTACGAGCAGGGCCTGCGCCCGTGGGACCTCGCCGCCGGTGGACTGGTCGCCGCCGAGGCAGGAGCACTCGTCACCGGCACCGACGGTCGTCCCGCCGGGGAGGCGATGGTGGTGGCCGGTTCGCCGCCGCTGGCGCGGGCCCTGGTGGCCGAGCTCGAACGGCTGGGAGCCGGCAGGGTCACACGCTGACGTCCGGGCGGGCGGCACCAGTGCCCGGGAGCTCGACGACGTCGTCCTCGTCCGTTGCGGTGAGCCGGGCGACGTCCTCGTCCAGGCCGGGGACCTCCAGGTCGTGCTCGGCGGCGAGCCGCGCGAGCGACTCCAGTGCGCCGGCATGCACCCCGACGAGGTAGTCGTCGCCGGTGGCCTGCGCCTCGGCCAGCGACTGGCGGGTCTCCTGCACCCGCTCGCTCACCTCGCTCGCGAACTCGCTCATGACACCTCCTCGACGTCCTCACCTGTTCGTGCTGCTGTGCGTCCTCGTGCCGATGTCCTGCCGATGTCGTGCCGCCCACGACGATAGACGGCCCCGGCGACCGGATCGGAACGCGATGGTGGACGACGGGTTGCCGGCGAGTGCCTCGCCGCCCTCCTGCCCCGCCGGTGACCTGCGTGGACGCTCTGCCCCGGCGGGCCCCGTGTGGGATGCGTCACGGGGCGGTCGACCGGTGCTGGGAGGTCCCGGGACGCCCGGCTGCGCGTCGGTCGACGAGGTAGGGCACAATCCCGCGCGCCGCGGGCACAAAGCCGCCGCCCGCGACGTTAGGCACATCGCCCCACCCGATGCCGCAGATCCGGAGCGTGACCCACCGATGGCAACCGACTACGACGCACCGCGCAAGACCGACGACGAGCTCAACGAGGACTCCCTCGAGGAGCTCAAGGCGCGTCGTACCGACAAGAACTCCGGCAAGGTCGACGAGGACGAGGCCGAGGCCGCCGAGGGCTTCGAGCTGCCCGGTGCCGACCTGTCGAACGAGGAGCTGTCGGTCCGGGTGCTACCGCGCCAGGCTGACGAGTTCACCTGCTCCCGCTGCTTCCTCGTCCACCACCGCAGCCAGCTGGCCGCGGAGAAGGACGGTCAGCTCATCTGCGCCGAGTGCGCATGAGCGCGTCGATCAGCTCCTCGGGCCGGCGGGTCGAGACCAACCAGTACGGGGTCGGGTCCTCCGGGTCCTCCAGCGGCACCCGGACCACGGCGTCCACCCAGCCGCGCAGCAGCAGGTAGGCCCGGGCGTCCAGCCGCGGCCCGCGCTCCTGGCGGGCCTCCTCCCCGGTGAAGGCCTGAGGTGTTCCCAGCAGCGCCAGGGGCACCCGGGCCGGGCCGGCCTCCAGGACGTCGTCGGTGACCCGCACCCGCGGTGCGGTCGCGGCGAGCAGGGCGGCCACGACCACCGCGGCGAGCACCCCGAGGCCGACGGCGGCCGCCGTCCCGAACGGCACGGCGGCGATGCCGGCGCCGAGCCCCAGGCCGGGTGCGAGCAGCCAGGTCGCCGGGCTGGGCCAGAGACGCTCGTCGAACTGCGTGGTCGAGGGCGGCGGGGTCGGCACCGCACCAGCCTGGCACGCCGCCGTCTGCCGGGGCGCGGGTAGGGTCGGCCACCGTGACCGCTGCGGACGTCGAGGTGCTCCTGCACCGCCTGGACCCCGACCTGCCCGTCCCGGCCCGGGCGCACCCGGGGGACGCCGGGGTGGACCTGCGTACCCGCGTCGACGTCGAGCTGGCACCGGGCCGGCGGGTGACCGTGCCGACCGGCGTCGCGCTCGCGCTGCCGGCCGGCTACGCCGCGTTCGTGCACCCGCGCTCGGGGCTGGCGGCGCGCCACGGGGTCACCGTGCTCAACGGCCCCGGCACCGTCGACGCGGGGTACCGTGGGGAGATCCTGGTCACTCTGGTCAACACTGACGATGAGCGGACGGTCGTCCTGCGGCGCGGCGACCGGGTCGCCCAGCTGGTCGTGCAGCGCGTCGCCGACGTGCGGTTCGTGGCGGTGGACCGGTTGCCCGGCTCCGCCCGGGGAGCCGGGGGGCACGGTTCGACCGGCGGGCTGAGCGCCGAGGCGTCGCCGGCCACGGCGACGGGCACGACGGCCACCGTAGCCACGACGGCGACGGGCACGACGGCGAGCGGGACCACTGGGACGGAGACGACGACAGGAGGGGACGGCGGGTGAGGCTGTTCGGCAAGGGACGATCGACGCGCGAGGACGAGAGCGCCGGCGAGCCCGGTGCCGTCACCGAGGAGGCGGCGGCCGACCCGGCCGCCGCGCCGAGCGCAGGGTCCACGGCTCCCGCGGCCACGACCGGCCCGTTCGACGAGGCCGACGCCCCCGCCGGCGTGACCCGGGTCGACCTGGGCGCGCTACGGGTGCCGCCACGTCCCGGGATGGAGCTGCGCCTCGAGCTGGAGGAGAAGACCCGCCGGGTCGTCGCAGCGACCGTTGGACTGGCCGGGTCCACCGTCCAGCTGCAGGCCTTCGCCGCACCGCGACGGGACGGCATCTGGGACGAGATCCGCGCCGAGATCGCCACCCAGGTGACGAAGTCGGGCGGGAGCGCGGACGAGATCCCCGGCAGCTTCGGCCGTGAGCTGCTGGCCCGCCTGCCCGCCCGCACCAGCGACGGCCGCACGGCTCACCGGCCCGCTCGGTTCGTCGGGGTCGACGGCCCCCGCTGGTTCCTGCGAGCCGTGTTCAGCGGCCCGGCGGCGGCCGACGAGCAGGCCGCCCGGCCGCTGGAGGAGGTCGTCCGCGGCACCGTCGTCGTCCGAGGGGCCGAGGCGATGGCGCCGCGCGACCTGCTGCCGCTGCGGCTGCCCGACCAGGGCGGCGGCGACGCCCAGGTCTCCACGACCAGCGACGGCGCGACGGCGGCGGAGTCGTGAGCACTCCACCGCCCCGCGGCCGGCTGCGGTCCGCGCTGTCCCGCCTCACCGCCGACCGGGACGAGCTCGCCGCCAGCGAGGAGTCCGCGCTGGCGGCAGCCTTCGGCGGCACCCCCTGCTCGGACCTGTACGACCGGGTACGCACGAGGGTCTGCGGTGTGCTGCGGACCGTGACCCTGCGTCCCCGTGGCGGCGTCCCGGCTCTGGAGGCTGAGCTGTTCGACGGCTCAGGCACCCTCACCGTGATCTGGCTCGGCCGGCGGGAGATCGCCGGCATCGAGCCGGGCCGACGGATCGTGGTGACCGGGCTCGTCAGCTGCTCCCACGGCCGGTCCGTGATGTACAACCCGGCCTACGACCTGCTCCCGGTGGACGGCGCGTGAGTGAGGGGCGGGGCGGTCTCGCGCAGGCGGCCGGCGAGGAGTTCTCCCTCGCCGAGGCGGTGGGCGGTCCACGCGGCGTCGTCGAGGCCCTGCTGCCCGGCCTGCTGTTCGTCTCGTGGTTCACCGTCACGCGAGATCTTGACGGCGCACTGGTGGCCGCGCTGGGGGCGGCGGGTCTGCTCGTCGCCGCACGCGTCGTCACCGGCAGCAACGTCAGCCAGGCCTTCGCCGGCGCCGTCGGGGTCGCGATCTCCGCCTGGGCGGCCGCCCGGACCGGGGAGGCGGTCTCGTACTACCTGCCGGGGTTCCTGCTCAATGCCGGTTACGCCGCGCTGTACGCGGTCTCGACCCTGCGGTTCCCGCGACTGGGCCCGGTGCCGGCGTGGGGGCCGTTCCCGGTGATCGGAGTGCTCGTCGGTCCGCTCGTGGGGGAGGGACTCGCCTGGCGCCGGGACCCCGCTCGGCTGCGGGCCTACCGTCAGGTGACCTGGCTGTGGGTCGCGATGTTCGTCGTCCGGCTCGTCGTCCAGGTGCCGCTGTACCTCGCCGACGCGGTCGGCGCCCTGGGCGCGGCCCGGCTGGTGATGGGGGTCCCGCTGTTCGCGCTGACCGCGTACCTCACCTGGCTGGTGCTGCGGCGAGTGCCGCCGGCCCAGCCGCACACCCCGCCGCCGGTGGCCTGAGCGGTCCACGCCCCGTTCCGGTCGCCCGTCACCTCGGGCCTCGGGTCACGTGGTGGCCCGCAGCAGCCGTTGCAGCTCCTCCTCGCTCTCCGGCACGGTGATGAGCAGCAGCTCGTCGAGGCCCTCGAGCACGTCGTCCGGAGTGGGGGCGATCGGGCTCTCCTCCCGGATGATCGCCACGAGCACCGTCTCCGGAGGCCAGGTGACCTCTCCGACCGGGGTGCCGGCCAGCGGTGAGTCCTCCGGCAGGGTGAGCTCGACCATCGTCGCCTGACCCTGCTGGAAGGTGAAGATCCGGACGAGGTCGCCGATCGCCACGGCCTCCTCGACCAGCGCGGTCATCAGTCGAGGCGTGGACACCGCGACGTCGACGCCCCACGCCTCGTCGAACATCCACTCGTTCTTCGGGTTGTTGACCCTGGCCACCGTGCGCGGGACGCCGAACTCGGTCTTGGCCAGCAGGGACAGCACGAGGTTCGCCTTGTCGTCGCCGGTCGCTGCCACCACGACGTCGGTGCGCTCCAGACCGGCTTCGCTCAGTGAGGCGAGCTCACAGGCGTCCGCCTGCAACCACTCGGCCTCCGCCACCGACGACGTCCGGATCGCGCGTGGCTCCTTGTCGATGAGCAGCACCTGGTGCCCGTTGTGCAGCAGCTCGCTGGCGATGGAGCGGCCGACGCTGCCCGCGCCGGCGACGACGACCCTCATCGTGCTCCCTCCGGCGCCGCGCCGAGCGCACGCTCGACCCTGGCCACGTCGTCGACCCGGACGGTGGCGTGCAGCACGTCGCCCTCCTGGAGGACCGTCGCCGGTCGCGGCAGGACGGCTTCGCCCAGCCGGGTCAGGTACGCCACCCGGCAGCCCACCGCCTCCTCCAGGTCGGCGACGGTCCGACCCACCCACCCCCGGTGCGTGCTGAACTGGGCCAGCAGGACGGTGCCGCTGGCGTCCCGGTACTCCCCGGCCGCGCCCCGCGGCAGCAGACGGCGCAGCATCTGGTCGGCCGCCCAGCGGACCGTCGCGACGGTCGGGATGCCGAGCCGCTCGTAAACCTCGGCGCGCCGGGGGTCGTAGATCCTGGCCACGACGTTGGCGACGCCGAAGGTCTCCCGTGCGACGCGGGCGGCGAGGATGTTGGAGTTGTCGCCGCTGCTCACCGCGGCGAAGGCGTACGCCTCCTCGATCCGGGCCTCGCGCAGGGTGTCCCGGTCGAACCCGACACCGGTGACCGTGTCACCGCCGAAGTGCGGACCGAGGCGCCGGAAGGCCTCGGCGTTCTGGTCGATCACGGCCACCGTGTGCCCGTGCTCCTCGAGGCTGTGGGCCAGGGTCGCGCCCACTCGGCCGCAACCCATGATCACGAAGTGCACAGGGCAACGCTACACGCGCGGACCCACGCCCAGGACGGGCTGCGGGGCACGGGCCGGACGGGCCTAGCATGGGCCGCCGTGCCGAGCCTCGTGGACGCCGCCAAGCGGCTGGTCGTCGGCCGCCCCCTCCGCAGCGAGCGGCTCGGAGCGACCCTGCTGCCCAAGCGGCTCGCGCTGCCGGTCTTCGCCTCCGACGCCCTGTCGTCCGTGGCCTACGCTCCCGACGAGATCATGCTCACCCTGGCGCTGGCCGGGGTCACCGCCTACGTGCTGTCGCCATGGGTCGCCCTCGCGGTCGTACTGGTCCTGCTGGTCGTCGTCGCCTCGTACCGGCAGAACGTCCGCGCCTACCCCTCCGGCGGGGGGGACTACGAGGTCGTCACCACGAACCTGGGGCCCAGCGCCGGCCTCACCGTCGGCAGCGCGCTGCTCGTCGACTACGTCCTGACCGTCGCGGTGTCCATCTCCTCGGGCGCTCAGTACGCCGCCGCCGCCTTCCCCCAGCTGCGGGGCCACGAGGCGGCCGTGGCCTCCCTGCTCGTCGTCGTCCTGATGACGATCAACCTGCGAGGGGTCAAGGAGTCCGGGCGGGCGTTCGCCGTCCCGACCTACCTGTTCATGGCGGCCATCCTCGGCACCGCCGCCTGGGGCTTCGTCCGGTGGTTTCGCGGTGACCTCCCGCTCGCCGCGAGCGCCGAGCTCGACCTCGTGCCCCAGCCGGGCTTCGAGCAGGGTCTCGTCGGGCTGGCCGGAGCGCTCCTGGTGCTGCGGGCGTTCTCCAGCGGCGCTGCGGCCCTGACCGGGGTGGAGGCGATCAGCAACGGCGTGCCGGCCTTCCGGGAGCCGAAGAGCAGGAACGCCGCCACCACCCTGGCGCTGCTGGGGGCCACGTCGGCGACGATGCTCATGTCGGTCGTGGTACTGGCCAACCTCATGGAGCTGCACTTCGTCGAGTTCCCTTCCGAGCAGCTGCTGCGTGACGGCCAGCCGGTCGGCGAGGACTTCGTGCAGGACCCGGTGATCGGCCAGATCGCCAAGGGTGTCTTCGACACGTTCCCGCCCGCGTTCTACGTCGTGGCCATCGCCACCGGCCTGATCCTCGTGCTCGCCGCCAACACCGCGTTCAACGGCTTCCCGGTGCTGGGATCGGTCCTGGCCCGTGACGGGCTGCTGCCACGGCAGCTGCACACCCGGGGTGACCGGCTGGCCTTCAGCAACGGGATCATCGCGCTGTCGGCGGCCGCCGTGCTGCTCATCGTGGCGTTCGACGCCCAGGTGACCCGGTTGATCCAGCTGTACATCGTGGGGGTCTTCATCTCGTTCACGATGAGCCAGACCGGCATGGTCCTGCACTGGACCCGACTGCTGCGCACGACCGTGGACCGGGCCGACCGGCGTCGGATGCTGCGCTCGCGGGCGATCAACGCCGTGGGTCTGGCGATGACCGGCACGGTGCTCCTCATCGTGCTCCTCACCAAGTTCACCCGCGGGGCGTGGATCACCCTGGTCGCGATGGCGGTGCTGGCCGTGCTCATGCAGGCGATCCGCCGGCACTACGACCACGTGGCCAGGGAGCTGGCCGTGGCGGAGGGGCCCAGCGCGCGGGCGCTGCCGTCGCGGGTCCACGCGCTGGTGCTCGTCTCCAAGATCCACAAGCCGGCGCTGAGGGCGCTCGCCTACGCCCGGGCGTCCCGGCCCTCCGCGCTCGAGGCCGTGACGGTGAACGTCGAGCCTGCCGAGACCCGGGCCCTCATGGCAGAGTGGGAGCGCCTGGAGCTGCCGGTACCGCTCAAGGTCCTCGACTCCCCGTACCGGGACGTGACCAGGCCCGTGCTCGAGTACGTGCGGGCGCTGCGGCGGGACAGCCCCCGCGACCTCGTCGTCGTCTACGTGCCCGAGTACGTCGTCGGGCACTGGTGGGAGCAGCTGCTGCACAACCAGAGCGCGCTGCGGCTGAAGTCGCGGCTGCACTTCGTGCCCGGCGTCGTGGTGGCCAGCGTGCCGTGGCAGCTGCGGTCGTCCCAGGGGGTGGACCAGTGGCAGGACGTGCCCGGTGGGACGCCGGCGGGCAACGGGGCGTGACGACCACCGAGGGGCTGCTTGAGCTCGTCGTCGGCCCGGTCGCCCACGGCGGGCACTGCGTCGCCCGCCACGAGGGCAGGGTGGTCTTCGTCCGGCACGCCCTGCCGGGGGAGCGGGTGCTCGCCGAGGTGACCGAGGGCGGCCCGCGGGACAGGTTCTGGCGTGCGGACGCCGTCGCGGTGCTCACGCCGTCCCCGGACCGCGTCGTCCCACCGTGCCCGTTCGCCGGACCCGGTCGGTGCGGCGGCTGCGACTGGCAGCACGCGGCCCCGGCGGCGCAGCGGCGGCTCAAGGCTGACGTCGTCGCCGAGCAGCTGCGCCGGCTGGCCGGGATCGAGGTGGACGTCGAGGTCGAGGCGGTGCCCGGCCCTGGTGTGGACGCCGGCACGGGGCTCGGCTGGCGGACCCGGGTGCAGCTGGCTGTTGATGCCGGCGGCCGGGCGGGCTTCCGCCGGCACCGCTCGCACGACGTCCAGGTCGTCGACGACTGCCTCATCGCCACCGACGGCGTGCGCGCACTGGGGTTGACGCACCGGCGCTGGCCGGGGGCGGTCGCGGTGGAGGGGGTCGTCCCCGCCACCGGCGACGACAGACTCGTCGTGCTCACCCCCTCGCGTCCTGGCCGTCGGCCGCGGCTGCCCGACCTGCCCGAGGGCACCTCGGTCGCCGTGGCCGCCGCCCCGGGGACCACCGAGCGGGTGCGCGGGCGCACCTGGGTCACCGAGCAGGTCCCGCTGCCGACCGGTCCACGCTCCTTCCGGGTCACCGGATCCGGCTTCTGGCAGGTCCACCCCGGCGCCGCGGCCGTCCTCGTCGACGCCGTGCACGAGGCCCTGCGGCCCCGTCCGGGTGAGCACGCGCTCGACCTGTACGCCGGCGCGGGGCTGTTCGCTGCCGCCCTCGCCGGCGCCGTCGGCCCGGACGGCGCGGTGCTGGCCGTCGAGGGCGACGCCCGGGCGGTCGCCGACGCCCGGCGGAACCTGCACGACCTGCCCCAGGTCGTCGTCCGGCAGGGTCGGGTCGACGCCCGGCTCGGCGGGGCCGGTCAGGCCGACGTCGTCGTCCTCGACCCGCCCCGCACCGGTGCCCGTCGGCAGGTCGTCGAGGCCGTCGCCGCCCTGCGGCCGCGTGCCGTGGCGTACGTCGCCTGCGACCCGGCCGCCCTGGCGCGGGACCTGGCGTACTTCGGCGACGCCGGCTACCGGTTGGCCGGACTGCGGGCGCTGGACCTGTTTCCCCACACCCACCACGTCGAGTGCGTCGCCCACCTCGTCCCGGCCGCCTGACCGCCCGATCTCTGGAGGCTTTCCGGG
The DNA here is from genome assembly GCA_020881835.1 of Kineosporiaceae bacterium SCSIO 59966. Lineage (NCBI taxonomy): Bacteria > Bacillati > Actinomycetota > Actinomycetes > Kineosporiales > Kineosporiaceae > Kineosporiaceae bacterium SCSIO 59966. Next base: position 1,152,031 of record CP052876.1, read on the forward strand.
GTCTCGAGGCGCGTTGAGACCCCGAAAAGCCTCCAGAGGACGCCGCGGACGCCGGGGGAGGGGCGTGACAGTCGGCGGGGGACGTGATTCAATTATCTTGACGTCAAGATAACTGCCGGATCGAGACTCCGGTCCCGGTGGTCCAGGATGGGTACGAGGACCGGTACGAGGACCGCGGCCGACGGAAGGAGCCAGCGTGAGCACCGCTGCGAGCAAGGACAGCTTCGGAGCCAGGGGGACCCTTGAGGTCGGCGGCTCCAGTTACGAGATCTACCGGCTGGACGCTGTCGAGGGCGCTGACCGGCTCCCGTTCAGCCTCAAGGTGCTGCTGGAGAACCTGCTGCGCACGGAGGACGGCGCGAACACCACTGCGGAGCACGTGCGCGCCCTCGCCGGCTGGGACCCCGACGCCGAGCCGGACACGGAGATCCAGTTCACTCCTGGCCGGGTCATCATGCAGGACTTCACCGGTGTGCCGTGCGTGGTGGACCTCGCCACGATGCGCGAGGCCGTGGCCGAGCTCGGCGGAGACCCCCGGCGGGTCAACCCGCTCGCCCCGGCCGAGCTCGTCATCGACCACTCGGTGATCGTCGACGTGTTCGGCAGTCCGGACGCCTTCGAGCGCAACGTCGAGTACGAGTACCAGCGCAACGGCGAGCGCTACCAGTTCCTGCGCTGGGGGCAGACCGCGTTCGACGACTTCAAGGTCGTCCCGCCCGGCACCGGCATCGTCCACCAGGTCAACCTCGAGCACCTCGCGCGCGTCGTCATGCGGCGCGACCGCGAGGGCACCACGGTGGCCTACCCGGACACCTGCGTCGGCACCGACTCGCACACGACGATGGTCAACGGTCTCGGCGTCCTGGGCTGGGGGGTCGGCGGCATCGAGGCCGAGGCCGCGATGCTCGGGCAGCCGGTCAGCATGCTCATCCCGCGGGTCGTCGGCTTCCGTCTCACCGGCGAGATCCCGACCGGCGCCACGGCGACCGACGTCGTGCTGACCATCACCGAGATGCTGCGCCGGCACGGGGTCGTGGGCAAGTTCGTCGAGTTCTACGGCGAGGGCGTGGCGGCGGTGCCGCTGGCCAACCGCGCGACCATCGGCAACATGAGCCCCGAGTTCGGCTCGACGTGCGCCATCTTCCCCATCGACGACGTCACCCTGGAGTACCTGCGGCTCACCGGCCGCGACGACGAGCAGGTCGCCCTGGTGGAGGCCTACGCCAAGGAGCAGGGCCTCTGGCACGACCCGTCGGTGGAACCGCGCTACTCCGAGTACCTCGAGCTCGACCTGTCCACGGTCGTGCCGAGCATTGCCGGACCGAAGCGCCCGCAGGACCGCGTCGCGCTCAGCGAGGCCAAGACGTCCTTCCGCCGGGCCCTGCGAAGCTACGTCGACCACGACGAGAACGTCTACGGCGCCGCGGACGAGGGCTCGGTGGAGTCCTTCCCCGCGAGCGACCCGCCGGCGGTGCACGAGGCCGCGCAGTCCGGTGAGACCTTCACCCGGCCGGCCCCGGTGGACTCCCCGCAGCTCGAGCGGGTCAGCAAGCGGGTGCCGGTGACGATGCCCGACGGCACGCAGACGGAGATCGACCACGGCCACGTCGTGATCGCGTCGATCACCTCGTGCACGAACACGTCGAACCCGTCGGTGATGGTCGCCGCCGGGCTGCTGGCGAAGAAGGCGGTCGAACGCGGCCTGTCGTCCCGCCCGTGGGTGAAGACCTCGTTGGCCCCCGGCTCCAAGGTCGTCATGGACTACTACGAGAAGGCCGGCCTCGTGCCGTACCTCGAGAAGCTCGGCTTCCACCTCGTCGGGTACGGCTGCACGACGTGCATCGGCAACTCCGGGCCACTGCCGGACGCCGTGTCAAAGGCGGTGCAGGAGAACGACCTGGCGGTGGTCTCGGTGCTGTCCGGCAACCGGAACTTCGAGGGCCGGATCAACCCCGACGTCAAGATGAACTACCTGGCCTCGCCGCCGCTGTGCATCGCGTACGCCCTGTCCGGGACGATGGACTGGGACGTCGAGAACGAGCCGATCGGCGTCGACTCCGAGGGCGCCGAGGTCTTCCTGCGCGACATCTGGCCGTCGCCGGCGGATGTCCAGGCGGTCATCGACGAGGCGATCAGCCAGGACATGTTCACCAAGGACTACGCCGACGTGTTCGCCGGTGACGAGCGGTGGCGCTCGCTGCCCACCCCCGAGGGCGAGACCTTCGCCTGGGACCCCGAGTCCACCTACGTCCGCAAGCCGCCGTACTTCGAGGGGATGGGCGTGCAGCCCGAGCCGATCGAGGACGTCACCGGGGCGCGGGTGCTCGCCCTGCTCGGCGACTCGGTCACCACCGACCACATCAGCCCGGCAGGGGCGATCAAGCCGGACAGCCCGGCGGGCCGGTACCTCGCCGAGCACGGGGTCGAGCGCAAGGACTTCAACTCCTACGGCTCGCGGCGCGGCAACCACGAGGTGATGATCCGCGGCACCTTCGCCAACATCCGGCTGCGCAACCTGCTTCTCGACGGCGTCGAGGGCGGCTTCACCCGGGACTTCACCGCCGGTGGGCAACAGGAGACCATCTACGACGCCGCCCAGCACTACGCCGAAGCCGGTGTGCCGCTCGTCGTCCTGGCCGGCAAGGAGTACGGGTCCGGCTCCAGCCGGGACTGGGCGGCCAAGGGCACCCGGCTGCTCGGCGTCCGTGTCGTCATCGCCGAGAGCTACGAGCGGATCCACCGCTCCAACCTCATCGGCATGGGCGTGCTGCCGCTGCAGTTCCCCGACGGCGAGTCAGCCGCGTCGCTGGGGCTGGACGGTACCGAGACCTTCGACGTCCGCGGGATCACCGCCCTGAACGAGGGCCGCACCCCGCGGACCGTCACGGTGACGGCGACCAAGGAGTCCGGCGAGACGGTGGAGTTCGAGGCACGGGTGCGGATCGACACCCCCGGCGAGGCGGAGTACTACCGCAACGGCGGCATCCTGCAGTACGTGCTGCGGTCGCTCATCGCCGGCTGACCGGCCGGCGACACCCACGTGTTCGGTCTCGGCCCGACTGCCCTGCTCGGGTGCGCGGGCGTCGTCGTGCTCGGCGCGGTCGTCCAGGGAGAAGTGGGGCTTCGGCCTTGCGCTGGTCGTCTCCCCGGTGCTGCTGCTCGTCGACGAGCGGCTCGTTCCGGCGGCGGCGCTGGTCGTCGCCGGAGCGCTGCCCTGGAAGACGCTCGCGCAGGAGTGGCGGCACTTCGACTGGCGTGGCCTTCGGTGGAGCCTGCCCGGGCATCCCGTGGCGCCGGCGTGCCCTGCCGGTCAACCGGGACACCTTGCTGGTCGGCGCAGGCGTCGGTGGGGTCGGTGGCACCACAGCCGGAATCGGCGGCCCACCTCTGGCCATGCTGCACTCCGGAGCCTCCGGCCCGCCCATCAGGGCGACGCTGGCAGCGTTCTTCGTGATCGGCCACCTGGTCTCAGTGGGGGCCCTGGCGGCCGCGTCCGCAGTCGACGTCCGCGCTCTCGGGACAGGTGCGCTGCTGCTGCCCGCGGCGCTGGTCGGAGCCGCGATCGCGCGGGTCTACGCCCCCACCTGGACGCCGGCCGAGTGGGCCTCGCCGTGCTGGGTGGCTGTGGTCAGCGCCGTCGTGCTGCTCGCGCGCACGGTCGCGTGAAGCCTACTCCTTCACCGCACCCTCGGTGGTGCTCATAATCTGCCGCTGAAAGACGAAGAACAGCACGGCGACAGGGATCGTCATGAGGAATGCGGCTGCCAGCTTCAGCGGGTACTGCGTCCCCTGGCTGATGGCGCCGGACGCCAGGCTGGCAACGCCCTTCGTGAGCACGGCCAGGTCTGGGTCGGAGGTGACGACAATGAAGTGTGCGAGTTCGTTCCAGGACCCTTGGAAGGACAAGATGACGAGCGTGATGAGCGCCGGGCGCGCCATCGGCAGCACGATGGACCAGTAGGTGCGGAACAAGCCTGCCCCGTCGATCTTTGCTGCCTCCTCGACGCTGCGCGGGATCGACTCGAAGAAGTTCTTCATGATGAAGATGCCGGCGGCGTCCGCGAGCAGCGGCAGTACCATGCCCGCGTACGAGTTGTAGATCCCGAGCTGGTTCACCACGAGAAATTTCGGGATGAGCAGCACGACGCCGGGTACCGCCATCACAGCGACCAAACCGGCGAACACCGCACCTCGGCCACGAAACTCCAGGCGGGCCAGGGCGTAGCCGGCGAGGGAGTTGAAGAACACACGCCCCGCGGTGACGGCCAGTGTGACGACGACCGAGTTCATAGTCCACGTCGGGAAGTCGGACTGAGGACTGGTGAAGAGAAACTCGTAGGCTGCCCCCGTCACTGGGTTCGGCACGAGTGACAAGGGATTTTGCGCCGCCTCGGCATCGGTCTTGAACGACGACGCGATCTGTATGAGGAAAGGGAAGACGTAGACGACAGCGATAGACACGAGTAGGGCGTACCGGAAGGCAGTTCCCCAGGTCATCGGCCGGCGATTCGGCTGCCGTGTGGAGACGGTCTCCGTGGCCGGGGTGCCGGTTGTGGCCAGGCTCGCGCTCACGAGGGCCTTCTCTCGTCAACTGGCTGTAGAAAGCGTTTGCGGCGTGGAACAGTGGTGCGCTCCCGCAGAACGACGCGCTGCAGGATCGTGAAGGTGACGATGATGGCGAACAGAATGAATGCAATCGCCGCTCCCTCCCCCCAGCGCTGACTGCCGAACGACGCCGTGTACGACAGGTAGGCGGGAGTTACGGTCGTCTTCGCCGGACCACCGTCCGTGCCGACGTAGATCTGGTCGAAGACCTGCCAGGTGCCGATGAGCCCAAGCGTGATGACGGTGAAGAGCGTTGGTCTTAGCTGAGGCAGTGTCACCCGGAAGAACCGCTGGCGACTCGTTGCGCCGTCGACCATGGCCGCTTCCTCCAACTCGGCCGGGATGTTCTGCAGGGCGGCGATGAACAACAGCATGAACGTTCCGGACGTCGTGAAAATCGCCATGGTAATGAGGGTGACCATGGCGACACTGGGCCCGGCCAACCACTCCCACCATGTGACGCCGAGCAGGCCGCCGGTCGTGAGGGCCGCCGGCGCTGAGTCGACGCCCATACCTGCGAGCGCGATGTGCAGCACACCACGGGGATCGTTGAACCAGTTCGGCCCCTCAATACTTAGGAACGAGAGCAGTTTGTTGACCGCGCCCGTAGAACTGAACAGGAAGAGGAAAACGACGGTGATCGCTACTGAGCTGGTTACCGACGGAAAGTAGAAGGCGGTGCGGAAAAGCCCGCGGCCACGGATCGCCCGACGACCCACCAGCATGGCCAGGGTCAACGACACCACCGTCTGAAGTGGTACGACGAGTACCACGTACCAGAGGTTGTTACGCAGTGAGGTACCGAAGTCTCGGGTGGTGAGCCCGCCCCCCGTTAGGAGCGCCTCGTAGTTGTCGGCTCCGACGAAAGAGACGTCGCCAGCCAGGGGACTGCCCCGGCCGTCCCAGTCGGAGACGCTGACCCAGAGGGCCATCAGCACCGGAATGACGAGGAAGAGGCCAAGGATTATCAGGGCGGGTGCTGTGAACAACCATCCCGCCGCGGTCTCGCGGCTCCTCATGGAGGAGCCGCGAGACCGTTGGGATGCCACTGGCATCACTGTGCCCCCAGCACAGCCTCGAGGTTGGCTTGGGTGCTGGACAGGATGGCCGCCGGGTCGGCGCTCTCCAGCGACTCCAGCTGTGCGTTGAGGTCGGCGATGACGTCGCTCACGCCGGCGGCGTTCGGCGGCGTCGTGGCGACGTCTGCCTGCTCAATGAAGGCTTCGAACTGCGGAAACTCGTCGCGGAAGGCTTCCTCTGCTGACTGCACCGACGGCATTACACCGAATGCCCGCGCGAACTCCATCTGCTGCTCGGGTTGCGTGAGGAAGGCAACGAGGTCTGCGGCGGCCTCAGGGCTCTCGCTGTCCGCAGCGATGCCCCAGCAGTTCGTGAACGACAGGGTGCCAGCACCTGCCGGGCCCTCGGGGAGCGGAGCCACGAGGTAATCCACGTCCGGGTAATCGTTGTTCATGGCCCCGGCGATCCAGTTCCCTTCGATCGTCATGGCTGCTCTGCCCGTGCCGAAGGCCTCACCTCCCCAACCGGCTCCGACCTCGCCAGTGAACGCCATCGAACCTTCGGCGAGCATGTCCTTCACGAAGGTGAGGGCCTCGAGGTTCTCGGGGGAGTCGGCCGTGGCCTCGCCTTCGGTGACTAAGCCTCCGCCGGCCTGCTCCATGAACGCCCCTAGCCGTTGGTACTCCGAGCTGGTGACGAGCCCGACCTGGTCGCCGGTCGTCAGTGTGGCCGCGACGGTCCGCAGCTCTTCCCACGTGGTCGGCACGTCGTCCTCGGTGAGCCCGGCGGCTTCCCACGCCTCCGTGTTGATGATGAGGCCAAGCGTCGAGAAGTCCTTAGGGGCGCAGTAGAACTGGCCTTCGTAAGTAAAAGCATCGACCAGGTTGGGGTAGAAGTCGGAGGCGTTCTCGAGATCGGCGGCGTACGGCAGGAGCGAGCCATTGTCGGCGTAGCCGGCCAGTTGGTCCGACCCCACATAGAAGACGTCCGGAGGGTCCCCTGCGGCGAAGCCCTGGCTCAGCTCCTGAGCCAGGTCAGTGGCCGCGACAACCTCGACCTGGTGACCGGAGTCCTCGGCGAAGGCCGCTGCGGCGGCCGTGACGGCCTCGGTCTCGGCTGGACCGGACGAGCCAATGAGCATCCGCAGGGAAGCCGTGTCGGCGTCGGCGGCGTCGCCGCCGCCGGTGCTGTCAACGGTGGGCTCCTCCTCGAAGCCGCTCCCACCGCAGGCGGCGAGGCTCACGGCAGTCAGGCACGCGACGAGGGCGACAGTAGGGCGGCGGGTCATGCTTCCTCCTTGTGCGGTGGTGCTTGCTCCGTACGGGTGAACTCAGACGGTGGTGCTGCCGCGCTCGACGAGTGACGGCTCGAGCAGGACGTGAACGGACGGTGCGTTTGGTTCATGGATGCTGGTGAGGACCTGGTCCAAGCAGGCCTGGGCGGCCTGGGTGAGGGGCTGAGCGATGCTGGTGAGGTCCACGGCGGCCGCTGCCGGGGTGTCGTCGAAGCCGACGACGGCGAGACGGCGCTCACTGCCGGAACGGTCGAGCGCCAGCAGCGCCCCGAGAGCGAGGGAGTCGCTCGCGCACACCACTGCGCTCGGCGCGTCGGGCAGGTTCAGAAGCCGCTCAGTGGCTTCTGCCCCCTGCAGGATGCCGTCGTCAACCATGACGTCCAGCTCCGCGGCCGCTGGGAGACTGGCGTCCGCGAGCCCTAGGCGCCAGCCGTCGCGCCGGTCATCTCCGACGCCGGATCCCGTGGGCCAGCCGAGAAAGGCGATTCGCCGGTGGCCGCGTGCCGTTAGCTGCGTGACCGCGTGGCGGGTTCCAGCGGCTCCGTCGATATCCACCCAGGAGTGCGGGGCAGGCGGGGCGCCCCACGGCCGTCCAAAGGTGGAGAAGGGGATTCCATGTTCGCTTAGCCACGCCGTCCGTGGGTCGCCGTGGTGGGTACTGGTGAGCACGATGCCGTCGATGTCGCTCGTGGACACGAGGTCCCCGAAGGTCTGGATCTCCTGGTGGTCGTCGTCCGCGGTATAGAGCAGCACGCGGTATCCCGCGCGCTGCGCGCCTTCGACGAAGGCGTGCAGAAAGCGATCGAGGACGACGCCGTTAACGCCGTCTCGGTGCGGCTCCATCCGCATCGCGAGGGTCCGCGAGCGCTGCGTGCGCAGCTGCTGCGCCGCTCGGGACGGACGGTAGCCCAGGTCGGAGATAACGGCATGCACCCGGGCTCGGGTGGCAGGCCGCACTCGGTCCGGCGAGTTGAGAACGTTGCTCACCGTCTGGCGTGACACGCCGGCGGCGCGTGCGACCATCTCCAGCGTGGGTCGTGCCATGTCTCCTCGCCTCTGCTGGATCGTTCAATGTCGGCGTCGACCAAGGGCTTGAACGATCAAACTGGAAGGCCCACACTGTGGCCGCGGGTGCGTGACCTGTCAAGACCCCTTCGTCGAGTGACGTGCCCACTTGTCATCGACTCCTGGAGGAGATGTGCCTGACAGCGCCGAGGCCACCCCGGTCACCGCTTCGGTCTCGTCCGCCGACGTGGTGCCATTGCAGCCGTGGCTCAACGATCTGGTGACGTGTCTGGCTGCCCCGACCCAGTGGTGGTCGGGCCATGACGGCCAGACCCGCGCGGTTGGTGCGCAGGGCCTCTGGCACGGGGACACGAGGGTGCTCTCCACGGCCCGGCTTACCGTCGGTGGACGTGAGCCCTCTCCGGCGCTGGTGGCCCCGGCCGACTCCGACGAGGTGCGGGTCATCGCCTACGCCCGCGAGCTGGGGGACGCCACTGCCGACCCGACGGTGCGCGTGGAGACGCGGCGGCGGGTACGCCCCGGAGTGGGCGTGGAGACCATCGTGGTGACCTCCACCGCGTCCCGGCCGGTGACGACCGAGGTGGTCGTCGAGCTGGCGTGCGACCTGGCGCCGATGGAACGCGTCAAGACGGGGCTGCCGAGTCGGCCGATCACGCCCACGGCTCAGGGGGCACCCGGCTGGTCCGACGGGTCGACGACCGTGCAGGTGGAGGCGCCCGACGCCGAGGTCGACCGGACAGACGTGGGGCTGAGTCTCCGGTGGCTGGTCAGCCTCGCTCCGCGTGGCTCGGTGGAGCTGGAGTGGCAGGCACGCTCGCACGACTCTCGCCAGGTGGTGGTCGCACCGGCCGACGCGGGCACCGACGCCTGGCGGATCGAGGTCACGGCCGATGACCGCCGTCTGGAGCGGTGGGTGCGCCGCGCGCTCGGCGACCTGTCGGCCCTGCGGTTGGTCACGCCGGAGTTGCCCGATGACGTTTTCGTCGCAGCGGGTGCGCCGTGGTTCCTCACACTGTTCGGGCGGGACTCGTTGTGGGCGGCTCGCATGCTGCTGCCTCTGGGCACGTCGCTAGCCGGGTCGACGTTGCGGGTCCTGGCGGCCCGGCAGGGCCGCGGCGTCGACACCGGGTCTGCCGAGGAGCCCGGCAAGATCCTGCACGAGCTGCGCCGAGATGCTCTCGACCTGTCAGGGGGGCTGGCCGGCGGGCTGCACCTGCCGCCGGTGTACTACGGCACCGTCGACGCGACGTCTCTGTGGGTGTGCCTCTTGCACGACGCGTGGCGGTGGGGCCTGCCGGCGGAAGAGGTCGAGATGCTCCTGCCCCATCTGGAGGCGGCCCTGGACTGGACTACGCTGCACGGCGACTCCGACGGCGACGGTTTCCTGGAGTACGTGGACAGCAGTGGTCGGGGCCTGAGCAACCAGGGGTGGAAGGACTCCGGTGACTCCGTGCAGTGGCACACGGGAGGTCTGGCCGAGGCGCCGATCGCGCTGTGCGAGGTGCAGGGGTATGCGCACGAGGCGGCGCTCGGCGGGGCCGCTGTGCTGGAGGCGTTCGGGCGGCCGGGGGCAGACCGGTGGCGGGAGTGGGCAGCCGAACTGGCGGAGCGGTTCCGCAGGCGGTTCTGGGTGGAGGACGCCGAAGGGGCCTATCCCGCTATTGCCCTGGACAGCTCGAAGCGACCCGTCGACTCTCTCACCAGCAACATCGGGCACCTGCTCGGCACCGGCCTGCTGTCCCGGGACGAGGAGGCCCAGGTCGCCGCGCGGCTGGCTGGACGGGACATGGACTCCGGCTTCGGGCTGCGGACCATGTCGTCCACCGCTACGGGCTACGCCCCCCTGAGCTACCACGGCGGCTCGGTGTGGCCGCACGACACGGCCATCGCGCTCTCCGGACTTGCCCGTGGCGGCTTCCACGCTGCGGCCGGCTCGCTCGTCCAGGGACTGCTTGCTGCTGCCGACGCGTTCGACGGCCGTCTGCCGGAGCTGTACGGCGGGGACGCGCGGGAGGACGTCCCCGCGCCGGTCCCGTATCCGGCAGCCTGCCGCCCGCAGGCGTGGTCGGCCGCCGCCGCCGTCGTCACGCTCGCTGCCGTCACCGGCCTGCGCCCCGACGTGCCCGCGGGTTCGCTCGACGTCCGTCCGCTGGCGCCGTCTCCGGTCGGCGCGGCCCGGGTCAGCGGCCTGCAGGTCGGGGGACGACCGGTGGAGGTGACGGTCGACCGAGATGGCACCGTGCTGTCGGCACCGGACCCCACTATGTAGGGGTGCGCCTGAACACCCCTCCCGGCTGGCCCCGGGGCGTCCCCCCGCCGGACGCCGACGAGTGGCGGTCCCGCGCCGTCGGCTGGCTGCTCGACCTGTGCCCGGCGGACTACCGGGGCCACCCGGTGCTGGCTCGGCACCCCGTCGCGCTGGCCCGCCTGGCCGCCCACCACGTCGAGGCCGGGCTGGAGGCCCAGCGCCGGGCGCGCGCCACGGCCCGCGAGCGACTCGGTGACGTCCTGCCGCCCGGGGCGATGGCCGAGGTGCTCGAGGTGCTGGACGTCGAGCAGGCGCGCCTGCTGGCCGCCCGCCGCGGCGTCGAGCTCGTCGAGACGGCCCTGCGCGGGCAGCGCTTCGTCCCCCGGCTGTGACCGGCCCTGCTGGACGGTGGCGCGGCGCTCGTCCGGCGGGCCGCGACGTCCGGACCTCGACCGGCGGGCCAGAGCGTCCGACCTGGACCGGCGGGCCGCGACGTCCGGACCTAGACTCGTCGGCGGACACCGCCGCCTGCCGAGGAGCCCCACCCGTGCCCACCTTGCTCGAGACCGTGCGTTCCCCCCGGGACCTGCGCGGGATGACTCCAGTGCAGCTCGAGCGGCTCGCACGGGAGATCCGCTCCTTCCTCATCCAGGCCGTGTCCCGCACCGGCGGCCACCTCGGGCCGAACCTTGGAGTCGTCGAGCTGACCATCGCGCTGCACCGGGTGTTCGACTCACCGCGCGACACCTTCGTCTTCGACACCGGGCACCAGGCCTACGTGCACAAGCTGCTCACCGGACGTCAGGACTTCGCCCGGCTGCGCCAGAAGGGCGGCCTGTCCGGCTACCCCAGCCGCGCGGAGAGCGAGCACGACGTCGTGGAGAACTCCCACGCCTCCACGTCGCTGTCGTGGGCCGACGGCATCGCCAAGGCCCGCCAGCTGCGGGGGGAGTCCGAGCGGTTCGTCGTCGCCGTCATCGGCGACGGGGCGTTGACCGGCGGGATGGCGTGGGAGGCGCTCAACAACATCGCCACCGGCCAGGACCGTCGACTTGTCATCGTCGTCAACGACAACGAGCGCTCCTACGCCCCGACCATCGGCGGGCTCGCGCACCATCTCGCCACGCTGCGGACCACGAAGGGGTACGAGCGGTTCCTCGAGTGGGGCAAGGGGGCGCTGCAGCGCGGTGGCGCCCCGGGCCGGCTCGCTTACGAGACCCTGCACGGGGTGAAGAAGGGCCTCAAGGACATCGTCGCCCCGCAGGGCCTGTTCGAGGACCTCGGCCTCAAGTACGTGGGGCCGGTCGACGGCCACGACGTCGAGGCGGTCGAGCACGCCCTGCGCCGCGCCAAGGCGTTCGGCGGCCCGGTCATCGTGCACGCCATCACCCGCAAGGGCCAAGGCTTCTCCGCGGCCGAGGCCGACGAGGCCGACCGGTTCCACGCCGTCGGGATCATCGACCCGGAGACCGGGCAGCCCCTCACCGTGCCCGGCGGGTCCTGGACGTCGGTGTTCGCCGACGAGATCGTCCAGATCGCCCGCCGCAGGTCGGACGTCGTCGCGATCACTGCGGCCATGCTCATCCCGACCGGCCTGGACCGGTTCGCCGCGGAGTTCCCCGACCGGGTGTTCGATGTCGGCATCGCCGAGCAGCACGCGGTCACCAGCGCAGCGGGCATGGCCTACGCCGGCCTGCACCCGGTCGTGGCGGTCTACTCGACGTTCCTCAACCGGGCGTTCGACCAGGTCCTCATGGACGTCGCGCTGCACGGTGCCGGCGTCACCTTCGTCCTCGACCGGGCCGGCATCACCGGTGACGACGGTGCCAGCCACCACGGGATGTGGGATCTCGCGCTGCTCCAGCTGGTCCCGGGCCTGCACCTGGCCGCCCCCCGGGACGCTGCCTCCCTGCGGGAGGCGCTGCGGGAGGCCGTCGACATCGCCGACGCCCCCAGCGTCGTCCGGTTCTCCAAGGGCGTGGTGCCCGACGACATCCCCGCCGTCGAACGCATGGGGGCGGTCGACGTCCTGGCCCGACCCGAGTTCGCGGTCGGCGGTGGGGACAGCGACGGCGCCCCGGCTGCAGGGCCCCAGACCCTGGACGCCGACGTGCTCGTCGTGGCTGTCGGCGTGCTGGCCGGTACCGGCCTGGAGGTCCGCGAGCGGCTGCGGGACCAGGGGATCACGGCCACCGTCGTCGACCCCCGCTGGGTGCTCCCGGTCCCCGAGGAGCTTGTCGCCCTCGCGCGACGGCACCGGCTCGTCGTCGTCCTCGAGGACGGCGTGCGCGTCGGGGCCGTGGGGGCTCGGCTGGTGCAGACCCTCACCGACGCCGGCTGCGCCGTGCCCGTGCACGAGGCCGGGGTGCCGTGCAGGTTCATCGGCCATGCCAGCCGGTCGGAGGTGCTCGCCGAGGTCGGCCTCACCGCCCGGCAGGTCGCCCTCGACGTCGCCGCCCGGGTCAGTGCCGACACCGCGGCCGGCAGCGATACCACCCTCCCGTCGTCCCACTGACCCTCTCGTCGTCCCACTGACGCATTGACGGCCCCGGGCCACCGCTTTGCCTCAGTGATTCGTCGACCGCCCCCTTTTTCGTGATCATGCAGTTCCGCCACCCCGCACGACCCACCCGTGATCATGCAGTCCCGCCACCCCCGTTACGCGTGATCCGTCCGGCCCCCGTCCGTGATCATGCAGTCCCGCCACCCACCGGCCACCGTCGGCTCGCAGGATGCTGGCTTGGTGGCGGGACACGCCGGCCAAGCTGCGCCAAACGCAGCATTCTGTGGTGGAGGCGCCCGACCCGACGTGGGCTGCCATGGCCACCAAGGCCTGCTTTCGTCTTTCGGGGCGGCCGCGAGCGGCCGTGAGGCGTTCATGCAATGCCGCCACCCCGGTCCGCAGAATGCCTGGGTTCGTGGCGCGCCACGCGGGACCAGCTGGGCCGAGTCCAGCACTGTGTGGGCGCGTGGGGGCGCTTGCGGGGTGGCGGGATTGCATGATCACGAAGGGGTTGATCGGCGAGGTTCAGGAGGAGTGGTAGCGGACGTCGCGCAGGGCGGGGCCGTCGGTGACGGGGTCCGCCAGCGACTGGGCCACCGGGTCACCCCGGGGGACGGCCATCCGCACCTCGTCGGCGGTGACGAGCAGCGGGCGCGGGTAGCCGCGCCCGACCTCCGGTGTCGCCGACCACGCGGCGGCGACGAACGCGGGATCGATGCGGGCCAGGTCGTACCAGCCGCGGCTGCGCATCGGCACCGCGAGCGCGCGCATCCCCGACCCGTCGCCAGCGGCCAGGTACCCGCGCAGCGCTGACGATGAGAGCAGCGTCGGGACGTCGCAGCCGCCGACCGGCCGCAGCACGCTGTGCCGGCCGGCGCCCTCGTCGCGGGCGAGCCGGTGCGCGGCCAGCGCGCCCATCGCCTCGGCGTGACCGCGCAGCCGGCGCCACCACTGCCGGGCGTCCGTCCCCGCGGCAGCGGCGACGCTGCGGTGCAGCGGGACGATCTCCTCGTCGTCGCCGAGCAGGCCGACGACGCCGACGCCGAGGCGCACGTCCCCGCCGAGGACCGTCTCCCGGACCCAGCCCGGGCCGAGGTCGTCGAGGTGCCCCTCGGGCAGGGCCAGGGCCCGCGCCGACTGCTCCAGCACCGCCGGCGCCCGGCTGCCGAGCTCGCCGACGAACCGGCGCAGTCGCAGCAGGACGCTGATCCGCCGGCGCGCCGCCTCCCCGGTCAGGTCGGCACCGGCGACGACGTCTGCCAGCTCCGTCCAGCGGACCAGCACCGGCAGGCGTCCCGGCAGGTGCACCCCGCCCTCCCGCGGCTCGAGGTCCACGTCGTCCAGGACGGACACCGCCAGGACCGCTCGGCGCAGCAGCCCGGGGTCCGGGTCCCCGGGCCGCGGGGCCGGCGCGTCCATGCGCCCACGGTACGGCGGCCCGACGGGGCCGGCCTCGCCAGTCCGGCGGACGTCGAGCCTTCCCTGCAGCGCCTGGTCGCGGTGGGGAGCCAGGCCACCACCTGGTGGCTGACTGTGTGGGACGGCGCCATAGGGACCCTCCGGCACCCTGCGTAGTGTCCAGCGTCACACCGACCCGCACGGGTCGTGAGCCGCACCACCAGGTCATGGAGGCCCACATGCGACGCGTCCGACGTCCCTCGCTCCTCGCCCGCGGCGCCACCGCGGCGTCCCTCGCCCTCGTGCTGGGAGCCTGCGGCTCCCCGGGTGAGCCCGGGGCCGCCCCGGCGGAGGAGGAGACCACGGGCGGAGGGGAGCAGACGCAGGACGCCGCGTCGTCCGAGCCGTTCCAGGTCGGCATCGTGCACTCCCAGACCGGCCCGCTGGCCAGCTACGGCGAGCAGTACATGGCCGGCTTCGAGGCCGGGCTCGACTACGCCACCGACGGCACCGGCGAGATCGACGGCCGCCCGGTCGAGGTCACCGAGGTCGACGACGCCGGCGACCCGGCGAAGGCCGTCGCCGCCGCCACCGACCTCATCGGCCAGGGCTACCAGGTGCTCGCCGGGTCCACAGCCTCCGGGGTCGCGCTCCAGGTCGCCCCGCTGGCCGAGGAGAACCAGGTGCTGTTCATCTCCGGCCCGGCCGCTGTGGACGCCGTCACCGGCGTCAACGACTACACGTTCCGTTCCGGACGCCAGACCTACCAGGACATCCTCACCGCCGCCTCGTTCCTCGGCGACCCCGAGGGGCAGTCCGTCATGGTGTTCGCCCAGGACAGCGCCTTCGGCCAGGCCAACGCCGCCGCCGTCGAGGCCGTCCTGGGAGCCGAGGGCGCCGAGGTTACCCCGCTGCTCGTGCCGTCCGGTGCCACCGACCTCACCCCGTTCGCCCGGCAGGCCGCCGACGCCGCGCCCGACCTGCTGTTCGTCGCCTGGGCGGGCACCAACGCCACCCAGATGTGGCAGTCGCTGGAGCAGCAGGGCGCCTTCGACGCCAGTGCCGTCGTCACCGGGCTGGACATCAAGGCCACCCACCCGGTGTTCGGCCCGGTCGCCGAGCGGATCCAGTTCCTGTCCCACTTCTTCGAGGGCGCGAACGACAACGAGGCCTACCAGGCGCTGGCCACGGGGCTCGAGGAGCAGGGCATGGAGGTGGACCTGTTCACCACCGACGGCTTCACCGCCGCCCAGATGATCGTGCACGCGCTCAGCGAGGGCGGCGACGACGTCGACGCGATGGTCGCGGCCCTCGAGGGCTGGGAGTTCGAGGGCCCCAAGGGCGCGATGACCATCCGCCCCGAGGACCACGCGCTGCTGCAGCCGATGTTCACCGCGAACCTCGTCGTGGACGGTGAGGAGTTCGTCCCCGAGCTGGTCGACACCCTGGCCCCCGAGGACGTCGCGCCCCCGGTGACCCAGTGACCGCAGTCGCCACCGGGACCGCACTCGCCGCCCACGGTCTGGGCTGGACCGTGGGCGGCGCGCAGATCCTCGAGGACATCACCCTTGCCCTGCACACCGGCGAGCTGCTCGCCGTCATCGGCCCGAACGGGGCCGGCAAGTCGACGCTGCTGCACCTGTTCTCCGGCGTCACCCGGCCCACGACCGGCCGGGTCGAGCTCGCCGGGCAGGACGTGACGCGGCTGTCGCCGGCGGCACGGGCCCGGCTCGGCCTCGGTCGCACCTTCCAGACGTCCAGCCTGTTCGACGGGCTGACCGCGGTGGAGAACGTCCGGCTCGCGGTGCAGAGCCGGCACCCCGGCGCACTCAGTCCGTTCCGGCGAGCCGTGTCCGCCGCCGATCTGGCGGAGGCCCTCGAGCTGCTCGACCGGGTCGGGATGGCCCACCGCGCCGACCGCAGCGCCGGCGTCCTGTCCCACGGCGACCGGCGCAAGCTCGAGATCGCGGTCGCGCTGGCCCGCCGCCCGCACGTGCTGCTGCTCGACGAGCCGATGGCCGGTGTCTCCGTCGAGGACGTGCCGGGCCTCGTCGACCTCGTCGGTGGCCTGCGCGACGACGGCGTCAGCGTGTGCATGGTCGAGCACCACATGGACGTCGTCCTCGGGCTCGCCGACCGGGTCGCCGTGCTCCACCACGGCGCGCTGCTCGCCGTCGGCACGCCCGCCCAGGTCACCGCCGACCCCGCCGTCCAGCAGGCCTACCTGGGGGAGGAGCTGTGAGCGACCCCGTGCTCACCCTGCAGGACGTGCACGTGTACCTCGGCCGCTCCCACGTGCTGCAGGGAGTCGACCTGTCCGTCGCCCGAGGCGGCGTCACCGGCCTGCTCGGTCGCAACGGCGTCGGCAAGACGACGACGCTCAAGGCGGTGCTCGGCCTCGTGCCCCGGACCGGCCGGATCACCTTCGACGGAGCGGACATCAGCTCGACGTCGACGCCGGCTGTCGTCCGCAGCGGCGTGGGCTACGTCCCGGAGGACCGGGAGGTGTTCGCCGGTCTCACCGTCGAGGAGAACCTGCGGCTCGCCGAGCCGATGGCCCGGGCCCACGGCGGTGAACCGGACCACGGCCTCGTCGACGAGCTATTCCCCGAGCTGCGCACCCGGCGCCGGCAGAAGGCCGGCACGCTCTCCGGTGGGCAGCAGCAGATGGTCGCCCTCGCCCGCGTGCTGCTGGCCACGCCGCGGCTGCTGCTCGTCGACGAACCCACCAAGGGGCTGGCACCGCGGCTCGTCACCGAGGTGACGCAGGTGCTGGCCCGGGTCGCCGAGGCCACCACCGTGCTGCTCGTCGAGCAGAACCTCACCGTCGTCCGTCGCCTCGTCCGCGACGTCGTCGTGGTGGACGGGGGACGCGTCGTCCACAGCGGCCCGGCGGACCAGCTGCTGTCGGACGCCGACCGGACCAAGGAGCTGCTCGGCGTCGCGCCGCGCAGCCACCGCGAGGAGGCCGGGCGATGAGCACCTTCCTCCTGCTGGTCGCCACCGGGCTGGGCCTGGGGGCCCTGTACTTCCTCGTGGCCTCGGGCCTCAGCCTCATCTACGGACTGATGGGCGTGCTGAACTTCGCCCACGGGGCGTTCCTGTCCGCCGGCGCCTACGGGACCTGGTGGGCCACCGAGAACCTGCCCGGCGCCGGACCCGACGGTGCTGGCTTCGTCGTCGCGGTCGCCTTCGGCGTCGCCGTGGGGGCCGTGCTCGCCGCACTCGTCGAGCTCACCGTCATCCGACCGCTGTACCGACGGCACATCGAGCAGGTGCTCGTCACGGTCGGCCTGTCGCTGGCCGCCGTCGCGCTGCTGCAGGGCATCTTCGGCGCCGACCCGATCACCTACCCGCGGCCCGGGTGGACCGCCGGGACGACGCAGGTCGCCGGGGCGAGCGTGCCGAACGACCGGTTCCTGCTCATGGGGGCGGCCGTCGCCGTCCTCGTCGGGCTGCTCGCCATGCTGCGCTTCACCCGGCTCGGCCTGGTCATCCGGGCCGGGGTGGAGAACCGCAGCATGGTGGAGGCGCTCGGCATCGACGTGCGGCGCACGTTCACCCTCGTCTTCGCGGTCGGCGGCGGCGTCGCCGCGCTGGGCGGCGCGCTCGGCTCGGTGTACCTCGGCAGCGTGTCCCCCGGCCAGGGCACCTCGCTGCTGATCTTCGCCTTCATCGTCGTCGTCATCGGCGGACTCGGCTCCATCACCGGCACCGCGGTCTCCGCGGTCGTGGTCGGGCTCGTCCAGCAGCTGGCGAACTACTACGCCGCCTCCGGGGTCGGCGACCTGTCCGTCGTCCTGCTGCTGGCGCTGGTCCTGCTGGCCCGGCCGCAGGGACTCTCCGGGAGGACCGCGTGAGGACCCTCGTCGACCGAGTGACCCGTCCCGGGCAGGCGAGCGGACCGACCGCGGACGCCGGTCGGGCCGGGGTCCTTCACCGATGGGCGGGGACGGCGGTGCCGCTGGCCCTGCTCGTGCTGCTCGCCGTCCTGCCGTACGTGTGGCTGCCGCTGCCCGGACTGCTGTCCGGTCGGATCAACTCCCCGGGGTCGATGCAGCTGCTGGCACTGATGCTGGTGTTCGGCGGCATCGCCCTGTCCTACGACGTGCTGTTCGGCCGGGCGGGTCTGCTGAGCTTCGGCCACGCGCTCTTCGTCACTGCCGGCTCGTACACGACGGCCATGGCCCTGCGGCACCTCGACGTCGGGCTGCTCACCGCGGTCGGGCTCGCCGTGCTCGTCGGGGTCGTGCTGCCGGTCGTCGTCGGCGCCGTCGCACTGCGGGTCACCGGCATCGCGTTCGCGATGGTGACCCTCGCGTTCGCCCAGGCCGGGTCGATCCTCGTCCTGCGCAACCCCGGTGGGGTGACCGGCGGGGAGGAGGGGCTGCCGCTGACCCGGGACCGGGTGCCGGACCTGCTCACCGGCGTCGCCAACGCCCCCTACCGGTACTGGCTGGCACTGGCCTTCCTCGCCGCGACGTGGGCCGCGGTCACCTGGCTGGGCCGCAGCCGGGCGGGGCACGCCTGGGCTGCGGTGCGGGAGAACGAGGACCGGCTCGCCGTCCTCGGGGTCTCCACGTACCGGGCCAAGCTGCTCGCGGTCGCGGTCGGCGGGTTCTTCGGCACCCTGGGCGGGGTGGTGCACCTGCTCGTCGTCGGCGGCTCCACCCCGCACATCACGACGTCCGAGTTCACCCTGGGCCTGCTCGTCATGGTGGTGCTCGGTGGGGCGGGCTCCAAGTGGGGCGCTGTGATCGGCGGGATGCTGTACACCTATCTGGACAACCGGCTGCTCCAGCTGGCGTCCTCGGACGTCGTCCGCGGCCTGCCGGACTGGTTGCGGGTGCCGTTGTCCGAGCCGCTGTTCATTCTGGGCAGCCTGTTCGTGCTCGTGGTGTTCTTCGCCCCCGGGGGCCTCGTCGGCCTGGCCCGCGGACGGCGCCGGGCCGCGCCGGAGGTCGACGGCGAGCACTGACCGACCGAGGCGCCGAGGACGCCGGCGCCACCATCCGAGCGGAGGAACCCCCGTGACCGACACCGACCGCATGCTGCACGTCCCCGTCGCCGGCGGCGAGCTCGCCGTCCACGACCTCACCCCCGGGTCCGGGCCCGACCGTCCGGTCGTGCTGGCGCTGCACGGGATCACCGCGAACGCCCTGTCCTGGACGGCGGTAGCCCGGGAGCTCGACGGCACCGCCCGGCTGCTCGCCGTCGACCTGCGGGGGCGGGCGTGCAGCCGAGGCCTGCCGACCAGCGCCGGGCTGGCCACGCACGCCCAGGACGTCGTGGCCGTGCTGGACCACGTCGGCCTCGACGCCGCCGTCCTCGCCGGCCACTCGATGGGCGCGTTCGTCACCGCCCTGCTCGCGGCCCGGCACCCGGAACGGGTCCACGCGGCCGTCCTCGTCGACGGTGGCGTGGGGTTCCCGGCGCCGGCCGGCGTCGACGTCGACGCGGTACTCGAGGCCGTCATCGGTCCTGCCATGCGGCGGCTCGCGATGCGCTGGTCCACGCGTGCGGAGCACCTCGACTTCTGGCGGGAGCACCCCGCTCTCGGCCCGGTCTTCGGCACCCCCGCCGAGCCGGACCTCGTCGGGTACGTCGAGCACGACCTCGTCGAGGACGGCGGGGCGCTGCGCTCCTCCTGCGTGCTGGACTCCGTACGCGCGGACGGGGCGGACCTCGTCGCCGGCGAGGAGGTGCTCGCGGCGGTGCGGACCACCGACGTGCCCACGACCCTGCTGTGGGCGCCGCGCGGCCTGCTCGACGAGCCGCAGGGCCTCTACGACGAGCAGCGCCTCGCCGCCGCGGACCTGCCGGACCGGGTGCGCGTGCGCAAGGTCGAGGACACCAACCACTACACCCTGCTGCTCTCCCCGCACGGCGCGGCGGCGGTCGCCGGTGAGGTGACCCGCGCGCTGGCCGCGACGGACTGACCCGGCGGCTTGCTCAGCCGGCCGAGCGGAGCCGGTGCAGCCGCAGAGCCAGCTGCAGCTCCAGGGCCCGGGCCGGCTCCGCCCAGTCCGCGCCGAGCAGGCGGGCGACCCGCTCCAGCCGCTGGGCCACCGTGTTGACGTGGACGTGCAGCCCGGCCGCCGCCCGGCTGGGGCTCGCCCCGGCGGCGAAGTACGCCTCCAGCGTGCCGACGAGGTCGCTGCCGCGCCGGGCGTCGTAGTCCAGCAGGGGACCGAGCACCCCGGCGACGTAGCGCCCCACGTCCGCGGCGCCGCCGACCACCAGACCGGCGAAGCCGAGGTCCGCCGCGGCCGCCCCGCGGCCCGGCGTGCCGAGCGCGACGAGCGTGTTGACGGTCCGCACGGCCTCGGCGTGCGCCGCGACCAGCCCGTCGACGGGGACGACGGGGCCGGCGGCGCCGACGGTCACCTCGGCGGTGCGGGCGAGGCGGGTCGCCAGCGTGCGCGCGGTGGCGGAGGCGTCCTCGCCGGGCACGAGGACGACGACGTCGTGACCCTGCTCGCCGACGAGGACGGCGGAGGTGCCACTGGCGGCGGCCGTCGCGGCGAGCAGCAGGCTGCGGCGCGGGTAGCCGGCGGGGCCGCGGCAGACCGCGACGACGTGCGGGTTGCGCAGGTCGAGACCGAGCAGCCGGCCACGAGCCACCAGCGAGTCCACTTCCCCGGACCGGCGTTCGTGGCCGGCGAGCAGGTCGGTGAGCAGGTCGGTGCGGACCCGCTGCTCGGCCTCGGCGGCCTGGCGGCGAAACAGCAGGACGAGCGCAGTGACGACTGCGGCCCGCTCCAGGGTGCGCTGGTCCCCGGCGTCCAGGTCGCCCCGCCCGCCCAGGACCAGGGTGCCCATCCGCTCGCCGGCGGCGGTCACTGCCGCCGCCCAGGTGCCGCCGGCGGACGCCAGCCGGCCGGAGGTGTCCGACGTCCGGACGGCGAGGGTGTCGGCGAGCGGGTCGACTCCAGCGCCCTCGGCGAGGGACGGCGCCGGGCCGGACTGAGCGGTCCGCCGCCCGTCGGGGTCCAGGGCGACGACCCAGCCGCCGAGCAGCTCGGCGACGGCAGACACGATGTCGTGCACGCCGCCGCCGCCGAGCACGACCTGGGCGAACCGGTCGTGCGCGGCCGCCGCGCGCTCGGTCGCCGCGGCCTGGCGCCGCACCGTCTCGTGGGCTGCCGAGAGCGCGGCCAGCGCGTCGCGGGTCTCGGCCGCGGCCCGGGTCTGCACGAGTGACACCGCGGCGAGCGCGGCGAGCGACTGCAGCAACGACACCTCGTCGCGGGTGAACGGTCGGCGGGTCCGGTTCGAGGCGAACAGCACCCCGACGAAGTCGTCCTCGACGAGCAGCGGGACGCCGCAGATCGCGACGAGACCCTCCTCGCCGACCGCGCTGTCGATGTCCAGGGTGTGCGAGAACCGCTCGTCGTCGAAGTAGTCCGCGGTCCAGTACGGCTGGTGGGTCTGCGCGACGAGGCCGCCGAGGCCGGCGCCCAGCGGCAGCCGCAGGCTCTGGAAGGCCGCCGAGACCGAGCCGTCGGTGGCCCGCATGTAGGTGTCGCCGCGGTCGTCGTCGTACAGCGTGAGATACGTGACGTCGGTGCTGAGCAGGAGGCGCGCCCGGCGGACGATCGCCTCCAGTACGCCGCCCGGGTCGGCCATTGTCGCCAGGTCCCGGGCGGTGTCGACGAGGGCGCTGAGCTCGGTCTCCCGGCGGCGTCGGGCGTCGAGCACGCTTCGTACCCGCAGGGCCAGCGAGCGGGCGGAGGCCGCCAGCTGCGGGTCGTCGGCGGCGAGTCCACGGACCTGCGCCTCGAGCGCCTCGGCGGGAGCGTCATCAGCGAGCAGCCGCAGCAGCTCGAGTGTCGTGGGCACGGCGGAGATCCTGCCAGCCGGGGTGCTTCCCCGGTCGTGTCTGGTCGCGCGGACCGACGGGGGCCGGGACGTCGCGGACCGCGCAGGCCCGTCGGTCACCGCGCCGTCCAGCCGCCGTCCATCGCGAACGACGCCCCGGTCACCGACGCCGACGCCGGCCCGCACAGGAACGCGACGAGCTCCGCGACCTCCGCCGGCTCGATCAGCCGCTTGACCGCGACCGGGTCCAGCATGACCCGCTCGACGACCTCGTCGGCGGGGATGCCGTGTGCCCGCGCCTGGTCGTCGATCTGCTTCTCGACGAGCGGGGTGCGGACGTAGGCGGGGTTGACGCAGTTGCTCGTCACCCCGTGGACGGCACCCTCCAGGGCCACCACCTTGCTCAGCCCCTCGAGCCCGTGCTTCGCCGAGACGTAGGCCGCCTTGTAGGGGCTGGCCCGCAGGCCGTGGGCGCTGGAGACGTTGACCACCCGGCCCCAGCCGCGGGCGTACATGTGCGGCAGCGTCCGGCGGACCAGCCGGAACGGGGACTCCAGCATCAGCCGGAGGATGAACGAGAACCGCTCCGGCGGGAACTCCTCGAGCGGCGCGACGTGCTGAACGCCGGCGTTGTTGACGAGCACGTCCACCTCGGCGGGCAGTCCGTCGACCGCCTCGAGGTCGCTGAGGTCGCAGTGCAGCGGCGTCACGTCCGCCAGGTCACCGGCCATCCGCTCGAGCCCGGCCGCGTCGACGTCCACGGCCAGCACGTGGGCGCCTGCCGCGGCGAGCCGTCGTACGCACGCGGCGCCGATCCCGCTGGCCGCGCCCGTCACCAGCGCGGTCCGGTCCGACAGGTCGACACCGGCGGCCGGGTCCGGGGAGGGTGCGGTCATGAGCGCAGACGGTAGGCCGAGTGACGGACCTCACCCGTGTGCGCGGACCACCCAATCGTCATCAGGTCGGTGGTGCGACCTCACAGCCCCGGACCTCGCAGCCCCGACCTCACAGCCCCGGCCCCCTAGCGCCCACGTCATGCGGGCACAGGGTGCTCCGGAGGGGCCCCGGGGCCACGTCATGTCCGCAGAGTGCGGAGAGGGGACGGGGCCGCCTGGGGAGGGGGAGCGGCGGGGGGGGGGGGGGGGGGCTACTCGCCGGCGCCGTCGGGGCCGAGGGGGACGGTGAACGGCTGGGCGATGCAGACCGGCGGCTCCGGGTGCACCTCCACGGTGTCGGTCACCGAGACGTACGCCCCACCCAGCAGGACCGACAGCGGGACGGCGTAGCGGTTCGTCTGGGGCAGTCCGGGCAGGTCCAAGGGCCGGGCGTCGTCCCGGACGTCGTCCCGGTCGGCCGGCCGGTGGGTCGCGTCCATCCCGTTCATCCCACCAGGGTAGGCGGCGCGGCGGTCCCGCGGGACCACCACCGCCGGCTCAGGCGGGTGTGCTCGCCACCCCGCGCGGCAGGAACCGCCGGCCGGTGACCTGCTCCGCGACGCCGGTGCGGTCGAGCAGCGGGGTCAGCCCGCCGTTCCAGAACTGGAACCCGGCGCCGGTGATCATGGCGAGGTCGATGTCCTGCGGCTCGGCGACGACCCCGTCGTCGAGCATCCGCCGGGCCTCGTCGGCGAGCGCGGACAGCACCCGGGTGCGGATCTGCGCCGGCTCGAGGACAACCGGTTCGGCCGGCTGCTCGACGAGCTCGAGCACCTCCTCGTCGAGCACCGGCCGGCCCCCGTCGGTCCGGTAGAAGCCCGGCTTACCGGCCTCGACGACCCGGCGCAGGTTGTCCGAGACGTAGAACCGGTCCGGGAAGGCGCGGTGCAGCGTCTCGTTGTTGTGCAGCGCGATCGCCGGGCCGACGAGGCCGAGCAGCATGAACGGGGGCATCGGGGCCAGGCCGGCCATCGAGCGGTCGGCGACCGGGATCGGCGTCCCCTCGTCGACGATCCGGGCGATCTCGCCCATGAACCGGCCGAGCAGCCGGTTGACGACGAACGACGGGGAGTCGGTGACGAGGATCGTCGTCTTGCGCAGGGTCTTGGCGGTCGCGAACGCGGTGGCCAGGGTGGCGTCGTCGGTGCGCTCACCACGGACGATCTCCACCAGCGGCATGACGGCGACCGGGTTGAAGAAGTGGAAGCCGACGACCCGCTCCGGGTGCTGCAGCTGCGAGGTCATCTCGGTGATCGACAGCGAGGAGGTGTTCGTCGCCAGCACGCACTCGGCGGAGACCACCGCCTCCACCTCCGTGAGGACCTGCTGCTTGACGGACATCTGCTCGAACACGGCCTCGATGACGAAGTCCGCGTCGGCGAACCCGTCCTTGGACGTCGAGCCGGTGACCAGAGCGCGTAGCCGGTTCGCGGCGTCCGGGGAGATCCGCCCTCGGGCCAGCAGCTTGTCCACCTCGGCGCGCACGTAACCGACACCCTTGTCCACCCGGGCCTGGTCGAGGTCGGTCATCACGACCGGTACCTGCAGCCGGCGGGCGAACAGCAGCGCGAGCTGGCTGGCCATGAGTCCGGCCCCGACGATCCCCACCTTCGTCACCGGCCGGGCGAGCCCGGTGTCCGGGGCCCCGGCCGGGCGCTTGGCTCGGCGCTGGACGAGGTCGAAGGCGTAGACGCTGGCGCGGAACTCGTCGCTGAGGATGAGGTCGGCGAGGATCTCGTCCTCCGCGGCGAACCCGGCGTCCCGGTCGGCGGTGCGGGCCAGGCGCACCAGGTCGAGTGCCCGGTAGGGCGCGGGCGCAGCCCCGGCGACCTTGGCGTCGACGGTGGTGCGTGCGGCGTCCACGGCGGCCTGCCAGGCCTGCTCGTCCCGGTCCACCTCCGGTCGCTCGACCCGCTCCTCACCGGCCAGCACCCTCGCGGTCCAGCGCAGCGACTCGGTGAGGAAGTCCGCAGGCTCGAAGACCGCGTCGGCGATACCGAGCCGGGCCGCCTCCACCCCGCTCATCGTCGTGTTGTTGCTCAGCGGGTTGGCGACCATGACGGTCAGCGCGGCCTGCGGGCCGACGAGGTTGGGCAGCAGGTAGCTTCCCCCCCAGCCGGGGACCAGCCCGAGGAAGCACTCCGGCAGCGCCACCGCAGTCACCCCGGAGGAGATCGTCCGGTAGGTGCAGTGCAGGGCGATCTCCAGGCCGCCGCCCATCGCCACGCCGTTGACGTAGGCGAAGGAGGGGACGCCGAGCTCGCCGAGCCGGCGCATCTGCTCGTGGCCGAGCCGGGCGATGGCCAGGGCCTGGTCGCGGTCGGCGATCCGCCCGACGTCCTTGAGGTCGGCACCGACGGCGAAGACGAACGGCTTGCCGGTCAGCCCGACCGCGCTGACCTGTCCGCCGCGGACCCGCTCCTCGATGCCGTCGAGGGCCTCCTTGAGGTTGAGCAGTCCCCGTGGACCGAAGGTCGTCGGCTTCGTGTGGTCGAAGCCGTTGTCCATCGTGATCAGGGCCATCGTCGCGCCGCCGGGCAGCTGCACGTCCCGGACGTGGAACTCGGTGACCCGTTCGTCGCCGGACTGGGCCAGCAGGCGCGCGGCGTCGGTCGTGCTGCTCATCGGGCGTCGTCCTCCGTGCCGTAGTCCGGGTGGTGCGGGTTCTCCCAGAGCACGGACCCGCCCATCCCCATGCCGATGCACATCGTCGTCAGGCCGTAGCGGACCTCGGGGTGCTCCTCGAAGTGCCGGGCGAGCTGGTTCATCAGCCGGATCCCCGAGGCGGCCAGCGGGTGGCCGACGGCGATCGCCCCGCCCCACGGGTTGACCCGCGGGTCGTCGTCCGCGATCCCGAAGTGGTCGAGGAAGGCGAGTACCTGGACGGCGAACGCCTCGTTGATCTCGAACAGCCCGATGTCCTCGATGCCCAGGCCGGTGCGGGCCAGCAGCTTCTCCGTGGCCGGGACCGGTCCGACCCCCATGACCTCCGGCTCGACGCCGGCGAAGGAGTAGTCGACCAGTCGCATCCGGGCGGTGAGCCCGAGCTCACCGGCCGCGTCGGCGCTGGCGAGCAGGCAGGCCGTGGCGCCGTCGTTGAGGCCGGCGGCGTTGCCGGCGGTCACCCGGCCGTGGGGGCGGAACGGGGTCTTCAGGGTCGCCAGGCCGTCCGCCGTGGTCCCCGGCCGCGGCGGCTCGTCGGCCACCGCCAGCCCCCACCCCTGCTCGGCGCTGCGGACGGCGACGGGGACGAGGTCCGGCTGGACCTTGCCTGCGGCGTAGGCCGCGGCGAGCCGCTGCTGGCTGAGGACGGCGAAGGCGTCGGCGCGCTCCTTGGTCAGGTGCGGGAACCGGTCGTGCAGGTTCTCCGCCGTCGCGCCCATGGACAGCGCGGAGGGGTCGACGAGCCGCTCGGCGACGAGCCGGGGGTTCGGGTCGACCGCCTCGCCCATCGGGTGCCGGCCCATGTGCTCGACCCCGCCGGCGACCACGACGTCGTAGGAGCCGAAGGCGATCCCCGCCGCGGTGGTCGTCACCGCGGTCATCGCACCGGCGCACATCCGGTCGATCGCGTACCCCGGCACGGACGCCGGCAGGCCGGACAGCAGGGCCACCATCCGGCCGATCGTCAGACCCTGGTCGCCGATCTGCGTCGTGGCCGCGACCGCCACCTCGTCGACACGCTCGGGCGGTAGAGCGGGGTTGCGGCGCAGCAGCTCGCGCACGCAGGCCACGACGAGGTCGTCGGCGCGGGTCTGCGCGTACATGCCCTTCTCGCCGGCCTTGCCGAAGGGGGTTCGGACGCCGTCGACGAAGACGACGTTCCGGAGGGTGCGGGGCACGGGGCCTCCCGGTCGGGACGGTGGGTGGTGTGCGCGCCTCAGGCTACTCACCGGTAACTGCTGGCTGGTAGCGGCCGCCGTGGTGGCGCCGGTCACGGTCAGGTGACCGCTGCGCCCTCGCCGGCCAACGCGGCGGCGAGCGGACCCGCCAGGAGCGACACCTGCCACGGCCGCGCCCCACCGGTCCGCAGCCGGTCGGCCACGTCCTGGGGTTCGGCAGGGTCCGGCGGGTCCCAGCACAACCGGCGCAGCAGGTCGGGCTGCAGCAGGTTCTCCACCGGGACGGCGTGCTCGCGGGACAGCCCAGCGACGGCCTGCCGGGCTGCGGCCAGACGCGCTGCGGCGTCCGGGTTGCGGTCCTTCCACAGCCGGGCCGGAGGCGGGCCGTCGCTGGCCAGCGACGGGGTGGGCAGCTGGTCGTCGGGGAGCCGGCGGGCCCGGTCGACGGCGGCGAACCAGCGGGTGGCGATCCTGCGGTTGGCCGGTCCGGAGAACACCGGCAGAGCGGTGAGCTCGGGCACCGACGCCGGCATCGCCGCGGCAGCGGCCACGATCGCCCGGTCGGGCAGCACCCGCCCCGGCGCCAGGTCCCGCCGGCGGGCCATCTCCTCCCGCACCTGCCACAGCTCTCTGACGACGGCGAGCTGACGGCGTCCGCGGACGGTGTGCAGGCCGGACGTGCGCCGCCAGGGCTCGAGCCGCGGGGCCGCCGGGGCGGCGTCCCGGACGGCGGCGAACTCCTGGGCCGCCCAGTCCGACTTGCCCTGCGCGGCCAGCTCCGCGGCCAGGGCGTCGCGCAGGTCCAGCAGGACGTCGACGTCCAGGGCCGCGTAGGTGAGCCACTCGGCCGGCAGCGGCCGGGTGGACCAGTCCACGGCGGAGTGCTCCTTGGCGAGCTGCCAGCCGAGCATCCGCTCGACCACCGCCGCCAGCCCGACCTTCTCGAAGCCGGCCAGCCGGGCGGCCAGCTCGGTGTCGAACAGCTCGCCACCGGGTCGTAGGCCAACCTCGGCCAGGCAGGGCAGGTCCTGGGACGCCGCGTGCAGCACCCACCCGGCGTCCGCCAGAGCCTCGCCGAGCACGGCGAGGTCGTCGAACGGGACCGGGTCGACCAGCACGGTGCCGGTACCGGCCCGGTGCAGCTGGACGAGGAAGGCCCGCTGGCCGTAGCGGTAGCCGGAGGCGCGCTCGGCGTCGACGGCGACCGGTCCGGTGCCGGCGGCCAGCCGCTGCGCGACCGCCTGCAGCGCGGCCGGGGTGTCGGTCACCTCCGGGACGCCGCCGCGCGGGCTGGTCAGCGGTCGCGGCTCGCGAGGGTCCATGGGAACACCGTAGGCGGCGCCCCGGTCAGGAGATCACTCCGGCGCGCAGTGCCACGACCGTCATCTCGGCCCGGTCCCCCGTGCCGAGCTTGCGGGCGATCCTGGCCAAGTGGCTCTTCACCGTCAGGCCGGACAGGCCGAGGGCCTCGCCGACCTCACGGTTGGAGTGGCCGTCCGCGACGAGCTGCAGCACCTCGATCTCCCGCTGGGAGAGACCCCTGACCGACTCGGGGACCGGTTGCGCCGGTTCCGGGCGCGGGACGGCGTCGGTCAGCATCAGGCAGCGGACCCCCCCACGGACCGCGGCCCGCAGGGTGTAGGGGTCGATGTCGTTGGCCAGCACGACGGTGCGGCGCCAGCCGGCGCTGCGCAGGTCGCGGACGAGGCCGATGCCGGACCCGTCGGGCAAAGTCACCTCGACGACCGCCACGTCGGGGTTGCGGGGCAGCACCGCCCGCCGTGCCTCGCCGACCGTGCGGGCCGCGACCACGTCGCTGGCACCGAGCACTCGCAGCAGCCGCACGGCCGTCTCCCGGGCCGCCGCGGTCTGCACCGCGACCAGTGCGGTGGACCGGCCGGCCTGCCGGACGACGGAGCGGGCGACGGCACCCTCCATGACAGCGGTCATGGCCGGTTCATCGGTGCGCGCGCGGCCGACCTTGACGGTTCGGCGACGAGCAGTCCCGGCGGGCGCTCAGCGCAGCCGGCGAGGCAGGGCGGCCACACCCTCCGGCAGCGGCGGCAGGCCGGCGACCGTGCACAGCAGGTCCCCCCAGCCGCGCAGGTGCGGCTCCAGGTCGTCCCCGACCGGGGTCCACGAGGCACGGACCTCCAGCTCGACGCTGGCCGGGCGGTCGCCGAGCGCGGCGAACCCCTCGGACAGCACCCGGGTGACCGTGCCGCCGATGGCCACGGCGTCGGCGCCGGCCTGCGCGAGGGACTCCTCCAACCAGGCCCAGCCGACCTGACCGAGCAGCGGGTCGAGCCCGGTCTCCGGCTCCAGCTCGGCGCGCACGAACGTCACCGCCCGGTAGGTGCCTTCCCAGGCGTCCTGCCCGGCCGGGTCGTGCAGCAGGACGAAACGGCCGGTGGCCAGCTCGGCGCCCCCCATGACGACGTCGGCGGTGACCGCGACCGCGTAGGGGGCGATCCGCTGGGGGCCGGGGACCTCGGTCAGCACGACCTCCGGGCGCAGCCGGGCGGCACGCAACGAGGCCACCGCGCGCAGGAAGCCCTCCGGCGCGGGCCCGGGGACGTCACCGACCGCCACGGCCGCAGGGTACGTGCGCCACGTCGGCTGACCGTGGAGGCCGCAGCGGAACCGGCGCGCCGCGGCGTCCGGGTGCCGGCGCCGGTGCCGGCGTCCGGGTGCCAAGAGCCGACTGAGAGGATCCGGACGTGCGCGAGGACCTGCAGAACAGCCCGTTCCTGCGTGCGTGCCGCCGCGAGCCGGTGCCGCACACACCCGTGTGGTTCATGCGCCAGGCCGGTCGCTCGCTGCCGGAGTACCGCCGGGTGCGAGAGGGCACGACGATGCTCGAGGCGTGCCAGCGTCCCGAGCTCGTCACCGAGATCACCCTGCAGCCGGTGCGCCGCTACGGGGTGGACGCGGCGATCCTCTACTCCGACATCGTCGTCCCGCTCGTCGCCGCAGGGGTCGACCTCGACATCGTCCCGGGCACCGGGCCGGTCGTCGCCGAGCCGGTCCGGGACGCCGCCGCCGTCCGGGCCCTGCCCCCGCTGGACGCCGGCCAGGTCGGCTTCGTCGCCGACGCCGTCCGGATGCTCGTCGCCGAGCTCGGGCCCACTCCGCTGATCGGGTTCGCCGGCGCGCCGTTCACCCTCGCCAGCTATCTCGTCGAGGGCGGTCCGAGCCGTCACCACGAGCGGACCAAGGCGCTCATGTACGGCGACCCGGCCACCTGGACCGCCCTGATGGAGTGGCTCACCGAGGTGACGACGACGTTCCTGCGCGCCCAGGTCGAGGCGGGGGCCAGCGCCGTCCAGCTCTTCGACTCGTGGGCCGGTGCGCTGTCGCTGGTCGACTACACCGCGCTGGTCCAGCCGTGGTCGGCCCGGGTGCTCGCCGGCGTGGCCGACCTCGGCGTGCCGCGGATCCACTTCGGTGTCGGTACCGGTGAGCTGCTCGGGGCGATGGCCGCGGCGGGGGCGGACGTCGTCGGCGTCGACTTCCGGGTGCCGCTGGACGAGGCTGCCCGCCGGGTCGGCCCCGGCCACGCGCTGCAGGGCAACCTCGACCCGGCCACCGTGTTCGCCCCGTGGGAGGCCGTCGCCCCGCGAGTCCTGGCCACCCTGCAGGCCGGCCGGGCCGCCGAGGGGCACGTGTTCAACCTCGGGCACGGGGTCATCCCCACCACCGACCCGGACGTGCT
Source organism: Kineosporiaceae bacterium SCSIO 59966 (assembly GCA_020881835.1). Taxonomy (NCBI): domain Bacteria; kingdom Bacillati; phylum Actinomycetota; class Actinomycetes; order Kineosporiales; family Kineosporiaceae; species Kineosporiaceae bacterium SCSIO 59966. Next base: position 1,182,438 of record CP052876.1, read on the forward strand.
CGCCCGCGTCGTCGACCTCGTGCACGAGGCCAGCGCCGCTGACCAGGCCAGCGCCGCCGACCAGGCCAGCCCTGCGGGCGGCCGGTGACCGCCGTGGACGGACGTCGTCCCCGGGTCGCCGTCGTCGGTGGCGGGATCAGCGGGCTGACCGCGGCCTGGGCCCTGGACCGCGCCGGCGACTGCGACGTCGTCCTGCTCGAGCAGGCCGGGCGCACCGGGGGGGTGCTCCGGCGGGCCCCGGTACCCGGCGCCCCCGGCGGGCTCGTCGTCGACGTCGGACCGGAGGCCGTGCTGGCCCGGCGGCCCGAGGCGTTGCGCCTGATCGAGGAGGTCGGGCTCGGGGATGACGTCGAGCACCCGGTGACGACCCGCTCGTCGGTGTTCACCCGCGGCCGGCTGCACCCGATGCCGCCTGGCACCCAGATGGGCGTCCCCGGTGACCCGCAGACCCTGCGTGGCCTGCTCACCGACGAGGAGGTGGCCCGGGCGGCCGCCGAGCCGTCGCTGGCGCACGACCCCGTCACCGGCGACGTCGACGTCGCGTCGTGGGTCGCCGGCCGGGTCGGCACGGCCGTCGTCGACCGTCTCGTCGAGCCACTGCTGGGTGGCGTGTACGCCGGGCACGCCGGCCGGCTCTCGCTGCGGGCGACCGTCCCCCAGCTGTGGCCGGTTGCGACGTCCGGGACGTCGGTCGTCGAGGCGGTCGCGGCTCGTTCCGGCGCGGGAGCGGGGACCGCGGCCGGAGGACCGGTGTTCGCCGGCGTCCGCGGCGGGGTGGCCCGGCTGGCCGAGGAGCTCACCCGGCAGCTCGCCGTGCGGCACGAGGTGCGCACCAGGGCCGCCGTCCACCGCCTCGAGGCCCGCTCCGGCGGTGGTTGGCGTCTGTGGGTGGGCCCGCGGCCGGACCCGGAGGCGCTCGACGTCGACGGTGTCGTGCTCGCCGTGCCCGCGGGGCGGGCCGCTCGCCTGCTCGACGGGGTGGCCGCGGCCGCGGCCGGCCCACTGGCCGGCGTCCGGACGGCGAGCACCGCTGTGCTCACTGTCGTCCTGCCGCCCGGGACCCTCGACGGACTCGGCGACGGCGGCCCGCTGTCCGGGGTGCTCGTCCCGCCCGTGGAGGGCCGGCTGGTCAAGGCGATGACCTTCTCCAGCGCCAAGTGGGGATGGGTGAGCCAGGCGGCGGACGGTCATGACGTCGTCCGGCTCTCGGTCGGGCGGGAGGGTGAGCAGGCGGACCTGCAGCGGCCGGACGACGAGCTGCTCGCCGCCGCTCTCGCCGACGCCGCGGGCATTCTGGGCCGACCCCTGCGCCCGGTCGCCACGCTCGTCACCCGGTGGGGCGGGGCGCTGCCGCAGTACGGCGTCGGCCACATCGACCTCGTCGACCGGGTCCGGGACGCGGTCGCCCGGCACCGCGCTCTCGCGCTGGCGGGGGCGACGTTCGGTGGCGTCGGGATCCCGGCCTGCGTCGCGACCGCGGAGGCGGCCGTGCAGCAGGTGCTGGCCGATCTCGGCTGAGGGGCGTCGTGGGCTCTGACGCCCCGCGTCGAGCGGCGCAACCCACGTCAAGCCCGCATGACGTGGGCCGGGAGGGGGTCGCGACCACGTCAAGCCCGCTTGACGTGGGCCGGGAGGGGGTCGCGACCACGTCAAGCCCGCTTGACGTGGGCCGGGAGGGGGTCGCGACCACGTCAAGCCCGCTTGACGTGGGCCGGGAGGGGGTCGCGACCACGTCAAGCCCGCTTGACGTGGGCCGGGAGGGGGTCGCGACCACGTCAAGCCCGCTTGACGTGGGCCGGGAGGGGGTCGCGACCACGTCAAGCCCGCTTGACGTGGGGCCCACCTCGTGGCCGTAGGACGCGACGGGGGAGAATGCTGGCATGGCCGAGAAGACCCCACCGGGCCCCAGCGCCCGGGAGATCAACGACACGATCCGGTACACGATGTGGTCGGTCTTCCGGGCCCGTCCCGGCGCCTTGCCTACCGACCGCGCGGACCTCGTCGCCGAGGTCGAGGAGCTGCTCGCCGACCTCGGTGGCAAGGACCTCGTCGTGCGCGGCTGGTACGACGTCGCGGGCCTGCGCGCCGACGCCGACCTCATGGTGTGGTGGCACGCCCCGGACGTCGAGACCGTCCAGGACGCCTACCGCCGGCTGCGGCGTACTCGGCTCGGGCAGGGGCTGGAGCCGGCCTGGTCCGCCGTCGCCCTGCACCGGCCGGCCGAGTTCAACAAGGGCCACGTGCCGGCGTTCATGGCCGGCGAGGACCCGCGCGGCTACGTGTGCGTCTACCCGTTCGTGCGGTCCTACGACTGGTACCTGCTGCCGGAGGAGGAGCGGCGGACGATGCTGCGGGACCACGGGATGGCTGCGCGCGGCTACCCCGACGTCCGGGCGAACACGGTCTCCTCGTTCGCCCTGGGCGACTACGAGTGGATCCTCGCGTTCGAGGCTGACGAGCTGCACCGCATCGTCGATCTCATGCGTGACCTGCGGGCGACCGAGGCCCGGCGGCACGTCCGCGAGGAGATCCCGTTCTTCAACGGTCCGCGGGTGCCGCTGGCCGAGCTCGTCACCGGACTGCCCTGAGGTCCACCCGGCCCCCGGCCGGACAGCCCCGCGACCCGCCCCGTGATCATGCAGTCCCGCCACCCTGCGACCCGCCCGTGATCAGTCGAAAATCCCCTCTTCGTGATCATGCAATCCCGCCACCCCAGTCGTCGCCGCCTGCCCGCAAAGTGCTGAGTTCGGGGCGCGACACGCCGGCAAAGCTCTGACGGATCCAGCATTCTGTGGCCGCCGCCAGGGACTCCCGGCCTACGCGGGTGGCGGGATTGCATGAACGTGTCATGGCCGCTGGCGGCCACCCCGAGAGATGAAAGCGGGGAAAGTGGTCATGGCAGGCCACGTCGGGTCAGGCGTCTCGACCACAGAATGCTGCGTGCGGCACAGTTCGGCCGGCGTGTCGTGCCACCAACCCAGCATTCTGTAAGCGGGCGGTGGGTGCTGCTGGGGTGGCGGGAGTGCATGATCACGAGTGGGTCGTGCGGGGGTGGCGGGAGTGCATGATCACGGGTGGGTCGTGCGGGGGTGGCGGGAGTGCATGATCACGAACGAGGATTTTCGACTGATCACGGGGAGAGGTACGGGGAGGCGGGGTCAGGGGTGGGGGAGGGGGAGGGGGAGGGGGGAGCGGAAGGGTCAAGGGTCGCGGCGCATGGGAACGTGCGGGATGCCGTCCTCGAGGAACTCCGGACCTGTGGCGGTGAACCCGAACCGCGCGTACCACCCCGTCAGGTGCGCCTGCGCATCGAGCACGACCGGTCGCTCGTCGTGACGCGCCAGCACGTCCCGCACCAGCACCTCCGCCAGGCCTCTCCCGCGCATGGCCGGGTGGGTGACGACCCGCCCGACCCGGCGGACGTCGTCCGGCTCGGCCAGCACCCGCAGGTACGACGCCACCGCGAGCCCGTCGTCGGCGATCCACACGTGCTCGGTGCCGGCCTCCACGTCCCGGCCGTCGAGCTCTGGGTAGGGGCACTGCTGCTCGACGACGAACACGTCGACCCGCAGCCGGACGATCGCGTGCAGCGTCGACGGGTCCAACTCGGACCAGGCGGCCCGCCGGACCCGCCTCACCGGTCGTTCACCCCTGCGGCTGCAGCCGCAGACTGACGCCGTTGATGCAGTACCGCTGGTCGGTGGGGACGTCGAACCCCTCACCCTCGAACACGTGCCCGAGGTGCGAGCCGCACGTCGCGCACCGCACCTCGACCCGGCGCACGCCGAGCGAGAGGTCCTCGACGTACTCCACCCGGTCCTCGGCGAGCGGGGCGTAGAACGACGGCCACCCGCAGTGCGCGTCGAACTTCGTCTCGCTGCGGAACAGCTCGGCCCCGCACGCCCGACAGGCGTAGACGCCGACGGTGGTCTCGTGCTCGTACGGGCTCGACCCGGGGCGCTCGGTGCCGGCCTGGCGCAGCACCCGGTACTCCTCCGGGCTCAGCCGGGCCCGCCACTCGTCGTCGGGAACCTGCAGGGGGTAGGTCTTGCCGGTGGACTCCATGAAGCCATGACACCACGAGGTCCACCGCGGGACATGACGAGGTTGCGCGGGCGAGCGGGCGCGGGCTGCCACGATGGACCGGTGGCCGGTGGCCGGTGGCCGGTGGCCGGTGGCCGGCGGCAGCGGTGGCCGATGCACCGGTGGCCGGCGGCAGCGGTGCAGGACCCGCGGTCCGACATCGCCGTGGTCACGGCGGTGTGCAGCCTTGGCACGGTCTCACCTACGTCTTCACGCTGGTGGCGGGGATCCTCGTCGTCACGGGCGAGGACCAGACGCGAACGATGCTGCATACCGTGCTCGCCACCCAGAACCGCCGTACTGTGTGCCTGCCGAAGTACCTATCGAAGGTGCTCGCTGTCGGACGTCCGACTACCTGCTCACCAGCCTCGCTGACGATTCCACAGCCAGACCTGACCAGTCCGAGGAGGGGAACGTCATGACCCAGTACACCCGTCCCGGCGCGTCCGAGATCGTCTCCTTCGTGGCCGCCGCCCTCTGCGTCTTCCTCGGCCTTGTCGTCTCACCGAGATACGGCGGGGCCACTTGGCTCGTCCTGACCATCGCCGCACTGCTCTTCTGGCAGGGTGCCGCGCTGCGGCGATGCCGCACCGCGCCGGCGCACCGGTCCTGACCGTGCAACCGGGCAACGGGTTCAGCCCGTGCCCGGACCTCCGCCGGTGCGGCTGGTGGACTGGGGTGGTCGATGGCCGAGCACATGCGCACCGACGCCCAGGTGACTGCTGGCCGCCGTCGGATCGCGGGATCTCGTCATAGAGCTTGACTGCGGCCTCCGCAGTGGTCCGACGTTGCTGATTGATCGATACCGTCACCCGGGTGGCGAAGGACGTGATCGAGATCGATGTGCCGGGGCCGAACGGTTCGCGGACGGTTCGCCTCTCGAGTCCGGACCGTCTCATCTGGCCGGAGGCGGGCATCACCAAATCTGATTTGGCCGAGTACGTGGTGGCCGTGCACCCGGCACTAGTGCGTGCGCTGGCGGACCGGCCGGTCACCCTGCAGCGGTTCCCGGACGGCGTCGACGGTCAGGCGTTCTACTCCAAGAACCCCCCGCGAGGCGCGCCGGAGTGGGCACGCACGACGACCTGCACCTATCCGAGCGGACGTCGCCACCTTCAGCTGGTCGTCGACGAGGTGGCCACCGCGGTGTGGGCGGTGCAGATGAGCACGGTGACGTTCCACCCGTGGCCGATGCGCTCCGACGACAACGACCGCCCCGACGAGCTGCGCGTCGACCTGGATCCCCAGCCCGGACGCGCGTTCGCCGACGTCGTGACCGCGGCCCGGGAGCTGCGCGCCGTCCTGCAAGAGACCGGGCTCACGCCGTGGGTCAAGACCTCGGGGTCCCGCGGCCTGCACGTGTTCGCCCGGATCCGGCGCACCCACGACGTGCTCGACGTCCGCCACGGGGTGATCGCCGCGGCCCGCGAGCTCGAGCGCCGCCGGCCCGACCTGGTGACGACCGCGTGGTGGAAGGAGGAGCGCGGCGACAAGGTCTTCGTCGACTTCAACCAGATGGCCCGCGACCGCACGATGGCCTCCGCCTACAGTCCCCGTCCGCTGCCCCACGCCCCGGTGTCGTGCCCCGTCACCTGGGAGGAGCTGACGGACGTCGACCCGGCGGCGATGACAGTACGGACCGTGCCGCAGCGGTTCGCCGAGGTCGGGGACCCGTGGGCCGGCCTGGACGACGCAGCCGGGGACGTCGGGACGCTGATCGGCTGGTGGGAGCGGGATCTGGACGCCGGGCTCGGGGAGGAGCCGTTTCCCCCCGACTACCCGAAGATGCCCGGCGAGCCGCCACGGGTGCAGCCGAGCCGAGCCCGTCGTCCCGAAGATCCCTGAGCAGGCCCTGCCGCCGCACAGTTCAGTCGCGCAGCCTCGGCACGTCCGCCAGCGCCGACAGGTCACCGGCCTCAGCGGCCGGGATCACGCTGATCGTGCCGTCGCTCTCCAGCACGACCGCGGCGACGGTGGACAGGTCCCCACTGCCGGAGGACCGCACCGCCTGGCGGACCTCGGCCTCGGTCACCCGCTGCTCGGCCATCCGGTGGCGCAGCAGCTCACCGTCCCGCAGCAGCAGGGTTGGCCGGGCGGTGACCACTGAGCGGGCGCCGGGCAGGTGGGTCGTCGTCCACGCGACCACGAGCTGCAGCAGGGTGAGCAGCGCCAGGGCGGTGGCGCCCTCGGCCCACGACACGTCCGCGCTGAGCAGGATCGTCGCCAGGGTCGAGCCGAGCGCGACGGTGACGACGAGGTCGAAGGCGTTCAGCTTGGCGAGGGTGCGCTTGCCACTGAGCCGCAGGATGAGTACGAGCGTGACGTAGGCGACGGCGCCGACCGCCAGCACCCGGCCGATGTCGCCCCAGGAGTCGAACCACATGCGGTGAACCTCCCAGACCGCCGCGGCCGCCGCCAGGTCAGGAGCTCAGCGCCGGGCGGAGGGGATAGCCGTCATCAGGGCCCTCGGTCACCGCGTCCCAGGTCCACGCGTACTCGGCGACGAGGGCGTGCAGCCGCCGCCGCCGCTGTGCCAGGGCGGTGTACGCGGCGGACACCTCAGCGTCGTCCCGCAGCGGCACCCCCGCCGTCCGCAGCGGCGCCAGGTCGGGTACCGGCGGCACGTCGGCCGTCACCGTGCTGTCGGCGCTGTCCAGGGTGCGCACCAGCGCGTCGACGGCACGGTGCACCGACACCAGGACCGAGGGGTCCGGGGCCGCGTGCGGTCGGACGGCGTACAGCAGCAGGGTGGCCGCCTCGTCCACCGCCGCGGCCCGCACGGCGAACTCGAGGCGCGGGTCTCCGGAGTGGAAGTAGTGCAGGACGGGGTACGTGGGGTGCCGCTCGACCGTCGTGAGCAGACCGGGGACCAGCTGCTGCAGGTCGCGCTCCAGGGCGGTGAACGACCCCCGGCCCCAGCTGCCGATGACGATGCCGGAGGGGCTGCCGCCCAGCCCCCACACCGACAGAGCCTGCTGACGGCGCTCGGTCGCCGCGGTCATCACTGGCAGCAGGTAGGTGATGGACAGGGTGACCGTGAACAGCCCGTGCAGGGTGGCGACGGGGGTGAGGACCTGCCAGACGCCCTCCCCGGGCACGTAGTCGCCCACCCCGAGGGTGAACAGGGTGAAGCCGGCGAAGTAGATGGTCCCCACGAGGTCGGCCGGAACCCCCGTGCTGGACTGCAGCACTGCGCCCGGTTCGGCGGCGAACACGAGCGTCCAGCCGACCCACAGCAGCAGCACCCAGGTGCCCATCGTGGCGAGCAGCACCACCGTGCCGGCGGCCATCAGGAGCCACGACTGCGGCGAGCGGGCCAGTCGTCGGGCGAGCCACCACAGCCCCGCGGTGACGTGCCGGGTCAGGAACCCGCTTCCGGCGGCCGGTGCCACGGTCGTGCGCAGCGCGTCGTAGGTGGCAGCCACCAGCAACAGCACGCCGAGGACGAGCAGCACGACGCCGCCGGCACCCACTGCATCACCTCCTTCGTGCCCCCGTCGGACGAAAGGCGACGTGTAGGAAGCCTGGCACAGGGGTTAGGAGCGCACGACCGTGGAGCGCGAGTACTGGCCGCCCGCACGCTGGTCACCGGGGTCATGGGTCTCCACCACAGAATGCTGCGTTCGACACAGGTTGGCCGGCGTGTCGCGCCACCAACCCAGCATTCTGTGAGCGGGCGGTGGAGGCTGGTGGGTGGCGGGACTGCATGATCACGAGTGGGTCGTGCGGGGTGGCGGGACTGCATGATCACGAAGGGGGGATTTTCGACTGATCATGAACGGGGGAGGGGTGACTGGTCATGAAGAAGGGACGCCGGCCATGGGCGGGCGCCGCCGGCGCGTCAGCCGAGGAACGTCGTCCCGGCGTAGACGTGCAGCACCGGGACGCCGAGCACCTCCCGGGCTCGAGAGGCCCAGTCCCGGTGGAAGGTGTCCTCCACCGCGTGCGGACGGGTCACGACCACGACCTCCCGGGCAGCGAACCGCTGCACTGCCGACGTCAGCGCCGGCAGCGGGTCGTCCTCGGTGACCTCACCGGTCGCCTCCACCCCCTGGCCCCGCAGCGCCTCGACGGACTCGGCGAGTGCCTGCCCGGCCTCCTTCGGCTCGTCGGTGTGCCCGTGGTCCCGGCCGCGGACCGCGTCGAGGGCCTCCCGCAGCTCACCGAGGCTGAGGTGGTCGACCACGTCGGCGAGCAGGTTGCGCTCGGTGTCGGCCGGCACCAGCACCCGGTAGGTCAGCGTCTCGCCCTCGTGCAGGGCGCGGATCCGCGCGGCGTCCCCGTCGTCGAGCGCCTCCTCGGTGAGGATGACGATGGTGTCGGGGGAGGCCTGCACGTCCGGCTGCGGTGTCGACTCGGTCACCGCGGCAGGGTACCGGTGAGCACCCGCTCCAGGTCGTAGGCGACGGGGACGTCGAGCTGGTCGTAGCCGCACGAGCGCGGGTCCCGGTCCGGCCGCCAGCGCACGAACTGAGCCGCGTGCCGCAGCCGGTGCCCCTGGAGCTGGTCGTAGCGCACCTCCGCGACGAGCTCGGGTCGCAGCCGGACGAACGAGGAGTCGGTGCGGGCGGTGAACCGGTTCGGCTCGCCTTGCCCGCGCACCACCTCGCCGCGGGCGTCGCGCAGCACGAACGGCTCGAGCTCCTCGAGCAGCTGGACCCGGCGGGCGGCCGTGAACGCCGACGCGCCACCGACCTGGCGCAGGTTCCCCTCGGCGTCGTACAGCCCGAGCAGCAGCGACCCCAGGCCGCGGCCGCTGGTGTGCACCCGGTACCCGACGGCGACGACGTCCGCGGTGCGCTGGTGCTTGACCTTGAGCATCGTCCGCTTGCCCGGGGAGTAGGTGGACGCGGTCCCCTTCGCGACGACGCCGTCCAGGCCCGCCCCCTCGAAGTCGGCGAACCAGCGCACCGCCTCGTCCCGGTCTCGGGTCACCCGGGTCAGGTGCACGGGTGCCCTCACGCCCGCCAGCGCCGTCTCGAGGCGCTCCCGGCGCTCCCGGAACGGCCGGCCGGTGAGGTCGTCGTCGCCGAGGGCGAGCAGGTCGAAGGCGACGAACGAGGCCGGGGACTCGCGGGCCAGCCGGTCCACCCGGGACGCCGCCGGGTGGATGCGCTGGGCCAGCGCCTCCCAGTCGAGCCGCTCGGCGCCCGCGGGCCCGGTGCGCACGACGAGCTCGCCGTCGACGACGCACCGCTCGGGCAGCTCGCGCCGGACGGCGTCGACGACCTCGGGGAAGTAGCGGGTCAACGGCTTCTCGCCGCGACTGCCGAGCACGACGTCGTCCCCGTCGCGGAAGACGACGCAGCGGAACCCGTCCCACTTCGGCTCGTACACCACTCCGCCTGCCAGCGCGTCGGGCGCGGGCACCTCGGGCACCGACGTGGCGAGCATGGGGGACACGGGCGGGCTGACCGGCAGGCTCATCCGGCCATTGTGCTGGCCGGTCCGGGTACCGTCACCGTCGTGTCCCCGACCGTCCGTCCCGCCCGGGCCGTCCTGCGCGCGGTGGCCCGCGGGGCCGCCGTCGGCGGCGGGCTGGCCGTCGCCACCGGCGCCGCGACGTCCACGGTGGCGGCCTACTTCGCCCGGCGGGTGGTGACCCCGGAGCGGCACAAGCCGGACGACGTCCGGGTGCTGTCCGTCGGTCCCGGGACGATCACCCTGCGCGCGGACCCGGACACCACCAGCCCCGGGCGGTACGGCATCTGGCTCGACCACGGCCACGGGCACGCCCGCCTCGGCCGGGTCCTGGCACGCGACGACCGGGCCGGCACGGTCACCCGGGTGCTCGAGCAGGTCGACTACGGCCGGGTCACCGTCGGCCCGGCCCGGTGGAACCAGTACTACTTCGCCGGCAACCCGACGACCGCACTGCGGCTGGCGCACGAGGACGTGCTGGTCCGCTCCGACGCCGGGGAGCTGCCGACGTGGTACGTCCCGCCGTCCCCGCAGGTCGCGCCCCGCGAGGTGTGGGCGGTCCTCGTCCACGGCCGGGGCGCGACCCGCGAGGAGTGCCTGCGCGCGCTGCCGCTGCTGCACCGGCTCGGGGTACCGGCGCTCGTCCCGAGCTACCGCAACGACCCCGACGGCCCGTCCACCCACGGCGGCCGGCTGCACCTGGGTGACACCGAGTGGCTCGACGTCGAGGCCGCGGTACTGCACGCCCTGGACTCCGGGGCCCGCGAGGTGGTCCTGTTCGGCTGGTCGATGGGCGGAGCGATCGTCCTGCAGCACGTCTCCCGGTCCTGGACCGCGGACCGGGTCCGTGCACTGGTGCTCGACGCACCGGTGATCGACTGGCGGTCCGTGCTGGACCACCACGCCCGGCTCAACCGGTTGCCCCGCCCGGTGGGCCGCCTCGGACTGGCCATGCTCGGGCACTCCTCGGCGCGCCGGGTCGTCGGCGTCGACGGTCCGGTCGACCTGCGCCGGATGGACTGGGTGACCCGCGCCTCGGAGCTGCGGCTGCCGGTCCTCGTCGTCCACTCCGAGGACGACGAGTTCGTGCCGGTCGGCCCGTCCCGGGTGCTGGCCCAGCTGCGACCCGATCTCGTGACGTTCGTGCCGTTCCACGGCGCCCGGCACACCAAGGAGTGGAACGTCGACCCGGACCGCTGGGAGCGTGAGGTCGCCCGCTTTCTCCTGCGGCACCTGTGACCGTCACCGGCCGAGCGGCACGTCCTCGCCGGTCAGGTGGACGGCGAACCCTCCGTCGGTGACCTCCACCGTCTGCAGGACGAGCTCCTCCGGCAGGCCCTGGACCGGTTGCCGGATGGTCGTCGCCGCTGCCGCCAGCTCCCCGAGCAGGTCGGCGAGCCAGTCCGGCCCACCGACGTCCACGGCCGTCGGGACGACGACCACCTCACCGTCCTCGGCGCGCACCGTGCCGGTGGCGACGACGTCGACCTGGCGCCCGAGCAGGGTCACCGTCCGCTCGACGCGCACCTCGCCGGATGCTGCGGCGGACACCGCCGTCCCCGGTCCGACCTGGTCGGCCACGACCTCGAACGGGACGACCGCGTCCGCGACCACCACCCCGGCGCGCACCCCGCCGGACCCGAGCAGGACGTCGTCCGCCTCCAGCGACAGGTCGCGGAGCCTGCCGTCCGCGGCCAGCACGTCCGAGGAGCGCAGGGTCATCTCGTCGAGCCACAGGTCGCCGGCGGCCAGGTCCTCCGGCGCCCCCGGCGGGGGCGGGGGAGCCGGGGCGGCGGCCGGGGAGCCCGCGTCGTCCGCGGGGCCCGCGTCGGAGGCCGCGTCGTCCGCGGGCCGGCTGACCGACCAGAACAGCACCCCGGCGGCGACGACGACGGCCAGCAGCAGCACGCCGACGCCGACCAGCACGCGTCGTCCGGTGCTCACCGCGCCGCGTCCGGTTCGCGGCGGACCCACCGGCCCAGGAGCGTGTCACCGGCGGCCAGCAGGTGCGCCAGCTGCATCGGCACGTCGACGGCCCCACCGTTGAGCACCCGGGGTGCGTCCCCGGCCAGCAGCCGCGCCGTGAGGGTGAGGCACAGCTCGTCGAGGGCCCCGGCCGCGGCGACCTGCCCGAGCAGCGTCGGCCCGCCCTCGCACAGCACCCGGCCGAGACCGCGCTCGGCCAGGGCGTCCAGCGCCCGTCGCAGGTCGACGCGCTCGTCGCCGGCGACCAGGACTGCGGCCTCCCCGGCGCGCTCGGCCAGCTGAGCCAGCCTTTCCTCACCGGTGGCCCGGCAGGTGATGACCAGGGCAGGCCGGTCCCCCTCGAGCAGGTGCCCCGGCACGTCACCGCTCCGGGTGACGACCGCCAGCCGCGGGGTCGGGGGCATGCCGGCCGCGCTCCGGCGGGCAGCCAGGTCGGGACGGTGCCGCGGCAGCGAGTAGCCCTCCGCGCGGACCGTGCCGGCGCCGACGAGGACGACGTCGGCGAGCGAGCGCAGCAGCACGAACACCCGGACGTCGGCGGGGTCGTTGATGGACCGGGTCACCCCGTCCGGGCCGTGGGCCGCGCCGTCGAGGGTGGCGACCATGTTCGCCCGCACCCAGCGCTCGGCGGGGTAGGCGTACAGGGCCGCGAGCTCGTCCTCGGCCGGGTCCACCGGGATCTCCCGGCCCGCCTGGTCGGCCGGCCAGAGTGCCTGCAGCGGCACGCTCACACCGGGCGTCCGCCCGCCAGACCGGCCCGCTCGGTGACCTGGCGCTTGATCCGCGCGAGCATCCCGACCATCCCGCGCAGTCGCAGCGGGCTGACCGCCTCGGCGAGAGCGAGTCGCTGGGGGACGTCGTTCGGCACCGCCAGCACCTCGGCGGCGGTGAGCCCGTCGAGCCCCTCGTGCAGGATGCCGGCGAACCCGCGGGTGGTCGGCGCCTCCTGCGGCGCGGAGAAGAACAGGCTGACCCGCGCGTCGTCCCCGGTCCCGTCGACCTCGGTGACGAGGAAGATCGGCGACTGGCACTCCGGCACCGGTTCGAGCAGCTCCGGGTGGTCGGCGTAGCGCTCGGGCAGGTCCGGCAGGTCACGGCTGAACTCCAGCAGCAGCTGGAGGCGGTCGGCGGCGGGGAGAGCGGTGAAGTCGTCGACGATCCCGGCCAGCGTCTCGGGCAGGTCGTCCGTCGCCGTCATCGGCCGGGCACCTCTCCGGGCTCCTCGCCGCGGACGATGGGGACGCGCACGGAGTTGCCCCACTCGGTCCAGGACCCGTCGTAGTTGCGCACGTCCGGCCAGCCGAGCAGGTGCTGCAGGACGAACCAGGTGTGGCTGGAGCGCTCCCCGATGCGGCAGTAGGCGATGACCGGCTCCGCGGGGTCCAGGCCCTGCTCGTCCCGGTAGATGGCCTCGAGCTCGGCGCGGTCGCGGAACGTCCCGTCGTCGTTGGCGGCACGGGCCCACGGCACCGAGCGGGCGCCGGGGATGTGCCCGCCGCGCAGCGCCCCTTCGTCCGGGTAGTCCGGCATGTGAGTGCGTTCCCCGGTGTACTCGGCGGGGGAGCGGACGTCGACGAGCTGGCCGCCGAGGGACGCCAGGACGTCGTCCTTGTAGGCGCGGATCGGGGCGTCCTGTCGTTCGACGACGGGGTAGTCGGTGGGTTCGGGGGACGGCACGTCGGTGGTCATCGGTCGGCCCTCGGCCTGCCACTTGGCACGCCCGCCGTCGAGCAGCCGCACGTCCGGGTGACCGAACAGCGAGAACACCCACAGTGCGTAGGCCGCCCACCAGTTGCTCTTGTCGCCGTAGAGCACGACGGTGGAGTCGCGGCGGACTCCCTTGGCGGACATCAGCCGGGCGAAGCCCTCGCCGTCGACGTAGTCGCGGGTGACGGGGTCGTTGAGGTCCAGGTGCCAGTCGATCTTGACGGCGCCGGGGATGTGGCCGGTCTCGTAGAGCAGCACGTCCTCGTCGCTCTCGGCCACGACGAGGTCGTCATCGCCCAGGTGCTCGGCGAGCCAGCCGGTGGTGACCAGCCGTTCGGGGTGGGCGTAGTCGGCGAGCTTGGGGTCGTCGTCGTACGCCAGAGCCATGTCGGCTCACCTCCGGTGTCGGGTCGGTCCGGTGCGGGCGGTTTCATCCTCTCACCTGCGGCGGTGGTTACGCTGCCCGGTCGTGAGCACGGACGGTCCGCAGCGCCTCGTCGACCGGCACCCCTCGCTCGGACCGCAGCGCCTGCTCGCCGAGCTCGTGCCGCCGCCGCGGTTCGCCGGGGTGTCCTTCGACACCTACCGGCCGGCGCCGGACCAGCCGTCCCAGGCCCACGCCGTCGACCGGCTGCGCGAGTTCGCCGGCCGGCTCGAGTCCGCGGCGGGGTCGTCGTCCCGTTCGCTGCTGCCCGGCTGGCTCGGCGGCCGGCGGCGGTCCGCGGACCCCGGCCGGGCCGGGATCTACCTCGACGGCGGGTTCGGCGTCGGCAAGACCCACCTGCTGGCGTCGCTGTGGCACGCCGCGTCGGGGGAGAAGCGGTTCGGCACGTTCGTGGAGTACACGAACCTCGTCGGCGCGCTCGGGTTCCGCCCGGCCGTCGCGGCGCTGTCGACGAGCAGGCTCGTGTGCATCGACGAGTTCGAGCTCGACGACCCGGGTGACACCGTGCTGATGGCCCGGCTGCTCCGCGAGCTCGCCGACGCCGGGACGGCGCTCGCGGCGACGTCCAACACGCTCCCCGACGCCCTGGGGGAGGGGCGGTTCGCGGCCGAGGACTTCCTGCGCGAGATCCAGTCCGTCGCAGGGCACTTCGACGTCGTGCGCATCGACGGCGAGGACTACCGGCACCGTGGCCTGCCCGAGCCGCCCCCGCCGTCGACGGACGACGCGGTGGTCGCCGCGGCCCGGGCGGCGGGGCCGGGAGCCGTCCTCGACGACTTCGAGGACCTGCTGGCGCACCTGGCCACGGTGCACCCGAGCCGGTACGGGGCGATGCTCGACGGCACCACCGCGGTGTTCTGGCGTGGCGTGCGTCCGGTGGCCGACCAGAGCGTCGCACTGCGGCTCGTCGTCCTCGCCGACCGGCTCTACGACCGGGACCTCCCGCTCGTCGCCTCCGGTGAACCGCTCGACCGGCTGTTCCCCGAGGAGATGCTGCGCGGCGGCTACCGTAAGAAGTACCGCCGGGCGGTCTCCCGGCTCACCGCGCTGGCTCGCGAGGGGCACGGCGACACGGCCCGCGGCGAGGGCTGAGGGCGCGGCAGGTCAGGCCAGCCGCAGCACCGCTACGGACTCGGCCGGCACCGCCACCCGGGTTCCGGACTCCTCCAGCCGGACAGCCTCGTCCCAGGCCAGCACGACCTCGACAGCGGCGGCGTCCAGGGGGAGGACCTGGTCGCGGTCGGCGAGGTTGAGCACCACCCGCAGAGAGCCCCGTTCGAGCACCATCCACCGGTCGAGGTCGGAGTGCCGGACGCCGACGGCGGCCAGGTCGTCGTCCCGCAGGTCCGGCTCGCCACGGCGTAGCGCCACGAGGGACCGGTGCCAGTCCAGCAGGGGGGCGTGCTCGCCGTCCGAGCGCTCGTCCCAGCGCAGCACCGACGCGTCACGGGTGGCGTGATCCTGCGGGTCCGGGATGCTCTCGTCGTCCCAGCCGTGCTCGGCGAACTCCCGCTGCCTGCCCTGGCGGATCGACTCCGCGAGCTCGGGCTCGGCGTGGTCGGTGAAGAACTGCCACGGGCTCGAGGCGCCCCACTCCTCACCCATGAACAGCATCGGGGTGAACGGGCTCGTCAGCACGAGCGCCGCCGCGCACGCCAGCCGCCCGGGGGACAGGTACGCCGAGGGGCGGTCACCGGTGGCGCGGTTGCCGACCTGGTCGTGGTTGGCGGCATAGGCGAGGAACGCCGTGCCCCGGTGACGCGCCGGGTCGACTGGCCGCCCCCACCGCTGGCCGCGGAACGTCGAGAACGTCCCGTCGTGCAGGAAGGCGCGGGTCAGCACCTTCGCCAGGGCGTCGGTGGAACCGAAGTCGCAGTAGTAGCCCTGACGCTCTCCGGACAGCAGCGCGTGGATGGCGTGGTGGACGTCGTCGTCCCACTGCGCGGTCATGCCCAGTCCGCCCTCGGCGACCGGCTCGACCATCCGCGGGTCGTTGAGGTCGGACTCGGCGACCAGGCCCAGCGGCCGGCCCAGCCGGTCAGCGAGGTCCGCGGTCTCCCGCGACAGCTGGGCCAGCACGTGCTCGGCGGAGTCGTCGACGAGCGCGTGCACCGCGTCCAGCCGCAGGGCGTCGACGTGGAACTCGGCGAACCAGCGCAGGGCGTTGTCCACGATCCACCGGCGGACGTGCTCGCTGCCCGCGTCGTCGAGGTTGACCGCCTGCCCCCACGGCGTGTGGTGGCGGTCGGTGAAGTAGGGGCCGAACCGGGACAGGTAGTTCCCGCTCGGCCCGAGGTGGTTGTAGACGACGTCGAGGCACACCGCCAGACCGCGCCGGTGGCAGGCGTCCACGAAGCGCTGCAGCGCCGCCGGTCCGCCGTACGGCTCGTGGACGGCGTACAGGGCCACCCCGTCGTAGCCCCAGCCCCACCGGCCCGGGAACGCGGCGACCGGCATCAGCTCGACGACCTCGACGCCGAGGTCGACGAGGTGGTCGAGCCGTTGCGCCGCGGCGTCCAGGGTGCCCTCGGGGGTGAAGGTGC
The DNA here is from genome assembly GCA_020881835.1 of Kineosporiaceae bacterium SCSIO 59966. NCBI lineage: Bacteria > Bacillati > Actinomycetota > Actinomycetes > Kineosporiales > Kineosporiaceae > Kineosporiaceae bacterium SCSIO 59966. The sequence goes on from CP052876.1 coordinate 1,198,623, forward strand.
CGACGTGCAGCTCGTAGAACAGCCGCCCCCGGACGTCGAGGCCGGCCCAGCCGTCGTCCGCCCACGCGTGGCGGCCGGTGTCGAACACCCGGCTCGGGGCGTGCACGCCGTCCGGCTGCCACGGGCTGCGTGGGTCCGGGGTCGGCTCCCCGCCGTCCAGCCGGAAGGCGTAGTCGGTGCCGTGGCCGGCGCCGGGCACCTCGACTGCCCACCACCCGTCGTCCTGACGGGTCATCGGGTGCAGGCTACCGGACAGGTCGACGTCGACGCGGGCGGCGTCAGGGGCCCAGACGGTGAACCGGTGCATGCCGCAACCCTGTCCGGTCACGCCGCCGCCCGCCACTTGCCATTCGCCACTCGCCACTCGTCACTCGTCGCCCTACGGCCCCCGCCAGGCGTCCCCCACCCTTTGTGGTGATCATGCAATCCCGCCACCCCGCACGACCCCCGTGATCATGCAGTCTCGCCACCCATCGGCCACCGGTCCGGACCACAGAATGCTGGGCTGGTGGCGCGACACGCCGCCCGAGCTGTGCCGAACGCAGCATTCTGCGGTCGGCCCTCAGGCAACCCCGCCACCTCGCGCAAGGTGGCGGAATCGCATGATCACGGTTAGGGGGTATGGCGGTGCAGGGTGGCGGGATTGCATGATCACCAAGAGGGGGCTTTGCGAGTGATCATGAAGAGGTGGGGGCTCAGCGGCGGACGAGCAGCGCCACCGGCAGGTCGGTCAACAGCTCAGCGAGGCGGACCCCGCCGCCGCCGGTGACGAGTGCGCGACCGGTCAGCACGTCGGTCCACGTTCCCTCGGGCAGGACGACGGTATGGTCCCCCCAGCCGCCGAGACGGGCGAGTGCGACCGGCAACCGGGTCGCCACGGTCACCACGTGGACGCCGTCCTCGGTGCCGCGGCCGAAGGCCACCGCGGTCCCGGTCGAGGCTGGCACGGCCGCGTAGGTCGTGGCCGGTCCGACGAACCAGTCCGGGTGCTCGCGCCGCAGCCGCAGCGCCCGGGAGGTGACGAGCAGCTTCTCGTCGTCCAGACCGGACGGGCGGGCGCCGGCGTCCAGGGCCGCCAGCCGGTCCCGGCGCCGGCCGAAGTCGACCGGACGGCGGTTGTCCGGGTCGACGAGGGACAGGTCCACGACCTCGGTGCCCTGGTAGACGTCCGGGACGCCTGGCATCGTGAGCTGGACGAGCTTCTGGCCCAGGACGCCGACCCGGGCGGCAGGGTCGACGACGGTCCGGCAGAACTCGCCGACGGCGGCGCAGATCTCCTCGTCGGCCAGGACGCCGCGAGCGAAGCCGCGGACCGCGTCCTCGTAGTCGGCGTCCGGCGACGTCCACGTCGTGTGCGTCTTCGCCTCGCGGACGGCCTTCTCCAGGTAGGGCACCAGCCGGTCGGCGGCGATCGGGCCGTTGTCCCAGGTGCCCACGAGCGTCTGCCAGAGCAGGTACTCGGTGGCCGCGTCGAGCAGCGGACCGCGGTGCCGGGTCGCGGCGTCCCGCCACGCCCGCACGGCCTCGGCCCACTCGTGCGGCACCTCGGAGAGCACTGCGAGCCGGGCCCGGACGTCTTCGGAGCGCTTGGTGTCGTGCGTCGACAGCGTCGTCATCGTCGTCGGCCAGTCCCGCACCGTCCGAACGCAGAACGCGTGGAACTCGTCAGCGGTGACCCCGAAGTGCAGCGGGTCGCCGCCCACCTCGTTCAGGCCAGTGAGCCGGAACCACCGGTAGAACGCCGTGTCCTCGACGGCCTTGGCCATCACTGGGCCGCAGGTCTGCTGGAAGCGGACGACGGCCTCGGCCCGGGCGGCCTCCACGGTGCGACCGGCGCTGCCGGCCTCCCGGCCCAGGAGCAGGTCACGCACGAGCTCGAGGGTGTCCCAGCGCTCCTCGGGCAGGTGGGTACGAGCACGTTCGACGGCGGCGTCCATCACCGCGACCGAGGCCGGCGGCGCCGGCTCACCGGGGACGACGTAGGCGCGGTACCGGTCGAAGGCGACGAGGAGCTCGACGACGCACTCGCGGATGCCGCGGGAGGTGTGGTCCCGCAGCCGCACGTCGCTGTGGCAGACCTGGGTGAGCAGGTCCGCGAGCCGGACCACCTCGGCGTACAGCCCGTGCTCGACCACCTCCCGCTTGGCCTGCTCGACGACGTCCTCGAAGTCCTCGGTGACCCCGGTCACCTCGTGCAGCAGGGACGTCAGCGGGTAGGCGCCCTGCGGGTCGACGAACAGGCCGCCGACGCGCAGCAGCGCGTCGTAGCCGGTGGTCCCGGCGCACGGCCAGTCCGCGGGCAGCTCCTCGGCGCCCTCGAGGATCTTCTCCACGACCACCCAGGAGCCGTCGGTGCGCTCGTGCAGGCGGCGCAGGTAGCCGCGCGGGTCGTACAGCCCGTCCGGGTGGTCGATGCGCAGCCCGTCCAGCCGACCGTCGGCCACGAGCTCGAGGAGCACCTCGTGAGTGGCGTCGAACACCTCGGGGTCCTCGACCCGGACGGCGGCGAGGGTGTCGACGTCGAAGAACCGCCGGTAGTTGAGCTCCTCGTCGGCAACGCGCCAGTACGCCAGCCGGTACCACTGGCGGCCGACGAGCTCGGCCATCGGCAGCGACTCGGTGCCCGGTCGGACCGGGAACACGTGGTCGTAGTAGCGCAGCAGCGGCTCGTCCCCGGACGTGTCCAGGCTCAGCTCGCCGTCCCCGAGCACCTGGCCGATCCGGCGTCCGAGCACCGGCATGAGCAGCGCGCTGTCGGGCACGGACCAGTCGACGTCGAACCAGGCGGCGAACGGCGACTCCGGCCCGTCGCGCAGCACCGACCACAGCGCTGCGTTGAGCCGTGCCGGGGTCGGGACGGCCATGTGGTTGGGGACGACGTCGGCGACCGCCCCGAGGGACCGCTGGTGCAGGGCGTCGACCAGTCGGTCGAACGCCGCCCGCCCGCCGGCCTCCTCGTTGAGCCGGGAGTGGTCGACGACGTCGTAGCCGTGGGTGGAGCCGGGGGTGGGCTGGAGGATCGGCGACAGGTAGGCGTGCGAGACACCCAGCGCGTCGAGGTGGTCGACGACGGCGGCGGCGTCGTCGAACTCGAACTCCGGGCGGATCTGCAGCCGGTAGGTGGCGGTCGGCACCGGCCGTCCGGGCGCCGGGCGGTGCCTGGGGTCGCCGGTCACGCCCCGATCCCCTGCGGGCCAGCCGGTTGCGGGCGGGTGAGGAGGACGACGCTGCGCGACTCGATGTCGGCCGTCGTCCCGGCCGGGAGCTTCTCGCCCTCGGCCAGCGAGTCGTCGGTGTCCAGCACCACGGTCCACTCGGCGCCGAACTCCTCGGGCGGAACCCGGAACTCGATGGCCTCCGGGGCTGCGTTGAACAGGATGAGGAAGGAGTCGTCGACGATCCGCTGGCCACGGGGGTCCGGCTCGGTGATGGCCTCGCCGTTGAGGAACACCATCACTGCGCGGGCGTACCACGTCGTCCAGTCCTCGTCCGCCATCGGCTCACCGGTGGGAGTGAGCCACGCGATCTCCCCAAGTTCGCTCTCCCCGCCGTGCGCTGCCTCGCCGGCGAAGAACCGGCGCCGCCGGAAGACCGGGTGCTCGCGGCGCAGCCGCACCAGCCGGCGAGTGAACTCCAGCAGCTCGAGCTGGGTGTCGTCGAGGTCCCAGTTCACCCAGGCCAGCTCGTTGTCCTGGCAGTAGGCGTTGTTGTTGCCGCGCTGGGTGCGCCCGAGCTCGTCGCCGTGGGAGATCATCGGCACGCCCTGGGAGAGCAGCAGCGTCGTGAGGAAGTTGCGCTGCTGGCGGGCCCGCAGGGCCAGGACCTTCTTGTCGTCCGTCTCGCCCTCCACCCCGCAGTTCCAGGACCGGTTGTGCGACTCGCCGTCGGCGTTGCCCTCGCCGTTGGCCTCGTTGTGCTTCTCGTTGTACGAGACGAGGTCCCGCAGGGTGAACCCGTCGTGGGCGGTGACGAAGTTGATGCTCGCGATCGGCCGTCGGCCGTCCTGCTCGTAGAGGTCGCTGGAGCCGGTGAGCCGGGAGGCGAACTCGGCGAGGGTGTGCGGCTCGCCGCGCCAGAAGTCCCGCACCGTGTCGCGGTAGCGCCCGTTCCACTCCGTCCACAGCGGCGGGAAGTTGCCGACCTGGTACCCGCCGTCGCCGACGTCCCACGGCTCGGCGATGAGCTTGACCTGGGAGACCACCGGGTCCTGCTGGACGAGGTCGAAGAACGCGCTCAGCCGGTCCACCTCGTGGAACTGGCGGGCCAGGGAGGACGCCAGGTCGAAGCGGAACCCGTCGACGTGCATCTCGCTGACCCAGTAGCGCAGTGAGTCCATGATCAGCTGCAGCACGTGCGGATGGCGCATGAGCAGGGAGTTGCCGGTGCCCGTGGTGTCGAAGTAGTGGGCCTCGTCACCGTCGACGAGCCGGTAGTACGCGGCGTTGTCGATCCCGCGGAAGCACAGCGTCGGCCCGAGGTGGTTGCCCTCGGCGGTGTGGTTGTAGACGACGTCGAGGATGACCTCGATCCCGGCGTCGTGCAGGGCCTTGACCATCGCCTTGAACTCCTGCACCTGCTGTCCGCGGTTGCCGGTGGAGGAGTAGGCGTTGTGCGGGGCGAAGAAGCCAATCGTGTTGTAGCCCCAGTAGTTGCTCAGGCCCTTGGATCGAAGGTGGGTGTCCTGCACGAACTGGTGCACCGGCATGAGCTCGATCGCGGTGATCCCGAGCGCGGTGAGGTGGTCGATCATCGCCGGGTGCCCGATGCCCGCGTACGTGCCTCGGATGTCCTCCGGGATGCCGGGGTGGGTCATCGTCAGGCCCTTGACGTGCGCCTCGTAGATGACGCTCTCGTGGTACTCGTAGCGCGGCGGGCGGTCGGTGCCCCAGTCGAAGAACGGGTTGACCACGACGGAGAGCATCGTGTGCCCGAGGCTGTCGTCCTCGTTGAGCTCGTCGGGGTCCTCGAAGCGGTAGGAGAACAGCGACTCGTCGCCGTCCACCTGGCCCTCGATGGCCTTCGCGTACGGGTCCAGGAGCAGCTTCGCCGGGTTGCACCGGTGGCCCTTTTCGGGGGCGTACGGGCCGTGCACCCGGTAGCCGTACCGCTGGCCCGGCTGCACGCCGGGCAGGTAGCAGTGCCAGACGAAGCCGTCGACCTCCGTGAGCTCGACGCGCTCCTCGGTGAGGTCGTCGTCGATCAGGCAGAGCTCCACCCGCTCGGCAACCTCCGAGAAGAGAGCGAAGTTGGTGCCGGTGCCGTCGTACGTGGCGCCGAGGGGATAGGGGTGGCCGGGCCAGATCTGCATCAGGGTCTCTCGTCGTCCAGGAGTGGGTATGCCCACGGCGGCGCCCGGGAGGCGCCGTCGGGGAGCCCCGCCATTGTGGGGCCTGCCGGACGGTGTCGCGCGCAGGACGGGGGGTCAGCGGTTCAGATTTGTCGGCGTGCTACGGCGTCAGGCCGGCACGGGGGAGGGAGCGTCCGGGCACGGGTGGGCACGCACGTGCTGGTGGGCGATACTGGGTTCGAACCAGTGACCTCTTCCGTGTCAAGGAAGCGCGCTACCGCTGCGCCAATCGCCCGAGTCGGTGGTACCTGCTACCGAGGTGGAGACGGGATTCGAACCCGTGTAGACGGCTTTGCAGGCCGTTGCCTCGCCTCTCGGCCACTCCACCGCGAGGCGGTCCCTCCTCGGAGGTGCCTCCGAGCGGACGACGGGACTCGAACCCGCGACCCTCACCTTGGCAAGGTGATGCGCTACCAACTGCGCTACGTCCGCACTGCTCCGGCCGACGACCCCGCCGCCCGGTGTGCGACGGGAACTCTAACCGAGAGCCCGTCGGGGAGTCCAACCGGTGGCGGCTCGTGGCGCAGGGCACGATGTCCGCGCTCGCCGACGGCCGCGGGCACGACCGGAGGAGGCCGGATGCAGGTCACGGACGACGTCACCGTCTGGGTGGACGGACTGCTCACCGACCCGGCGCACGCCCGGGTCCCCGCGCTCGACCACGGGTTCACCGTCGGTGACGGAGTGTTCGAGTCGTGCAAGGTCACCGGCGGCCAGGCGTTCGCCCTGACCCGGCACCTGCGCCGGCTCGCCCGCTCTGCCGCAGGCCTGGGTCTACCGGCCCCGGACGACGAGCTGGTGCGCTCCGCCGTCCGAGAGGTGCTCTCGGCCCGCCACGTGGAGCACGGGCGGCTGCGGATCACCTGGACGGGCGGGCCGGGCCCGCTGGGCTCTGATCGCGGTTCAGCCGGCCGCGACGGCACCCTCGTCGTGGCGAGTGTGCCGACCCCGCCGTGGCCGGCGCACGTCGCCGTCACCTCCGTGCCGTGGGTCCGCAACGAGCGCTCCGCGACCACGGGCCTGAAGACCACGTCGTACGCCGAGAACGTCGTGGCGTTGCAGTACGCCGCCGCTCGGGGGGCCGCTGAGGCGCTGTTCGGCAACACTCGCGGCGAGTTGTGCGAAGGCACCGGCAGCAACGTCGTCGTGGCCGTCGACGGGGTCCTGGTCACCCCGCCGTTGGACTCCGGCTGCCTTGCCGGGATCACCCGTGAGCTGCTGCTCGAGTGGGCCGCCGACGAGGGGTTGCCGATCGAGGAGCGGGCCCTGCCCTTCACGGTCCTGGCGACCGCGCAGGAGGTGCTGCTGCTGTCCTCCACCCGCGACGTGCAGGTCGTCGACGTGGTCGACGACCGCCCTCTGGGGCGCGGACCGCTTGGCGCGGCAGCCGTCGACCTCTTCGCTCGACGCAGCCTGGATTCGACGGACCCGTAGCCGTCAGCCGGCGAACAGCTCGGCGAGCTCGGCGTCCAGGTCGAGGTAGGCGGCCTCGGTGCCGCTGGGCACGAGCCTCAGTGTGGTGGTGAGAAAGGCGCGCAGGTCCGCGGCGTCCGCCTCGAGCACGGCGTGTCCGTCGGGCGAGGTCAGGGACAGCAGGACGAGGTCCTGGCCGGCGCCGCGGGACGGCCACACGTGGACGTCGCCCTCCCCGGTCGGACGCGTCAGCCCGGTGATCAGCAGGTCGCGAGCGAAAACCCACTCCACCGTGACGCCGTCCCCGCCGAAGGCCGCAGTCACGGCGAACGGGTCGTCGGTGCCGTAGCGGAGGGTCGCCCGCAGCGGGACCGTGCCGGCGTCGGGAACGACCAGTCTCAGCTCGAGCTCGGTGTCGACCTGGGTGGGCCGCAGATGGGACACGGGACTGCCTCCTGTGCGCGGGTGGAGCAGGTGGTCGGTTGCTTCCCGCGGCCGTCGGTGCCCAAACGCCGTCGGCCCGGTCTTGACGGAGTCTTGACCGGGGGAGTCACCCGAACGGGGCAACCCGGACGTTGCGGTCGCTCGGTCAGTGCGGGTCACCTGCCGGTCACGGCGCGGCCTCCCGACGTTTCCCGACGGCACGTAGGCCCGGGTTCCGCAGTTGATGGGCACATGAGGCCGCTTGGCGGGGTGAAAGTGCAGGTCAGGGTGTTGCGGGGTCTCTGGAACCGCGAAATGGCGTGGGCACACGACTTGCCGTGTCGCTGTTGACGTAGCAGCACAGCGGCCGGTTCGCTGTGGGCATGTACCTGCGGACGACCTCTCGGCGCAACAGCGACGGCAGCGTCGTGCGGTACGTCCAGCTCGCGCACAACCACCGCAAGGACGGGGTGACGCAGGCGCAGGTGCTGCTGAACCTGGGCCGGGAGGACAAGCTCGACCCGGACGGGCTGCGCCGGCTGGTCGCTTCGATCAACCGCTACCTGGGCGAGCCCGCCGCCGGCGCCGATGATGTGCGGGCGGTGGTCGGGGACGCGCTGACCGTCACCGACTCACGGCCGCTCGGGGCAGTGTGGCTGCTGGACGGGCTGTGGCGCCAGCTCGGTGTCGACGGCGCGCTGCGCCAGGTGCTGGGCGGGCGGAAGTTCACCACCGATGTCGAGCGGGTGCTGTTCGCGCTGGTCGCCAACCGGGCGGTCGACCCGAGCTCGAAGCTCGCCGCGGCCGAGTGGGCGACGCACGACGCCGCGATCCCTGGGCTGAGCGTGATGGATGAGGACCAGGCGTATCGGGCGATGGACCTGCTGATCGAGGCCGACGCGCAAGCACAGGTGCAGGAGGCGGTGTTCTTCGCCGTGGCGGACCTGCTCAACCTCGAGGTCGACCTGCTGTTCTTCGACACCACCAGCACCTACTTCGAACGCGACACCGAAGAAGCCCCGAGCCAGGACAGTCCCGAGGGCGGCTTGCGCCGTTACGGGCACTCCAAGGACAGCCGAAGCGATCTGCCGCAGATCGTGATCGGGCTGGCCGTCACCCGCGAGGGGATCCCGGTCCGCTGCTGGGTCTGGCCTGGCAACACCGCCGACGTCGCGGTGCTTCCGGAGGTCAAGGACGACCTGCGTGGCTGGCGGCTGGGTCGGGTCGTCACGGTGGTCGACCGCGGCTTCTCCTCCAAGTCGAACCTGGAGTACCTGCGCCGCGCCGGCGGGCACTGGATCGCCGGGGAGCGGATGCGCGACGGCAACGCCCAAGCCCAAGCCGCGCTGTCCCGCCAGGGCCGCTACCGGCAGGTCCGAGACAACCTACGGGTCAAGGAAGTCACCCTCGACGAAGAGTCCGGGATCCGCTGGATCGTCTGCCACAACCCCGTCGAGGCCGAACGCGACAAGTTCCGCCGAGAGGAAGCGCTGACACGGCTCAGCGCCGAGCTTGAGCGGATCCAGCAAGCCCGGGCTCGGGATGCGCAGCGGCGCAAGGCCGGCAAGAAGGCACCCGCCGACACCGTCCACGTCAAGGCCGAGTGCGCCCTGCGCGACCACCCCACCCTGGGCCGGTGGCTGCGGCAGCTGCCCTCCGGGCGGCTCGTCCTCGATCGCAAGAAGATCGCGGCGGAGGAGCGGCTGGACGGCAAGTACCTGCTGAGCACCTCCGACCCGGACCTGAGCGCCGAGGACGTCGCGCTGGGCTACAAGAACCTGCTCGAAGCCGAACGCGGCTTCCGTGACCTCAAGAGCACCCTGGACCTGCGGCCCGTGTTCCACCGCGTCGAACCCCGGATACGGGCGCACGTGCTGCTGTGCTGGCTGGCGCTGCTGCTCATCCGCGTCGCCGAACGCCGCACCGGCCTGACCTGGCGGCGCATCGAGATCGAGCTCGGCCGGCTGCACGCCGTCACCCTGTCCGGCACCGCCGGCACCGTCGTCCAGACCATCCCGCTCAACGACGTCCAAGCAGGCATTCTTCGGGCTTGCGAGGTCGCGCCGCCGCCGCGCGTCACCACCCTGCACCCTGCCTGACCTGCGGAAACAGGACCAGCAGCAACTCCAAGACGCGTAGGCACACGGCCCCCCAGGCCGCGATGACGCATTCCTGCAGGTCAAACCGCCTCTTCGACATGATCACGTGCCCACCAACTGCGGAAGCCGGGGTAGGCTGGCCAGGTGGAGCAGCGCACCGACCTGCGACCTCGGGACCCGGGAGTCGAGGACGACGTGCGCCCGGCGGACGCCGACCGCGAGACCCGCCGCCAGCAGTGGTTGCGCCGCTGGGAGGAGCGCCACCGGCACGACCGGTGGGGTTGGCGGCGCCGGTTGCGCACGGACCCTCGTGCCTACCGGATCTACCGGATCGTCGTCGGCGTCGTCGGGACCCTGCTCGTCCTGCTCGGGGCCTCCACCGGCTGGCTGCCAGGCCCCGGCGGTATCCCGCTGACCCTGCTCGGGCTTGCCGTGCTCGCCAGTGAGTTCTTCTGGGCGCACCGGCTGCTCGGGTGGGCACGTGAGCGAGCCCACGAGTTCGCCGGGTGGACCCGCACGCTGCCCCGGTGGGCCCGCGTCCTGGGCGCCGCGGCCACCTTCGTCGGGGTCGCCTCGGTGATCGTCCTGGGCCTGCTCGTCGGCTTCGGCGTCCCGGCCTGGGTCCCGGACGACGTCACCGCCTGGCTGGTCAGGCTGCCGGGTGTCGACTGACCCGGCTCGTCAGCGCGGCACTCACCATCGGGTATGGTTCTGGCCGTCCCCAGGGCGATTGGCTCAGTGGTAGAGCGCCTCGTTCACACCGAGGAGGTCACTGGTTCGAACCCAGTATCGCCCACCTAGCGGAACGGCCCCAGCGTCTCGCCCCGGCGTTCTACTTGGCCTCGGCAGAGGCCACCCCCACGGCGCTCGGTGACCGTGCGCTCGTGGTTGACACCCCGGCCAGGAGTGGCACTCTCGGTCCATGGAGTGGTTGTTCCTGGCAGCGGTGGCCCTGTTCCTGGGTGGCTGGTTCGTCGAGCGGCGCTGGCGACGGAGGCGAACCGAGAACCTGGGAGCGGGCTACGACGCGCACCGGGCGGCTCAACGTGACCACGCACCGCAGAGCAACCCCTCCGACCACCGCTACCAGGGTGGCATCTCGCAGCTGTAGCGAGACCTGCCTCGCGGCCTGTACGCACAGCTCGACCCTTTGCACACAGCTCACAGAATGCTGGGTCGAGCGCAGTTCTGCCGACGTGTCGCGCCACCAACTCAGCAATCTGTGCGCCGGGCGGCGCGCTGGGGTGGCGGGATTGCATGATCACCAAGAGGGGACGGTCGACTGACCCCGGGGGATGGCGCGGGGTGGCGGGATTGCATGATCACGAAGTGGGGTCGACTCGTGACCAGCGCGGGGGCGATGGGTGGTGGCCGTGGCCGGCCTGGACGGGGGGGCCACCGAGCGGCGCGGGGCCCTTGTCGTGCCGGCACTAGCATCGTTGCGTCCACCACTGCCCGCCGTCCCCTCCACCCGCCGTCCCGTCCGCCCGCCGTCCCCACCACCCGCCGTCCCCCGAGGAGAACCACCGTGCCTGCCCAGCTGACCGTGACCGTCGACGGCGACGAACGCGCGGTGGATCCGGGCACCACGGCGGCGGACCTGTACACCGGGCGCCCCGAGGTGGTCGTCGTCCGGGTCGGTGGCGAGCTGCGCGACCTGGCCCACGAGCTGGCCGACGGCGACGTCGTCGAGGCCGTCACCGTCGACTCCCCGGACGGGCTGGCGGTGCTACGGCACTCCACCGCCCACGTCCTCGCCCAGGCGGTGCAGGAGGTGTTCCCGCAGGCGCGGCTCGGCATCGGCCCGCCGGTCCGCGACGGGTTCTACTACGACTTCGACGTCGCCGAGCCCTTCACCCCGGAGGACCTCAAGCGCCTCGAGAAGGTCATGCAGCGGATCGTCAAGGAGGGCCAGACGTTCCGCCGCCGGGTCGTCACCGACGAGCAGGCCCGCGCCGAGCTGAGCGAGGAGCCGTACAAGCTCGAGCTCATCGGGCTCAAGGGCTCCGGCGCCGCCGCGGAGGACGCTGCCGAGGGTGCCTCGGTCGAGGTCGGCGGCGGCGAGCTCACCATGTACGACAACGTGCGCCGTACCGGCGAGGTCGCCTGGAAGGACCTGTGCCGGGGTCCGCACCTGCCGTCCACCCGGTACATCGGCAACGGCTGGTCGCTCATGCGCACGGCGGCCGCCTACTGGCGCGGCAGCGAGAAGAACCCGCAGCTGCAGCGCGTGTACGGCACGGCCTGGCCGACGAAGGAGGAGCTCCTCGCCTACAAGGAGCGGCTCGCCGAGGCCGAGCGCCGCGACCACCGTCGGCTGGGGGCCGAGCTCGACCTGTTCTCCTTCCCCGACGAGATCGGCTCCGGCCTGCCGGTGTTCCACCCCAAGGGCGGCATCGTCCGGATGGAGATGGAGGACTACTCCCGCCGCCGGCACGTCGAGGCGGGCTACGACTTCGTCAACACCCCGCACATCACCAAGGCGCACCTGTTCGAGACCTCCCGGCACCTGGAGTGGTACGCCGACGGCATGTACCCGCCGATGCGGGTGGACGAGGAGCGCGACGGCGACGGCAACGTCACCCGGCAGGGGCAGGACTACTACCTCAAGCCGATGAACTGCCCGATGCACAACCTGGTGTACCGCTCCCGCGGCCGCTCCTACCGCGAGCTGCCGCTGCGGCTGTTCGAGTTCGGCGCGGTGTACCGGTACGAGAAGTCCGGTGTCGTGCACGGGCTGACCCGGGCCCGCGGCTTCACCCAGGACGACGCGCACATCTACTGCACCCGCGAGCAGATGAAGGACGAGCTCGGCTCCCTGCTCACCTTCGTCCTCGACCTGCTCAAGGACTACGGGCTCGAGGACTTCTACCTCGAGCTGTCCACCCGCGACCCCGAGAAGTCGGTCGGGGACGACGCCACCTGGGCGGAGGCCACTCGGACCCTCGAGGAGGTGGCACTCGCCTCCGGGTTGGACCTCGTGCCCGACCCGGGGGGCGCCGCGTTCTACGGCCCGAAGATCTCGGTGCAGGCCAAGGACGCCATCGGCCGGACCTGGCAGCTGTCCACCATCCAGCTCGACTTCTTCGAACCCGAGCTGTTCGAGCTGGAGTACACCGCGTCCGACGGCTCACGGCAGCGGCCGGTGATGATCCACCGGGCGCTGTTCGGGTCGATCGAGCGGTTCTTCGGCGTCCTGCTGGAGCACTACGCCGGCGCCTTCCCCCCGTGGCTCGCCCCGGTGCAGGTCGTCGGGATCCCGGTGGCGGCCGACTTCGTGCCCTACCTCCAGGACGTCGCCGCCCGGCTGCGGGCCCACGGCGTCCGGGTCGTGGTCGACGACTCCGACGACCGGATGCAGAAGAAGATCCGCACCCACACGAAGGACAAGGTGCCGTTCCTGCTCATCGCCGGCGCGGAGGACGCCGAGAAGGAGGCGGTGAGCTTCCGGTTCCGGGACGGCAGCCAGGACAACGGGGTGCCGGTCGAGCAGGCCGTCGAGCGGATCGTCGAGGCGATCCGGACGCGCGCCCAGGTGTGAGCCGATGACGGCCGGCGACGAGGACGGGGCTCCGGTGGTCGAGCCCGCGAGCGACCACGCGGGGGAGCCGGACGGCTTCCAGCGGCTGTGGACGCCGCACCGGATGGTCTACATCCAGGGCGAGGGCAAGCCGAGCGGCCAGGGCGCCGGTGACGGCTGCCCGTTCTGCCGGATCCCCGGCCAGGACGACGAGCAGGGGCTGGTCGTGGCCCGCGGGACGGCGTGCTTTGTCGTCCTGAACCTCTACCCGTACAACCCGGGGCACCTCATGGTCGTGCCCTACCGGCACGTCGCCGACTACCGGGACCTCACCGAGGAGGAGACCGTCGAGGTCGCCCGGCTGAGCCAGACCGCGATGCAGGTGCTCACCGAGGTGTCCGCCCCGCACGGGTTCAACCTCGGCCTCAACCAGGGCGCGGTCGCCGGCGCCGGCATCGCCGCCCACCTGCACCAGCACGTCGTCCCCCGGTGGGGCGGCGACGCGAACTTCCTGCCCGTCGTGGCCCGCACCAAGGCGCTCCCGGAGATCCTCGGCGACACCCGGGCCCGCCTCGCCGCCGCCTGGCCCACCTGACCCCTCGATCTCTGGAGGCTTGTCGGGGTCTCCGGGCCCGGCGAGACCCCGGAAAGCCTCCAGAGATCGGGTGCGTGGGGGGCGCGTGGGCGGGGCGGGGCGGGGTCAGGCGGTGGCGGGTTGGGCGTCGAGGTCGGTGAGGCGGGCGACGACGTGCTGCGGGGCTGGGGCGTGCCGGCGGTACTCGCGGGTGAAGCTGCCGGTGCCGTGGGAGATGGAGCGCAGGTCGATCGCGTAGCGGGTCAGCTCCAGGGCCGGCACCTCGGCGGTCACCCGGCTGCGCCCGTTGCCGATCGCGTCGGTGCCGGTCACCCGGCCACGCCGGGTCGCCAGGTCGGACAGCACCGCCCCGACGTACTCGTCGTCGACGACGACGTCGACCTCGTCGACCGGCTCCAGCATGGTGATCCCCGCCTTGGCCGCGGCGTCCTTGAGCGCCAGCGCGCCGGCGGTCTGGAACGCGGCGTCGGAGGAGTCGACGCTGTGCGCCTTGCCGCCGACCAGGGTCACCCGCAGGTCGACGACCGGGTAGCCGGCTGCCAGGCCCTTGTCCATCTGGGCCCGCACGCCCTTCTCCACGCTCGGGATGTAGTTGCGCGGTACCACGCCGCCGACGACCTTGTCGACGAACTCGAACCCGCTGCCCTCCGGCAGTGGCTCGACCTCGATGTCCACGACGGCGAACTGCCCGTGCCCGCCGGACTGCTTGACGTGCCGGCCGTGCCCCTCCGCGGGTCCGGCGAACGTCTCGCGCATCGCCACCCGGACGGGCTGGGTGCTGACCTCGACCCCGCTGCGGCGCAGCCGGTCGAGCAGGACGTCGAGGTGCCCCTCGCCCATCGTCCACAGCAGCATCTGGTGGGTCTCGGGGTTCATCTCCACCCGTACCGTCGGGTCCTCGGCCTGCAACCGGGCCAGCCCCTGGCTGAGCCGGTCCTCGTCGGAGCTGGTCAGCGCGGTGACGGCGACCGGCAGCAGCGGCTCAGGCATCACCCACGGCTCCATCAGCGCCGGCGCCTCGGGTGAGGACAGCGTGTCGCCCGTCTCCGCGCGGCTGAGCCGGGCCACGGCGACGATGTCGCCGGCGACCGCTTTCTCGATCGGGAGCAGCTTCCCCCCGAGCGGGCGGGAGACCGCCCCCGCGCGCTCGTCGACGTCGTGGTCGGGGTGCCAGTCCCCGTCGGCGTCCCGGTGGCTGAACCGGCCGAAGTGACCGGAGACGTGGACCGGGACGTCGGGCAGCAGGGTGCCGGAGAACACCCGGACGAGCGAGACCCGCCCGACGTAGGGGTCGGTGGTGGTCCGCACCACCTCGGCCACGAGCGGCGCGTCGGGATCGCAGGTGAGCGCCTCGCGCGGCTCGCCGTCCGGGGTGGTGACCGGGGGCAGCGGGTGCTCCAGGGGTGAGGGGAACCCGCGCAGGATGAGCTCGAGCACCTGCTGGACGCCGAGGCCGGTGGTCGGCACCGCTGGCAGCACGGGGTGGAACGAGCCTCGGGCGACCGCCTTCTCCAGGTCGGTGACCAGGGTGTCGTAGGAGACCTGCTCGCCGCCCAGCCACCGCTCGAGCAGCGTGTCGTCCTCGGACTCCTGGATGATCCCCTCGATGAGGCCCGCCCGCGCGTCCTCGATCGCCTCCAGGTGCTCAGGGTCGGCGTCGCGGACCACGACGGCCCCACCGGAGGAGTCGTGCACCTTCTGGGACAGCAGGGAGATCAGGCCGGCCGGGGCGTCGTCGTCGCCGAGCAGGGGCAGGTACAACGGCTGGACGCCGTCACCGAACACTCGTTGCGCGAGGGCGACCATCGACTCGAAGTCGCCGCGGGGCTGGTCGAGATGGGTGACGACGACCGCCCGCGGCATGCCGACCGTCGCGCACTCCTCCCACAGCATCTGGGTCGGTCCGTCGACGCCGTCCACCGCCGAGACGACGAAGAGCGCGGCGTCCGCGGCCCTCAGGCCCGCCCGTAGCTCTCCGACGAAGTCGGGCCGTCCGGGGGTGTCGATCGCGTTGATCCGCACCCCCGCGTGCACGAAGGACGCCACCGACATCACGACGGAGTGCCCGAGGCGGCGTTCCACCTCCTCGTGGTCGGTCACGGTCGTGCCCTCGGTCACCGAGCCGGCCCGGGAGATGGTCCCGGACGCGGCCAGGAGCGCCTCGACGAGGGAGGTCTTGCCGCTGCCCGCGTGCCCGACGAGGACCACGTTGCGGGTCGTCGCCGGGCTGGACACGCCCCCGTCGAGGTCCGTGCGCGCTGCTGCCATACCGCCACCTCCAGCGTTCGGCGGCCCGGGACCGCCGGGCCGGTGTCGTCCATCCGAGCGCGGGACGTGCCGGAGCGCAAGGGGCCGCCGGTAGGCTTCGCGCCCGATGCTCAACCGCTACGCGCGCGCCTTCGTCACCCGGCTGGTCACCCCAGTCGCGGCTGGACTGCTGCGGGCGGGGATCAGCCCCGACGCCGTCACCGTCGTCGGCACCCTCGGGGTCACCGTGGGCGCGCTCATCCTCTACCCGCGCGGTGAGCTGTTCACCGGGACCTTGGTCATCACCGCCTTCGTGCTCGGCGACTTCCTCGACGGGACGATGGCGCGCCTGCAGAACCGGTCCTCGGCGTGGGGCGCGTTCCTCGACTCGACCCTCGACCGGGTCGCCGACGCGGCCGTGTTCGGCGGTCTCGTGCTGTGGTTCAGCGGGGCCGGGGACTCTGCCGTCACGGCGAACCTCGCGCTGCTGTGTCTCGTGCTCGGCTCCCTCGTGCCGTACGCCCGGGCCCGGGCCGAGGGCCTCGGGATGACCGCCAGCGGCGGCCTCGCCGAGCGGGCCGACCGGCTCGTCGCCGTGCTCGTCGCCACCGGCCTGGTCGGTCTCGGCCTGCCGACCGGGCTGCTCACCGTCGTCCTGGCCCTGCTCGCCGTCGCCAGCGCGTGGACGGTCGTGCAGCGGGTGCTCGCCGTGCGCCGCCAGGCCCTGGGCGCGAGCCGGCCGTGAGCGGACCGGTCGCGGTCCTGCGCCGGCGCGTCGCCGTACTCGTCTACCGCGGCGGGTGGGCCGTCGTCCGGGTGCTGCCGGAGGGCCTGGCGCTGCGGCTGTTCGACGTCGTCGCCGACGTCGCCTGGTGGCGGCGTGGGGCCGGGGTGCGCCGGCTGGAGGCGAACCTGCGCCGGGTCCGGCCCGACCTGGACGACGCGGGCCTGCGGGCGCTGAGCCGCGCCGGGATGCGCTCCTACCTGCGGTACTGGTGCGAGGCGTTCCGGCTGCCGACGTGGTCGCGCGAGCGGCTGCTCGCCACGGTCCGGACCGAGGACGACGGCCCGGTGCGTGCGGCGCTGGCCCGTGGCGGGGTCGTCATCGGCCTGGGGCACCAGGGCAACTGGGACCACGCCGGCGCCTGGTCCACCCTCGCGCTCGCCCCCGTCACCACCGTCGCCGAGCGGCTCGAGCCGGAGGAGGTCTTCACCGCGTTCCTGCGGTTCCGCGAGTCGCTGGGGATGACGATCCTGCCGCTCACCGGCGGCCCGCCGGTGTTCCCCGAGCTGCTGCGCCGGGTACGGCACGGGGCGTTCGTCCCGCTGCTCATGGACCGGGACCTGACGAGCAGCGGGGTCGAGGTCGACATGTTCGGCGAGCCGGCCCGGGTGGCGCCCGGACCGGCCGCGCTCGCGCTCGCTGCCGGCGTCCCACTGTTCCCGGCGACCCTGCACTACGAGCCGGCCCCGCCGGGCAGCCCGGCCGCGGCGGCCGGCGCGCGGTGGCGGCAGGTCGTCCGGTTCCACCCCCAGGTGGCGGTGCCCGCCGACGGCGACCGGGCGCAGCGCGTCCGGGCGATGACCCAGGACTGCGTCGACGCCCTGGCCGCGGGCGTGCGGGCCCACCCCGAGGACTGGCACATGATGCAGCGGGTGTTCACCGCCGACCTCGACCCGGCCCGGCTCGCCGCCGGCCGCCCCGGCCCGCACGCCGCGGGGGGAGCCCCGTGAGGGTCGGCATCGTCTGCCCCTACTCCCTGGACCAGCCGGGCGGGGTGCAGTTCCACGTCCGGGACCTCGCCGAGGCGCTCATCGCCCGGGGCCACGAGGTGTCCGTCCTCGCCCCCGCGGACGACGACACCCCCGTCCCGGCGTACGTCACCAGCGCCGGCGGCGCCGTCCCGGTGCCCTACAACGGCTCCGTGGCCCGGGTCGCGTTCGGTCCGGTCACCGCCGCCAGGGTGCGCCGCTGGCTCGGCGAGGGCCGCTTCGACGTCCTGCACCTGCACGAGCCGATCGGCCCGAGCCTGTCCCTGCTCGCTCTGTGGGCGGCGACCGGACCGATCGTCGCCACCTGGCACATGGCCATCGTCCGGTCCCGCGCCTACCAGGCCGCCTACCCGCTCGTGCGGCCCAGCCTGGAGAAGGTGTCCGCCCGCATCGCGGTCAGCGAGGACGCCCGGCGCACGCTCGTCCAGCACGTCGGCGGGGACGCCGTCGTCATCCCCAACGGCGTGTTCGTCGACCGGTTCGCCACCGCCGTGCCTCGCCCGGAGTGGCAGGGCACGCCGCAGGCGCCGACGCTGGCCTTCCTCGGCCGGCTCGACGAGCCGCGCAAGGGGTTCGAGGTGCTGGCGGCCGCGCTGCCGCGCCTGCGCGAGCGGGTGCCCGGGGTCCGGGTGCTCGTCGCCGGGCGCGGCGACGTCGACGCGGCACGGCGCCGCTGCGGGCCGCACGCGGACGCCGTGACCTTCCTCGGCGCGGTCAGCGAGCCCGACAAGGCGGCTCTGCTGCGGTCGGTCGACGCCTACGTCGCCCCGCACACCGGCGGGGAGAGCTTCGGGATCGTCCTGGTCGAGGCAATGAGCGCCGGCACCTGCGTCGTGGCCAGCGACCTCGGCGCCTTTCGCCGGGTCCTTGACGACGGCCGGTTCGGTGTGCACTTCCCGGTCGGGGACGCCGCCGCGCTCGCCGACGCGGTCACCGACGTCCTGGGCGACCCCGGCCGCCGACAGGCGCTCGAGGCCGCCGCCCAGGTCGCCGTCCGGCGGTACGACTGGTCGCGGGTCACCTCCGAGGTGCTCACCGTCTACGAGATGGCGATGGCCGGTGACGTGGGGGTGCGTGAGGACCCGGGGATCCGGGCACTGCTGGCCCGCTGGCGGTCGACGTGACCCCCAGCTGGGTCGCCGTCGTGCTGGCGGTCGTCGTCGTCCTCGTCGGTCTCGCCTGGTACCTCACCTGGTCGGCCGGCCGGCTGGACCGGCTGCACCACCGGGTGCAGGGAGCCCGCGGCGCCCTCGGCAACCAGCTGCTGCGCCGGGCCGCGGCCGCCGCCGACCTCGCGTCGTCCGGGGTGCTCGACCCGGCCAGCTCGGTGCTGCTCGCCGCGGCCGCCGGGGAGGTGCTCGAGGCCGCCGAGGAGGAGGGCCTGGACCCGCACGCGCCGCTGGACCGGGACCTGGCCCGGCGCGAGGCCGCCGAGTCCGACCTGTCCCGGGTGCTGCGGGCCACCCTCGGCGACCCGGCCGTCGTCCGGGCGGTGCGCGCGGACCCGGTCGGCGCCGACCTGCTCGACGCCCTGGACGCCGCGTGCCTGCGGGTCGTGCTGGCCCGGCGGTTCCACAACGACGCCGTGTGGCAGGCCCAGCGGGTGCGCAGCAAGCGGGTAGTCCGCTGGGCCCGGCTCGCGGGGCGGGCGCCGATGCCGCAGACGGTCGAGATCGACGACGAGCCGCCGGACCTGAGCGGCGTCTGACGGGACGCGGCGTCCGACGGGCCTACCATGGACGACGAACCCGTTCCCGCGCGTCCGAAGAGGTCGAGAGTGTCCACCGAGCAGCAGCAGCCCGCCAGCACCGAGTCCGGCGCCGCCGTCGGCACCGCCCGCGTCAAGCGCGGGATGGCGGAGATGCTCAAGGGTGGCGTCATCATGGACGTCGTCACCCCCGAGCAGGCAAAGATCGCCGAGGACGCCGGTGCGGTCGCCGTGATGGCGCTCGAGCGGGTGCCGGCGGACATCCGGGCCCAGGGCGGTGTCGCCCGGATGAGCGACCCGGACCTCATCGACGGGATCATCGAGGCGGTGTCGATCCCGGTCATGGCCAAGGTCCGGATCGGTCACTTCGTCGAGGCGCAGGTGCTGCAGAGCCTCGGCGTCGACTACGTGGACGAGTCCGAGGTTCTCACCCCGGCCGACTACGAGCACCACATCGACAAGTGGCAGTTCACCGTCCCGTTCGTGTGCGGTGCGACGAGCCTCGGTGAGGCCCTGCGCCGGATCACCGAGGGTGCGGCGATGATCCGCTCCAAGGGCGAGGCCGGCACCGGTGACGTCTCCAACGCCACGGGGCACATGCGCACGATCCGCGCCGAGATCAACCGGCTGCGGTCGATGAGCCACGACGAGCTGTTCGTGGCGGCCAAGGAGCTGCAGGCGCCCTACGAGCTGGTCAAGGAGGTCGCCGAGGCCGGCCGGCTGCCCGTCGTCCTGTTCACCGCCGGCGGCATCGCCACCCCCGCCGACGCGGCGATGATGATGCAGCTCGGCGCCGAGGGCGTCTTCGTCGGCTCCGGCATCTTCAAGTCCGGCAACCCCGCCGAGCGGGCCGCCGCGATCGTCAAGGCCACCACGTTCTACGACGACCCGGACGTCGTCGCCAAGGTGTCCCGCGGCCTCGGCGAGGCGATGGTCGGGATCAACGTGGACGCCGTCCCGGAGCCGCACCGCCTCGCCCAGCGTGGCTGGTGACCCCTTCTCTGCGTAACCCGCTCCCCGTGGTAACCCCCTGCCCGTGGTAACCCCCCCGTGGTAGACCCCCTCCCCGTGATCATGCAATCCCGCCACCCTGCACGCCCCTAGCGCCCGCTTCGCCACAGCATTCGGGGCTCTCCAGAATGCTGGGTTGTCGGCACGACACGCGGCGTGTTGCGCCAACAACCCAGCATTCTGCGAGGGGTGGGGGGCGAGGGGCGAGGGGGGGCGAGGGGCGAGGGGCGTCAGGTGACGGTGGCGCGGTGGGCGAACCGCGGGTCGGTGTGCTCACCGGCCGCCAGCACGTCCCGCAAAGCAGTGGCCGCGGCCAGGCAGTCGCCGTGCGTGACGTACAGCGGCGCGAACCCCAGCCGGACGACGTCCGGCTCGCGGAAGTCTCCGACGACCCCGCGGGCGATGAGCGCCTGGACCACCGCGTAGGCGTCCGGGTGGCGCAGGGACACCTGTGAGCCGCGGCGCCCGGCGTCCCGGGGGGTCAGCACCTCGACGTCCGGGACGAGCGCGTCCAGGCACTCGAGGAAGAACGACGTCAGCGACACCGACTGCTGCCGCACGTCCGCCGTCGCCAGCCCGTCGAAGGCGGTGAGCGCCGCCTCCAGTGCCAGCAGTGACAGCAGCGGGGGAGTGCCCACCCGCCCGCGCGCCACACCCTCGGCCGGCTCGTAGTCGCTGACCATCGCGAAGGGCCGGGCGTGCCCGTTCCAGCCCGACAGCGGCTGGTCGAAGGCGTCCTGGTGGCGGGTGGCGACGTAGAGGAACGCCGGGGCGCCCGGACCGCCGTTGAGGTACTTGTAGCCGCAACCGACGGCGAGGTCGACACCGTCGGCGTCCAGGTGCACCTCCAGCGCGCCGGCGGAGTGGCACAGGTCCCACATCGCCAGGGCCCCGACGTCGTGCGCGGCCCGCGTCAGCGCCGGCACGTCCCACAGCTGACCGGTCCGGTAGTCCACGTGGGAGAGCGCGACGAGTGCCACCTGCTCCCCGCGGTCGGCGAGCACCGCCGGCACGTCCGGCGGGGAGGCGAGCACGACGTCCAGGTCGGCGAGCCGGGCTGCGCCCTGCAGCACGTACAGGTCGGTGGGAAAGGAGCCCGGGTCGGTGACGACGACCCGTCGCCCGGGGCGCATCCGAGCTGCGGCGACGTAGCACTTGAAGAGGTTGACCGAGGTGGAGTCGGTGACGACGACCTGACCGGGGGCGGCGCCGACGAGGCGTCCGACGGCGTCCCCGACCCGGGTCGGGGCCCCCCACCAGTCCGCGGTGTTCCAGGAGGCGATGAGGTCGTGGCCCCACTGTCGGCGGACGACGTCCTCGACGGCCGCGGGGACGGCGCGGGGCAGGGCGCCCAGGGAGTTGCCGTCGAGGTAGACGACACCGTCGGGCAGCTCGAAGCGGTCCCGGACGCCGGCGAGCGGACCGGCGGCGTCCAGCTCGGCGGCGCGGCGGGCCAGGTGCTGGGGTGTGCTCACCGGCCGCACCCTAGACGAGCCTCTTCAAGGGGTCAGTGGTCGTCGAGCAGGGAACGGTCGTCGACCTGGAAACGGTCCTCTAGACTCCCCGCCATGTCCTCGGTGCTGGTGCGCCGTGTCCACGTGGACCTCCTGCGCACCAACAGCAGTCTGTGTCGCGGCTGAGCCCGCTCCGACACCCGGCGGGTCGTGAGCCCGCACAGCGCCGACCCCATGAGGATCACAGACACCATGACTGCTGCCTCTTTGCCTGTTCTCGACCTCTCGCTGGCGAACAGTCCCGCGACCGCCCCGGCCTTCCGTGACGCACTGCGCGAGGCCACGCACGACTACGGCTTCTTCTACCTCGTCGGCCACGGCGCCGAACCCGCCCTCATCCGCCGGGTCATCACCGTCGCCCGGGAGTTCTTCGCCCTCCCCGAGGAGGAGAAGCTCGCCATCGAGAACACCCACAGCCCACACTTCCGCGGCTACACGCGCGTCGGCGGCGAGCGCACTCAGGGCAAGGTCGACTGGCGCGAGCAGATCGACGTCGGACCCGAGCGGGACCCGCTCCCGACCGGGCCGGAGGACCCCGCCTACCACGTGCTCGAGGGTCCGAACCTGTGGCCGGCACGACTGCCTCAGCTTCGCGAGGTCCTCACCAGCTGGACCGACGCCATGGGGCGCGTCGCCGACCAGCTCATGCGCGAGTGGGCCGAGTCCCTCGGCCAGGACCGCGACGTCTTCGACCCCGCCTTCGGCGAGGCGCCCGGGTGGCTGTGCAAGGTGGTGCGCTACCCAGGTCGCGAGCACGGAGGCACCGACCAGGGCGTGGGGTGGCACAACGACTTCGGGGTGCTCACCCTCCTGCTCGTGGAGCCGGGCAAGGCCGGCCTGCAGGTGGAGCACGACGGCGCTCCGCTCGACGTGCCGCCGGTCGACGGCGCCCTGGTGGTCAACATCGGTGAGATGCTCGAGTGGGCCACCGACGGCTACCTCAGGGCCACCAAGCACCGGGTGCTCGCCCCGGAGCCGGGCACCGACCGGATCTCGGTGCCGTACTTCCACAACCCAGCGCTGGACGCCGTCTTCCCCAAGCTCGTACTTCCCGCACAGCTGGCGGCGCAGGCGCCAGGGGTCACGACAGACCCCGACGACCAGGAGATCTACGGGGTCTACGGCTACAACGCGCTGAAGAGCCGCGTGCGCGCCCACCCCAACGTGGTCGAGGCCCACCACCCGCACCTGCGGCCGAAGCCGACGGGGGCCTGAGCGTCGCGCCGCCTAGGCTGTTCCGACGTGACCTCTTCCCGCCGAACCCGCCCGACCGTCGGCGTCCTGGCCCTGCAGGGCGACGTCCGTGAGCACGTGCGGACGCTGACCGAACTGGGCGCGGACGCCGTCCCGGTGCGCCGGCCCGGCGAGCTCGACGCCGTCGACGCGCTCGTACTGCCCGGCGGGGAGTCCACGACGATCGACAAGCTCGCCCGTGCCTTCGACCTCGCCGAGCCGCTGCGCCGCCGGATCGCCGACGGCATGCCGGTCTACGGCTCGTGCGCCGGGATGATCCTGCTCGCCGACCGGCTCGTCGACGCCATCGACGGCCAGCAGACCTTCGGCGGCCTCGACGTGCTCGTGCGGCGCAACGCCTTCGGCCGCCAGGTCGAGTCCTTCGAGGAGGATCTCGACGTCGTCGGCGTGGCAGGCGGCCCGGTCCGGGCCGTGTTCATCCGCGCCCCGTGGGTCGAGGAGGCCGGTCCGGACGTCGAGGTGCTGGCGAGCGTCCGCACCGGACCGGCCGCCGGGCGGGTGGTCGCCGTCCGGCAGGGTGGGCTGCTCGCCACGTCCTTCCATCCCGAGGTGACCGGCGACCTGCGGGTGCACGCGCTGTTCGTCGACATGGTCCGCGAGCGACTCGAGTGAGCACCGGCCGCGACCACCGGGGATAGCATCGACCCCCGCTGCACGAGACCGAGGGAGACCCATGTCCGGCCACTCCAAGTGGGCCACCACGAAGCACAAGAAGGCGGTCGTCGACGCCAAGCGCGGCAAGATGTTCGCCAAGCTGATCAAGAACATTGAGGTGGCTGCCCGCACCGGCGGCGGTGATCCCGCGGGCAACCCCACGCTCTACGACGCCATCCAGAAGGCGAAGAAGTCCTCGGTCCCCAACGACAACATCGACCGAGCCGTCAAGCGCGGGTCGGGGGCGGAGACCGGCGGAGCGGACTACCAGACGATCATGTACGAGGGGTACGGCCCGAACGGTGTCGCCGTGCTCGTCGAGTGCCTCACCGACAACCGCAACCGGGCGGCGTCCGACGTGCGGGTCGCCTTCACCCGCAACGGCGGCACGATGGCCGACCCGGGCAGCGTGTCGTACCTGTTCACCCGCAAGGGCGTCGTCCTCGTGCCCAAGGACGGCCTGAGCGAGGACGACGTGCTGGCCGCCGTCCTGGACGCCGGGGCCGAGGAGGTCAACGACCTCGGTGACGCCTACGAGGTGGTCAGTGAGGCGACCGACGTCGTCGCCGTGCGCACTGCGCTGCAGGACGCCGGGATCGACTACGACTCCGCGGAGGTGCAGTTCGTCCCTGCCACCCAGGTCGAGCTGGACGCCGAGGGCGCACGGAAGATCTTCCGGCTCATCGACGCCCTCGAGGACAGCGACGACGTCCAGAACGTCTACGCCAACTTCGACGTCTCGGACGACGTGATGGCCGAGGTCGACGCGGACTGACCTGGTCCGGGGTGGCGGGATTGCATGATTACGAAGGGGTTGGGGGTCCGGCGGATCGTGCGGGGTGGCGGGACTGCATGATCACGAAGGGGTCGTGCGGGGTGGCGGGACTGCATGATCACGGCGGGGGTTGAGGGGGGGTGGGTCCGCGCGCCTGCGGGTCGTCGTCGGTGGCGGGTGCGAGAGTGGGCCGGTGCGCGTCCTGGGAGTCGACCCCGGCCTGACCCGGTGCGGTCTGGGCGTCGTCGACGGCCGTGCCGGACGGCGGGCCCAGCTGGTCGCCGTCGACGTCGTGCGCACTCCCGCCGACGCCGGTCTCGAGCTGCGGCTGCTCGCCGTCGCCGAGGTGATCGAGGCCTGGCTGGACCGGCACGCCCCCGACGTCCTGGCCGTCGAGCGGGTGTTCAGCCAGCAGAACGTCCGCACGGTGATGGGCACCGCGCAGGTCTCCGGGGTCGCCCTGCTCGCGGCCGCCCGCCGAGGGGTGCCGGTGGCCCTGCACACTCCGAGCGAGGTCAAGGCAGCCGTCACCGGGGACGGCCGGGCCGGCAAGGAGCAGGTCGCCGCGATGGTGACCCGGATCCTCGACCTGCCGGCCACGCCTCGTCCGGCGGACGCCTCCGACGCCCTCGCGCTCGCCGTCTGCCACCTGTGGCGCGGCTCGGCGCCGACCGCCGTTGCCGGCCACAGCGGCGCGCCGACGGCGGCGCAGTCGGCGTGGGCGCAGGCCATGGCCGCCTCCCGGCGGCGGTGAGGCGTCCCCGGCGCGTCGGGCGTGACGCCGGCCGTCGCCGCTGGCTACGGTGGACGACGTCGTACAGGTGTTCGGCAGGGGAGGATCGATGATCGCGTCGGTGCGGGGCCGGGTGCTGCAGGTCCGGCTCGACTCGGCGGTGCTCGAGGTCGGCGGCGTCGGCCTGCTCGTCCAGGCCACCCCGGCGACGCTGGCCGAGCTGCGCACCGGGGCAGAGGCGGTGCTGCACACCTCGCTCGTCGTCCGGGAGGAGTCGCTGACCCTGTTCGGGTTCACCGACGCCGACGACCGGGACGTGTTCGAGACCGTGCAGACCGTGTCCGGCATCGGTCCGCGCCTGGCGCTGGCGATGCTCGCCGTGCACACCCCGCAGGGGCTGCGCCGGGCGGTGGCGGAGGAGGACCTCGCGGCCCTGCAACGGGTCCCCGGCATCGGCCGCAAGGGCGCCCAGCGGATCGTGCTCGAGCTCGGTGACCGGCTGGGTCCGCCGTCCCAGGGCGCCTCGCCGGCACCGGTCGATGACGCCGGAGCGAGCCCGGACGCCGGGCACGGGCAGGTCGTCGACGCGCTGGTCGGACTCGGCTGGAACCTCAAGCAGGCCCAGGACGCCGTCGCGGCGGTGAGCGGTCCGGACGGCGCGGCAGGCTCGGACACCCCGGCCCTGCTGCGGGCCGCGCTGCGGCACCTGGGGCGGAGCTGATGGCGGGCGCTACCGGCGGCGCAGGGTTCTCCGAGGGCGCAGGGTTCTCCGAGGGCGCAAGGTTCTCCGAGGGCGCAAGGTTCTCCGACGGCTCGGTCGAGGTCGACCTGCCCGAGGACGCCGGCGTCGGCACCGCCGACGGCGCCGTGGACGACGGTGTGGACGACGGTGACCACGACCTCGGCACCCGGCTGCCGGCGTCCGACCGGGTCGTCACCCCGGGCGCGGACGACGCCGAGCGGGCAGCCGAGGCCGCCCTGCGGCCCAAGCGGCTGGCGGACTTCGTCGGGCAGCGGGTGGTCCGTGAGCAGCTCTCCCTCGTCCTGGAGGCGGCCACCCGGCGCCGCCGGGCACCGGACCACGTCCTGCTGTCCGGTCCGCCCGGACTCGGCAAGACCACCCTCGCGATGATCATCGCGAGCGAGCTCGGCGCGTCGCTGCGGATGACGAGCGGCCCGGCCATCCAGCACGCCGGCGACCTGGCCGCGGTGCTCTCCTCGCTGGAGGAGAACGAGGTGCTGTTCCTCGACGAGATCCACCGGATGGCCCGCCCGGCCGAGGAGATGCTCTACGTCGCGATGGAGGACTTCCGGGTCGACGTCATCGTCGGCAAGGGGCCCGGCGCCACCGCGATCCCGCTCGACCTGCCGCCGTTCACCCTCGTCGGGGCCACCACCCGCTCCGGCCTGCTGCCCGCGCCGCTGCGAGACCGGTTCGGATTCACCGGCCACCTCGACTTCTACGAGCCGGACGAGCTGCGCCAGGTGCTCAAGCGCTCGGCCGAGCTGCTCGACGTCCCGCTGACCGAGGCCGGCGCCGTCGAGATCGCCCGCCGCTCGCGGGGGACGCCACGGGTCGCCAACCGGCTGCTGCGCCGGGTGCGGGACTGGGCCCAGGTGCGCGGCGACGGCCGGGTCGACGTCGGTGCGGCCCGCGCGGCGCTGGCGGTCTACGAGGTGGACGAACTCGGGCTCGACCGGCTCGACCGGGGGGTGCTGCAGGCGCTGTGCACCCGGTTCGGTGGCGGACCGGTCGGGCTGTCGACGCTCGCGGTGACCGTGGGAGAGGAGCCGGAGACGGTGGAGACGGTCGCCGAGCCGTACCTCGTCCGCGAAGGGCTCATCGGCCGGACGCCGCGAGGGCGGATCGCCACCCCGGCGGCCTGGCGGCACCTGGGCCTGCGACCGCCGCGGGGGTCGGCCGCGGCCCAGCTCGACCTCGACCTCGACATCGACCCCGCCGGGCAGGAGAGCGACTGAGCCGGCGCCGCGGCCCGGTCGACGCGCCGAGCAGGGGCGTCGTTGTCCGCGCTCGCCGGCCTCGCCTAGACTCCCCGGGGCCGCCGACCGTCGCGGACCCGCGCCGCCGGGTGCCGCGGGACCGTCCGATGACTGGGACGGCGACCCGACGACGCACACGAACGGGGCGCGCCCGCGCCCCGAAGGGACGTGACTGACCTCCATGGGTATCGAGCTGCTCATCCCGCTGCTCCTGCTGCTGCCGCTGCTGCTGATCACGATGCGGACGCGTCGCCAGCAGCGCGAGATGGCCGAGATGCAGCGGCGGCTGACCGTCGGCCAGGAGGTCATGACGACCTCCGGCGTGTTCGGCACCGTGCGGGGGGTCGACGGTGACCGGGTCAGCGTCGAGGTCGCCCCCGGCGTCACCACCCAGTGGGCGCGCCAGGCCATCGCCCGCATCCTCACGCCGCCCTCGCCGGGAGACTCCCCGGACGCCGGCAGCTCGCCGGACGCCGGCACGAGCCCGGGGCGCTGAGGTGGCCAACCGCGCTCCCGGTTCCCGCCCCGGGCGGACCCTCGGCGCACTGGGGCTGCTCGTCCTGGTGATGGCGGGCACCTTGCTGGCGGGCATCCGCTGGTCGGACGCGAGTCTGGCGCCCAAGCTCGCGCTCGACCTCGCCGGCGGCACCCAGATCGTCCTCACCCCGGTCGTCGAGCCCGGACAGGGCGAGATCACCGACCAGACCATCGACGACGCCATCGCGATCATCCGCCAGCGGGTCAACGCCTCCGGTGTGTCCGAGGCGGAGGTGTCCAGCCAGGGTGGCCGCAACATCGTCGTCGAGCTGCCCGGCTCCCCGGAGGAGCAGGCGCAGGCCCGGGAGCTGGTCCGGCAGTCCGCGCAGATGCGGTTCCGCCCCGTGCTCGTCGAGGCGGCCGCGCTGCCCCCGCAGCCGGAGCCCACGGCGACGCCCACCGGCGAGCCCACGGCGACGCCGACCGGCGAGCCCACCGGGACGCCGACGCAGGGGGCGACGTCCGAGCCGGACGCCACGATCGCCCCGGCGCCGACCGCGACGACCGACCAGCGGGCCGTCCCCCGGCACCTGGGCGCCGCTGGCACCCCCACCGCGCCCGCGACCCCGGCACCGACCGGCGAGCCGACGGACGGGACCGCCACCGAGGGCGCTCCCGGCGAGGAGGCTCCCGCACCCGAGCCCACCAGCCCGAGCGACCTGGCCTGGATCACCCCGGAGATCCAGCAGCAGTTCGCCGAGCTCGACTGCACCGACGAGAGCAACCTCACCGGCGGCGCCGCCGACGACCCCACCCAGCCGCTCGTCACGTGCTCCCAGGACGGGTTGGCCAAGTACATCCTCGGCCCGGTCGAGGTCGAGGGCACGAACATCGCCTCGGCCGAGGCCGGTCTGGCCGTCACCGCCCAGGGCGTGCAGACGAACACGTGGGTCGTTCAGCTGGAGTTCGACGGCGAGGGCGCCGAGGCGTTCCGGGAGACCACCGAGCGGCTCGTCACCCTGCCCCCGCCGCAGAACCAGTTCGCCATCGTCCTGGACGGCCTCGTCGTGTCCGCCCCGCGGGTCAACGAGCCGATCCCCACCGGGCAGGCGGAGATCAGCGGCTCGTTCGACCAGGAGAGCGCGCAGACGCTCGCCAACCAGCTGAAGTTCGGTGCGCTGCCGATCTCGTTCCAGGTCGAGACCGAGGACCAGATCTCCGCCCTGCTCGGCTCCGAGCAGCTCCAGCGAGGTCTGCTCGCCGGCGTCATCGGCCTCGGGCTCGTCGTGGTCTACTCCGTACTGCAGTACCGGGCCCTCGGCCTCGTCACCGTCGCCAGCCTCGTGCTCGCCGGGCTCATCACCTACCTGGCCATCGCCCTGCTGTCCTGGTACCAGGGGTACCGGCTCAGCCTGCCCGGCGTCGCCGGGCTCATCGTCGCCATCGGCATCACGGTCGACTCGTTCATCGTCTACTTCGAACGGGTCCGCGACGAGGTCCGGGAGGGCCGCAGTCTCGTCGTCGCGGTGGAGAACGGCTGGAAGCGCGCTCGGCGCACGATCCTCGCCTCGGACTCGGTGAACTTCCTCGCCGCCGTCGTGCTCTACCTGCTCGCCGTCGGCGGCGTCCGCGGGTTCGCCTTCACCCTGGGCCTGACGACCCTCATCGACCTGCTCGTCGTCGTCATGTTCACCCACCCGGTGCTCGTGCTGCTGGCCCGCACGAAGTTCTTCGGCGGTGGGCACCGGCTCTCGGGCTTCGACGCCGAGCACCTCGGGCGCACCGTCGCCTACGCCGGCCGTGGCCGGGTCCGCCAGCCCGGCCGGGCACGGCGGGGACCCGCCGCCCCCGACCAGCCGCGGATGACGCTCGCCGAGCGCAAGGCGGCCGAGCGCAAGGCCGCCGAGCAGGAGCGCGCCGCGCAGGAGCAGCCGGCCTCGCAGGAGCAGTCTGAGTCCGAGAACGCCGGCAGCAGCCGGGCGAAGGAGTCCTGAGCCATGCCGAGCTTCGCCCAGTGGGGCAACGAGCTGTACACGGGCCGCCGGTCCTACAACATCGTCGGACGACGCAACCTCTGGTACGGCATCGGGATCACCATCTTCGTGGTGTCTGTGCTGCTCCTGCTGGTCAGGGGACTCAACCCCGGCATCGAGTTCCGGGGCGGGTCGGAGTACCGGGTCAGCGGCGTCGAGCAGACCGCCGAGGCCCCGGCGGTGGACGCCGTCGAGGACGTCCTCGGCACCGGCCAGGTGCCGCGGGTGTCGGTGATCGGCGACGATACCGTGCGGGTGCAGACCGAGCGGCTGGACGACGAGCAGACCGACGAGCTGCGTACGGCGCTGGCCGACGCCTACGACGTCGACCCGGCCGCGGTGACGTCGTCGTTCGTCGGCGCGACCTGGGGGCAGGACGTGACGAGCAAGTCGTTGCGGGCACTCGTCATCTTCCTCGTCCTCGTCGGAGTCGGTCTGGCGCTGTTCTTCCGCAACTGGGAGATGGCCGTCGCCGCGCTCGTCGCCCTGCTGCACGACGTCGTGGTCACCGTCGGTGTGTACGCCCTCATCGGCTTCGAGGTCACCCCCGCGACCGTGATCGGGTTCCTCACCATCCTCGGCTACTCCCTGTACGACACGGTCGTCGTGTTCGACAAGGTGCGGGAGAACACCCGGCACGTGCTGACCGGCAGCCGCCGGACCCTGGCCGAGGCGGCGAACCTCGCCGTCAACCAGACCCTGGTGCGCTCCATCAACACCTCCGTCGTCGCGCTGCTCCCCGTCGGCTCGATCCTGTTCATCGGCGCCTTCCTGCTGGGGGCCGGCACGCTCAAGGACATCTCGCTCGCCCTGTTCATCGGGCTCATCGTCGGGACGTACTCCTCGATCTTCCTCGCCACCCCGCTGTGGGTGCACCTGCGCAGCCGCGACCCCGAGGTCCGCGAGCAGGCCCTGCGGGTCCGGGCCCGTCGCTCCTCGGAGGCGCGTCAGGGCACGGGCGCGGCCGCCACCGCCGGCAGCACGGCCACCGCCGGCAGCACGGCCACTGCCGGCAGCGCCACCGCCCCCGGTGGCACCGCCACCGCCGTCCTCGACCGGCCGGACCGGGAGGGCGCCGACGGCGAAGCCGCCACCACCGTCCCCGTCCAGGACGCGGACGGCGCACCGGCGGCCGGGCGTCCCGGCACTGGCGGCCCTCGGCAGCCGGGCGGCGGCCAGCGGGCCCAGCCCCGTCGCAACCGCCGAGGCCGGCGGTGAGCACCGCCCGGGAGCAGGCGCTGCTGGCCCGGATCCGCGATGTCCCCGACTACCCGAAGCCCGGTGTCCTGTTCAAGGACATCACCCCGTTGCTGGCCGACCCGGGGACGTTCCGGGCGAGCATCGAGGCGCTCGCCGACCTCGTGCCCGCCGGCACCCAGGCGGTCGCCGGGATCGAGGCGCGCGGCTTCGTCCTGGCCGCGCCGCTCGCGCTGCACCTCGGCGTCGGGTTCGTCCCCGTGCGCAAGGCTGGCAAGCTGCCCTCGGACGTCGTCGCGGAGGTCTACGACCTGGAGTACGGGTCGGCGGAGATCGAGGTGCACGCCGACGCCTTCCCCAACGGGCAGCGGGTCGTCCTCGTCGACGACGTGCTGGCCACCGGCGGCACCGCGGTGGCGGCCTGGGGCCTGCTCGAGCGGGCGGGGGCGCACGTCGTCGGCGCCCGTTGCCTGATGGAGATCGAGGCGCTGCGGGGGCGGGAGAAGCTCGCCGGCCGGGACGTCGTGAGCGTCCTGACGGTGTAGCCGTAGACTGCTGGTCTCACGACGTCCCGCTGCGGCGGGACCAGGAGGTCAGGTGCCCGACGA
Organism: Kineosporiaceae bacterium SCSIO 59966; assembly: GCA_020881835.1. Taxonomy (NCBI): domain Bacteria; kingdom Bacillati; phylum Actinomycetota; class Actinomycetes; order Kineosporiales; family Kineosporiaceae; species Kineosporiaceae bacterium SCSIO 59966. Next base: position 1,230,005 of record CP052876.1, read on the forward strand.
GGTGGTCACGCGCAACCCGGCGGCCGTCAGCCCGCCCGAGGCCCTGCTGCGCCCGTCGGAGCCCGTCGACGCCGTCGCCCCGGTCGTCTCGACAGCCGACACCACTGCACCTGGCACCACTGCACCTGGCACCACGTCGCCCGGCACCCGGACCCCGGCCACCCCCGCGACGCCGTCCGAGTCGGCCCGCCCCGTCGAGACCGGCGGGGTCGGCCTCAAGCGGCGGCTGGCCCGACTCGGGCGGCACTCCACGACCGTCTCCCCGGTGCTCGAGCCGTTGCTGCGCTCGGTGCGGGCCAACCACCCGAAGGCGGACGTGTCCGTCCTCGAGCGCGCCTACGCCGTGGCCGAGCAGGCTCACCGCGGGCAGCGCCGCAAGAGCGGGGACCCCTACATCACCCACCCGGTCGCCGTCGCGACCATCCTCGCTGAGCTCGGGATGACCCCGGCGACCCTGGCGGCGGCCCTCCTGCACGACACGGTCGAGGACACCGACTACACCCTGGACAAGCTCCGCGCCGACTTCGGCGAGGAGATCGCGATGCTCGTCGACGGGGTGACCAAGCTCGACAAGCTCGCTTACGGCGACGCCGCTCAGGCCGAGACCGTCCGCAAGATGGTCGTCGCGATGGCCCGGGACATCCGGGTGCTGGTGATCAAGCTCGCGGACCGGCTGCACAACGCCCGCACGTGGCGGTACGTCTCGCCGGAGTCGGCGCAGCGCAAGGCCCGCGAGACCCTGGAGATCTACGCCCCGCTCGCGCACCGGCTGGGCATGAACACCATCAAGTGGGAGCTGGAGGACCTGTCGTTCGCGACGCTCTACCCGGGCGTGCACGACGAGATCGTCCGCCTCGTCGCCGAGCGCGCGCCCGCCCGCGAGGAGTACCTCAACGGCGTCCGTGAGCAGATCGCCGCCGACCTGCGGGAGTCGCGGATCAAGGCGGTGGTCACCGGGCGGCCGAAGCACTACTACTCCGTGTACCAGAAGATGATCGTGCGCGGCCGCGACTTCGCCGACATCTACGACCTCGTCGGCGTCCGGGTGCTCGTCGACACGGTCCGGGACTGTTACGCGGTGCTCGGCGCCCTGCACGCCCGGTGGAACCCGGTGCCGGGGCGGTTCAAGGACTACATCGCGATGCCCAAGTTCAACATGTACCAGTCGTTGCACACGACGGTCATCGGGCCTGGCGGCAAACCGGTCGAGATCCAGATCCGCACCCACGACATGCACCGCCGCGCCGAGTACGGCGTGGCCGCGCACTGGAAGTACAAGGACCGCGCCGTCGCCGGCGGTAAGCCGGCAGAGACCGGCAGCACCGGCTCGGTCAACGACATGGCGTGGCTGCGCCAGCTGCTGGACTGGCAGCGCGAGACCGAGGACCCCGGGGAGTTCCTCGACTCGCTGCGCTTCGAGATGAACGCCCGGGAGGTGTACGTCTTCACCCCCAAGGGCGCCGTCGTCGCGCTGCCCCACGGCTCCACCCCGGTCGACTTCGCCTACGCCGTGCACACCGAGGTAGGGCACCGGACGATGGGTGCCCGGGTCAACGGCCGGCTGGTGCCGCTGGAGTCCCAGCTCGACAACGGCGACGTCGTCGAGGTGCTGACGTCCAAGGTCGAGGGCGCCGGCCCGAGCCGGGACTGGCTGACGTTCGTCAAGAGCCCGCGGGCCCGCAACAAGATCCGGCAGTGGTTCTCCAAGGAGCGCCGCGAGGAGGCGATCGAGCACGGCAAGGACGCCATCGCCAAGGCGATGCGCAAGCAGCACCTGCCGCTGCAGCGGCTGATGTCGCACGAGTCGCTCGTCGCACTGGCCACCGAGATGCGCTACCAGGACGTGTCGGCGCTGTACGCGGCCGTCGGCGAGGGCCACGTGTCGGCCGGGCACGTGGTGGAGCGGCTCGTCGCCGCCCTCGGCGGCGCGGACGGCGCGGAGGAGGACCTCGCCGAGGCGACGCTGCCGACGAAGGGCCCGCGCCGCCCCCGCACCGGCGACCCGGGCGTGGTCGTCAAGGGCGCCGACGACGTGTGGGTCAAGCTGGCCCGCTGCTGCACACCGGTGCCCGGCGACCCGATCATGGGCTTCGTCACCCGCGGGCACGGCGTGTCGGTGCACCGCAAGGACTGCGGCAACGTCGCCGGCCTGCTCGCCCAGCCGGACCGGGTCGTGGAGGTGGACTGGTCGCCGGGCTCGGCGAGCGTGTTCCTCGTCCAGATCCAGGTCGAGGCGCTGGACCGCTCCCGGCTGCTGTCGGACATCACCCGGGTGCTGTCCGACAACCACGTCAACATCCTGTCCGCGAGCGTGACGACGTCCCGGGACCGGGTGGCGATCTCGAAGTTCGCCTTCGAGATGGCCGACCCCAAGCACCTCGGGCACGTCATGAACGCGGTCCGTCGCGTCGACGGCGTGTTCGACGCCTACCGCCTCACCGGCCGCCGGACGACGCCGAGCCGGGAGCACGCGTCCGGCTGAACCGCCGCACCAGCTCCCGGGCCCGCACCGCCCACGGCCAGTGCTCCTGGTCGACGAGTGCCAGCACGTCCTCGACCTGCGCCCCGCGCGCCAGCAGGGCCGCGACCAGCGGCCCGGCGACGTCCGGGGGCAGACGCCGGGCGACGTCCGCCGCCGTCCGCGCCGGTGAGGTGAGCCGGACGCCGGCGACGGTCTCGATCTGGGCGGCCGGCACGTCGCTGGTCATCTCCCGGACGCCGGGAGGCAGCCGCCACGGCGCCACGGCGCGGGGCACGAGCAGGTCGACCGGTGCGGGGTCGACGTCAGCGCCGTGCGCCCAGGCGGCGGCGCGCAGCCCGACCACCCCGCGGGCCACGTGCTCGGGGCCGAGTACGGCTGCCAGGGCCGCCGCCCGACCGGACCGCCACGCCGCGGCCTGCACGGTCAGGTGCACCCGGTCGGTGACCCGCACCACCTGCCCGGCCCGGGCCAGGGCGGCCAGCTCGGCGGCCGGCAGGTCGACGTCGGCGCGCAGGACGGCGCCCGGCGGGCGGCGCGGCCGCAGCCAGTCCAACGGGTGCTCCTCGGTGGCCTCCACCCCGGCAGGATGCGCCGCCTCCGCCCCGGGCCGCCGGTCCGGTTGTGGACGGCGCGCGAGCTGTGGCCCGGTCAGCCGGAGAAGTCCTCCGCCGCCCGCCGGACCTGCTCCAGCCACGACCGCCGCGCGGCGAGGGCCTCCTCGGCGTCCCGCACCCGCCGGTCGTCACCGGAGGCACGCGCGGACTCCAGGTCGGTCTCGAGGGCGGCGATGGACTGCTCCAGCTGCTCCAGCGCCCCGGTCGCCCGGGCCCGGGCCTCCGGGTTGGACCGCCGCCACCGCTCCTGCTCAGCGTCCGCGACCGCCTGCTCGACCGCCCGCATCCGCCGTTCCACCCGCTGCACGTCCCCCCGGGGCACCTTGCCGGCCCGCTCCCAGCGCTCGGCGATGTCCCGCAGCCGGGCACGGGCGGCCCGGACGTCGGTCACCGGCAGCAGCGCCTCCGCCTCGGCGAGCAGCTGCTCCTTGACCGCGAGGTTCGCCGTGTACTCCTGGTCCTGCTCGGCCTGGGCGGCGTTGCGGGCGGAGAAGAACCGGTCCTGGGCGGCGCGGAACCGGGCCCACAGCGCGTCGTCGTCCTTGCGCGCCGCCCGGCCCGCCGCCTTCCACCGGTCCATCAGCGACCGGAACGCCCCCGACGTCGGGCCCCAGTCGGTGGAGTCGGCGAGCTCCTCGGCCTCGGCGACGATCTTCTCCTTGACCGCCCGCACCTCGTCGTGCTGCTTCTCCAGGGTGGAGAAGTGCGTGCGGCGCTTGCGGTCGAACGTCGTGCGGGCGTGGCTGAACCGCTTCCACAGCTCGTCCTCGACCGGCTTGTCCAGCCGGGGCCCGGAGCGCTGCGCCTCCTTCCACGCGTCGAACAGCTCCCGGAGCCGGTCGCCGGTCTGCTTCCACTGGATCCGCTCGGGGTCCTCGGCGGCGAGCCGCTCGGCCTCCTCGACGAGGGCGAGGCGGGCGGTGCGGGCGGCCTCCCGCTCGGCGGACCGGCGGCGGTCGGCGGCCTTGCGCTGCTCGGCGGCCAGGGCGTCGAGCGCCTCGACCCGCGCCGCCAGGGCGTCGAGGTCCCCCACCGCCTTCGCGTCGGCGAGTGCCTCGCGCAGCGTGCGCAGCGCCCGGTTCGCGTCCTTGGGGGCGACGTCGGTGGTCGTGAGCCGCTGCTCGAGCAGGTCGGCCTGGGCGACCAGGTCGTCGTACTTGCGGCCGAAGTACGCCAGCGCCTCCTGCGGGCTGGCGCCGGGGTAGCTGCCGACCGGCCGCTCGCCGTCCCCGGTGCGGACGTAGACCGTGCCGTCCTCGGCCACCCGGCCCCACCGGGCGGGGTCGCTCGCCGGCCGGGCCGGGACGACGACCGCCGGTCCGGGGGCCTCGGCCGCCGGCTGCTGGGCCCGCTCGGCGGGGCGGGGGACCGGTCGGGGCACGGGACGCGGCGTCGGACGCGGCGTCGGACGCGGCGCGCCAGGTCGGTGCTCGGACTCGTTGTCCACCACCGGGTTCTCCTCGGGGACGGGGTTGTGCGGGGTCGTGGTCACTGCACCGTCACCTGCTCCAGGCTGACCGGCCAGGCGGGGGAGCCGTCCGTGGCGCCGCCCTCGACGCCGCCCTCGGCGACCTGCCGGACGACGTCCAGGCCGTCGGTGACCCGGCCGAAGACGGTGTACCCGCCGGCGGAGTCCGACGGGATGGTCGAGTCCTCGTAGACGAGGAAGAACTGCGAGCCCTGGCTGCCGGCGTCCCCGCCGACCCGGGCCATCGCCAGGGTGCCGGCCGGGTAGACGTCGTCGGCGGGGGCGTTCTCCACCGGGCCGAAGGTGTAGCCGGGGCCCCCGGTGCCGGTCCCGGTCGGGTCGCCGCACTGCAGCACGTGGATGCCCTCGGTGGTGAGCCGGTGGCAGGGGGTGCCGACGAAGAAGTCCTCCTGGGCCAGGGTGACGAACGAGGCCACCGCCTGCGGGGCCTGCTCACCGAGCAGGTCGACGGTGACGTCGCCGCAGGACGTCGCGATGGTCGCCGTCCAGGTGCGGCCCTCGGCCACCGACGGGTCCGGTGCCGTGTCGAGCTGCACGGGCTCGGCCGGGGGCGTCACGGTCGGCGCGGGGCACGGGCTCGCCGCGTCGGCGGTCCCGGTGGCGGCGTCGGTGGGGGAGGTCTGCGCGGTCGCGGCGTCGGTGGGGGTCGCGGTCGCCTCCGGCTCGTCGTCGCCACCGAGCGCGAGCCACGTCACCCCGCCGACGACGGCCAGCACCGCGACGGTGGCGGCCACCACGAGCAGGGCCCGGCGGCGCCGCCGGGCGGCGGCCTGCCGGGCGGCCTGGCGGTCCCGCCACTTCTCGTAGCGGCGGCGCTCGTACTCGCGCTCGCGCTGGCTCGGCGACACTCGGGCTCCTTCCCCTGCTCGGGACGCGCAGTCTATTCAGCAGGGCCCGTCGATAGGCTCGCCCGGTGCTCGTCACCGGATTCCCCGCCGCCGCCTTCGGGACCAACTGCTACGTGCTGGCTCCCGGCGCCGGTCAGGAGTGCCTCGTCGTCGACCCCGGCGTCGGCGTCCTGGACCGGCTCGCCGAGGTGCTGCGCGAGCACCGGCTGCGCCCGGCCGCCGTCCTGCTCACCCACGGCCACCTCGACCACGTCTACTCGGTCACCCCGGTGTGCGGGGCCCACGACGTCCCGGCGCTGATCCACGGGGAGGACGCCTACCGGCTCGCCGACCCGATCAGCACCCTGGACCCCTCCCTCGTCGGCATGCTCGAGCAGCAGTTCGGCAGCGCCGCGGCCTGGGCCGAGCCGGACGACGTGCGCACCCTCGTCGACGGCGAGCGGCTCGCCCTGGCCGGCATCGACCTCACCGTGCAGCACGCCCCCGGGCACACCGAGGGATCGGTGATGTTCACCGTGGACGACGTGCCGGACGGCCTGCGCGTCGAGGACGCCGCGGCGCCGCCGACCGCGACGACGCTCAGCGGGGACGTCCTGTTCGCCGGCAGCATCGGCCGCACCGACCTGCCCGGCGGGGACCACGCTGCGATGCTGCGCTCCCTGCGGGACGTCGTCCTGCCGATGCCCGACGACCGGCTGGTGCTGCCCGGGCACGGGCCCGCGACGACGATCGGCCGGGAGCGGGCCAGCAACCCCTTCCTGCTGGAGGTGGCGCGCTGATGGCCCGCCCGACGCCGCTGTCCGGGTTCCCCGAGCTCCTGCCCGCCGACCGGGTCGTCGAGCAGCAGGTGCTCGACTCGCTGCGCGCCACCTTCGAGCTGTACGGGTTCGCCGGCATCGAGACCCGCGCCGTGGAGCCGCTGTCCGTGCTGCTGCGCAAGGGCGAGATCGACAAGGAGGTGTACGTCGTCCGCCGGCTGCACGCCGACGACACCGGCGAGGACGCCGGCGGTGACCAGCTCGCCCTGCACTTCGACCTCACCGTGCCGTTCGCCCGGTACGTGCTGGAGAACGCCGGCCGGCTGCAGTTCCCGTTCCGCCGCTACCAGATCCAGAAGGTGTGGCGCGGGGAGCGGCCGCAGGAGGGGCGTTACCGCGAGTTCCTCCAGGCCGACATCGACGTCGTCGACCGCGACACGCTCGCCCCCCACCACGACGTGGAGATGGCCCGGGTCATGGTGGACGCGCTGTCCCGGCTGCCGCTGCCCGGCGTCCGGCTGCAGCTCAACAACCGCAAGCTGATCGAGGGCTTCTACCGGGGCCTGGGTGTGGACGACGTCGCCGCCGTCATGCGCGTCGTCGACAAGCTGGACAAGGTGGGCGCCGACGAGGTGGCCCGTCAGCTGCGCGAGGACGTCGGGCTCGACGACGCCCAGGTCGCCGGGTGCCTGCGGCTGCCGCAGCTGAGTGCCGGCGCGGACGACGCGGCCGGGTTCGCGCAGCGGGTCCGGGCCCTGGGTGTGCAGCACCCGCTGCTGGAGGAGGGCCTGGCCGAGCTCGTCGCCGTCCTGGCCGGGTGCGCCGACCTGCGCTCGGAGCGGGTGGACGTCGTCGCGGACCTGTCCGTGGCCCGGGGCCTGGACTACTACACCGGCACCGTCTACGAGACCCGCCTGCTCGGCTACGAGCACCTGGGCTCGATCTGCTCGGGCGGCCGGTACGACGCGCTGGCCTCGGACGGGTCGACGACCTACCCCGGCGTCGGCATCTCCTTCGGGGTCACCCGCACCCTCGCGCCGCTGCTGGCCCGCGGGGCGCTCACCGCGTCCCGGTCGGTGCCGACCGCGGTCGTCGTCGCCGTCGTCGACGAGGCCCGCCGGGCGGACTCGGACGCCGTCGCCGCGGCGCTGCGGGCCCGCGGCGTGCCGACCGAGGTGTCGCCGTCCGCCGCGAAGTTCGGCAAGCAGATCCGCTACGCCGACCGGCGGGGCATCCCGTTCGTCTGGTTCCCCCAGGACGACGGCGGCCACGAGGTCAAGGACATCCGCTCCGGGGAGCAGGTGCCGGCGGACCCGGCGACCTGGACGCCGCCGGAGCAGGACCTTCGCCCCGTCGTCCGGGCGGCGGCGGACACGCCGGGCTGATCGCCGGACGGTTGCGCCGCGCTGTGCTTCGCTGACCCGGTGCGCACCCGTCCCCGGCTGCTGACCGTGCTCGCGGCGTCCGTCGTCGCCGTGGCCGCCGTGGCCGCCTGCTCCTCGCCCGGGCCCCAGCCGCAGGCCACCGCGACGCCGAGCACCGCCGCGCCGACGCAGGCCGCCGAGCCGGGCGGCAGTGGCGTGCGGGCGCCGTTGACCGGTGTCGAGGTCGCCGACCCGTCGGTCCTGGAGCGGCCCGCGGTCGCGGTGAAGGTGTCCGACGTCCGCCAGGCGCACCCGCAGGTCGGGGTCGACCGCGCCGACCTCGTCCTCGTCGAGCCGATCGGCGCGTCGTACACGCGGCTGGCGGCGGTGTTCCACTCCGAGCTGCCGCAGCGGGTCGGCCCGGTGCGCTCGGTGCGGCCGATGGACGCCGCGCTGCTGTCACCGCTGCGGCCGGTGTTCGCCAACACGATGGGCGCCGAGTGGGTGCTGCGCTACGTCGAGGACACCGGGGACCTGGAGAACCTCGGCAGCCTGACCGTGCACGCCACCGGCGCCTACCCGGTGGACGGCGACCGGCCCGCCCCCGACCACGTGCTGGT